>CAKRON010000084.1 GCA_934373455.1 uncultured Marvinbryantia sp.
CAGCGGGACTTGAACCCGCACGTGGTTGCCCACAACAGATTTTGAGTCTGCCTCGTCTGCCATTCCGACACGCCGGCCAACGGTTTTATCAACCGGAAATTATCTTAACACATCCTATTCCATTTTGCAAGCATTATTTTTCACTCAAACAAAATTTCTATTTTCTATTCAAAAAAGTCTGTAAGTTTCCCTGTTTTATCGCAGAGATGATTATATACAAGTTTCTGATAATTTTCAATCCATTCTGACTGTGCATCTGTCTCAGCCATCCGGTTTTTGTTGACATCCATTACCATATTAGCTGTAATTACCGGAAATTCTTTCTGCATATCTTTCAAATACTGCTGATATCCGGTCAGTCCAATACCAGCTTTTTCCATTAACATACCACCAAGATAATTCAAACTGATATCTTCCACCGGTGTAGTATTCATATCATAATTGGACCACATAATATACGGCACAATATAATTATTATAATACACATCATCTGATTCATCACGATTCAGGCCTAATTCTCTTAATATCACATTCGTAATATAATCAGAAGGCTGATGATCTCCAAACATCAATATGATCGTAGGCTCTTGCTGTTTTTCAAAGTATTCAACCAGATTTTTAAATGCTTCGTCACTTTTTTGAATGAGTGTAAGATATTTTTCTGCCGCACGCACCTGGGTTCCCTGACTGGTTTCATCCGTCAGATAAACAGACTCACTGAAATCATCGGTATCTTTGCTGTATCCGCCATGATTCTGCATAGTGACTTCAAATGTAAATAATTTCTCATCTGCATCTTTTTCTTCATATAAATCAATAATTTTCTGAAATGCTGATTCATCACTTATGTAATTTCGTATCTTCTTTGGCGAAACAAACTCATCTTTAAAAATTAACTGATCAAAACCAAGTAATGGATATACGATATTTCTGCACCATCCCGTGCCATAGTATGGATGTATTGCCGTAGTTGTATATCCCAGTTCATTAAGCCTTGAAGCCAGACTCGGTATTTCACTTTTTATATACTGTTGATATGGCACACTTCCCGTTGGCATAAATGCCATAGAATCTCCTGTCAGAAATTCAAATTCAGAATTTGCCGTATTTCCGCCCTTTACTGAGACATATGCATGTCCTTTTAATACATTTTTATCCAGTGAATGAATAAACGGCATATAGTCTTCACTGACAGAAAAATCTCCAAACACGGATAAGTCAGAAAATGCTTCATTCATAATTACAATAATATTAGGTAAATCCTGTTTTTCTGTTACCGTTTCCGCTGTGTGATAGTTTTGGGCAATCTTTTCTACTGCTTTAGCTGAATATCCTTCCGGTTTTTCTACTTTCAGATAACGAATATTTCCGACGAAACCACCAAGAAGTCCATTATTTCGATATAATACATTTGGAGTAAATAATGTGGTATCCAATCCGGCTGAGTCAATCACCGTATCATTTCCCATTGCTTCTACATATCCAAATAAACACACAACAGATAATACCATACCAGCCATACGTATCTGCATCTTCTTCGCTCTCAAGCTCAAATGCCTTGAAATAAATACAAGTACAAGAAATCCGATTACTATTCCGATCAATCTTCCACTTATATCTAAATGGTAATTATCTGCCACAGATACTGCTGTTCGAACAGAATAAATATCCCAAGGTACAATAGGCGATGACCGGAAACTTACTACACAGTAATTTGCCAGACCGCAACACATAAAAAGCAGCGTGGCAAAAGTATATCCTCCTGCCACACCGCCAAATATAAATGTACCAAGCAGATAAATCAGATAATATCCTGTCAGATTCAGCAAGAAAATCGGTAACGTCAAATCCCATGGAACATGGGTGTATCCTTCCATCAAACATAATGATATAACAGGAATCAATATCATCAGTATTCCTGTCAAAATTCTTGATTTTATCTTATAACAAAAGATTTTTTTCATGCTGCTTCCTTCTAACTGTTTTATGATTTATGAACATGCTCGTGAGTAAATAAATGATCCTGACAATATTCATAATTACCGTCACATTTAGAACAGAATCTGAATTCCAGATCATCTCCGTCCAGCTCTGTCCGTCCGCAGACAGCACATTTATGACGTGTAATCGTACCATTTGCATTTTTATACTCTTTAGTCTGTCGCTGATTTACAGCTTTCTGATAATCCCATTTTCTTTTCTGATCTTTGTAAGAATATCGTTTCAGATTCCGTGTTCCGATGAAATATACAATAAAATTCAGCATAGACATGACCATCATTATTTTATAAATCCATCCACTGCTGAAGAAATTCAACGCAAGTATGACTGCATAAAAGATACCAAGCCATTTCATCTTAATTGGAATTAAAAAGTACAACAGAACCTGCGTATCCGGGTACGTTGCTGCAAATGCAAGGAAAATAGACAAATTTACATAATATGTCGTGAACAATGTTCCAAACTGAACCCTGCCTCCTAATATTCCGTATAAGAGAAAGGCACCGAGAACCATCGCAATTACGCCGCCAAAGATATATACGTTATATCTGAACGCTCCCCATGTTCGTTCCAGCGTATTTCCTACTGAGTAATAGAAAAACAGCATAATAATTGTAAACAGATCCAGGGATGATGGCGGAACCAGCAGCCAGGTCACCACTCTCCAAACCTGTCCCTGTAAAATATAATACGGCTCCAGGGTCAGATAGTTGAAGATATTCGGTGTAAAAATTTCCATCAAATAACCAGCTACATAAAATGCAATGATATATGCGGACAAGTTCCGTATTGCATATTTTCCGAACTTTCGTTCCATTTTGTTTAAAAGCTTCATTCGTGAACTCCTTTTCTTCTAACTTCTACGTCACATTATAGATTTTTCATTTTTGTTTGTCAACGAAAGCAAAAAACTTTACAATCTTTTCATAATTCGCTATACTTAAAGCTATTCATAAATCTAAAGGAGGCTACTATGTCTGGTTCTATATATGGTAAACATTTTCAAATTTCTACCTGGGGTGAATCCCATGGCAAAGCTCTCGGTGTCATAATTGATGGCTGTCCTGCCGGACTCCCTCTGTGTGAAGAAGATATTCAGGTATTCCTAAACCGCAGAAAACCTGGTCAGAATCGTTATTCCACACCACGTAAAGAGGATGATTCTGTTGAAATTTTATCCGGTGTGTTTGAAGGAAAAACTACAGGAACTCCTATTTCACTCGTTGTGTTTAATAAACAGCAGCGATCTTCTGATTATTCTGAAATTGCTTCCTATTATCGTCCCGGACATGCTGACTATACCTTTGATCAAAAATACGGATTTCGTGATTACAGGGGCGGAGGACGTTCTTCCGGCAGAGAAACCATTGGCCGTGTTGCCGCAGGTGCGATTGCATCCAAGATTTTAGATACCATTGGTATTCAGATTTGTGCTTACACGAAATCTATCGGGCCAATAGAGATTTCACCACAACGTATGGATATGTCCCAAAGAGATCTTAACCCCTTATACATGCCAGATGCTGCTGCTGCTCAGCAAGCTTCCGAATATCTGGATTCCTGCAAGAAAAAAGGGGATTCCTGTGGAGGCATCATAGAATGTCAGATTCATGGTATGATCCCGGGACTGGGAGACCCGGTATTTGAAAAACTATCTGCCAATCTCGCAAAAGCTATGTTTTCTATTGGTGCTGTCAAATCATTTGAACTGGGAGATGGTATTGCTGCTGCTCATTCTGTCGGAAGCATGAACAATGACGCGTTCTCAATCGACTCCAATGGCAGTATCTGCAAAGCAACCAATCATTCCGGTGGCACACTTGGCGGAATCAGTGACGGAAGTCCTCTACTGTTTCGTGTTGGTTTCAAACCGACCCCTTCGATCTCTTCCACACAAACAACCGTAAACAAACAGCACGAAGAGATTTCGATAAACATAAAGGGACGGCATGATCCGATTATCGTCCCGCGTGCAGTTGTGGTTGTTGAGTCCATGGCTGCTGTCACACTGACGGACGCTCTTTTTTCAAATATGTATGCCAGAATGGATTCCATTCTTTCTTTCTATAAAAACCAAAACGACTAATCCTGTAGAGCAAAAAAACGGTGATGACAGTCGAGTCATTACCGTTTTCTTTCTATACTCTCTATTCTTTTATCTCATTATCTTCCGATAATTTATATATCAGAATACAATTTGGTGTATCTACTGAAATCGGTTTCCCCTTCATAATCAATGTTCCTTTTTCATAATCAATTGTGAAAAAACGAATTTCATTCGATTCATGATTCAAAGTAACGAGTGTCTTCTCATCTGGAAATACTTCAATATCCTTTGGATATTTACCACTGATTGGCAGCTTCAATATTTCAGAAACCATTCCTGTTTCCTGATCAATGGAATAAATTGCCACACTGTTATCACCCGCAGTCGAACAATATAGATATTTTCCGCTTGGGGATATTCGAAGACCTGAACTGGCACAGCCAATTTCCTGTACATCCATTCTTGTATCTACCTTCTGAATCAGTTCAAACTTCGGTATCTTTTCACTGCCATCATAGGAGTAAACCAAAAGTTCATTACTCAATTCACAGTTCACATATGCAAAACGTCCATCTTTACTAAAACGAATCAGTCTTGGTCCGGATTCCAAATCACATCGCACAATATCCAGAAGCGTAAGTTTTCCATTTGTCGGATTTACCTTATAAATATTAATATGATCAATACCACAATCTACCACGCAAAGAAATTTTCCATCTGGAGTTGGCATTACACAGCTGATATGCGGTCTGAAGTTTCTCTCTGCAACACTGAACAATCCCTTATGGAAAATCCCATCCAGCACACTTCCGAGTCTTCCATCCCGATGGGTATGCACAACTGTAACTTTCCCATCATGATAACCCGCTACAAACAAAAACTTTCCCTGTTGATCTGTGGAAAGAAAACATCCTCTCATTCCGTCAATTCCAACTTTGTTAATTGCTGTCAGATCTCCTGTCTTCTGGTTAATCTTAAGTACTTCTACTCCTTCATCAGCAATCGAATACAAATATTTTCCATTCGTTGATACTGTCAGGTGCGATGCATTATTTACAGGCACCACAGCACGTTCTGTCATATATCCAGCTTCCACATCCATATCGTACACATGTACTCCCACACTGCTTCCATGTGTATACGTACCTACATATGCAACATATCTATCTTTGCCCATTCCCAATATGTCCTTTCTTCTGAATAAAATCTGTTTTAAATATATCACACTTAATTCTATTTGTTAATATCATTTTTCTATAGTTTCAATAAGTCCGGCACATCCAGTTTCCCCCATCCCTGCCTGCACCGTTCCATTCCAAGATCTCTCGACGCCTCTTTCAGTCTCATTTTCACTTCAACATTGGAAAGCCACGGTTCTTTTTCCAAGAGAAGTGCAATTGCACCAGACACCATAGGCGTTGCCATTGATGTCCCGCTTTTTTGACAATAATATCCTTTCTGACTGGAGAAAAATGCATTACAGGACCAGATTTTACTTCCAGGTGCCACAAGATCCGGCTTACAGACACAGGCGGACGTTGGTCCGCGCCCGGAACACCAATTCTCCTCCTCTTCTTCCATCCCTACTGTTATAACTTTTCTGCTGTTTCCCGGTGCAGTAATCGTAGAATGTTCAGGTCCGAGATTCCCTGCTGCGCATACTACTACCATTCCATGATCCCATGCCTGCTCTACTGCTTCAATCAATTTTTCATCCTGTTCATTGCCTTCTTTTACACTTCCCACTGAAATATTCAGTATCCTGATTTGATACTGCCTGCTGTTACAGATTGCCCATTGTATTCCTTTTATCACCTGTTCCCGTCTTCCATTTCCATTTTTATCTAATACCTTCAGACTAATCAGATTGGTCTGTGGTGCAATTCCGCGATAGTCTTTACAAATTGTTCCTTCGCCTGCAAGTATTCCGGCCACATGTGTGCCATGACCATAGTCATCATATGCTCTGGATGATCCATTTACAAAATCTTTGAAATACAATACACGATTTTTCAGGTCCGGATGTTTTCCAATTCCAGTATCCAAAACAGCTACTCCTATACCTTTTCCCGTCCATCCCGCCTGCCATGCCTTTTCCACCCTTAAATCTTTTATTGCTCTCTTCAAATCAATCCCTCATTTCCATTGTTTCTTTTTTTCCGGTTCCACATATACATATCAAAAAGGTAATCCATCATGACCAGCAATACATTAGAAAATATGGTGCTATCTAATACTTATGCAGATCTTATTGTCCCTGTTCAAACTGACACAAAAGATTTTTTAAATAATTACAGTTCCTTTGGCGCCCAGCTCTTTGGCGGACGTATCGGTGTTCTTCATATTCCAAGAGATACTGTCGGACTTGACTTGCGAATATCCTATTCTAATATTCCCAAACTATATACTACACTGGATTATGAAAGTCTCACTTCATCAGGTATCCTGCGTGTACAGACCCAGCCTTCTCTTGGCTACAAAGGAAAAAATATTCTTATGGGTTTTATTGACACCGGCATTGATTTTACGAATCCTGTTTTTATGACTTCTGACGGAAATAGCAGAATTCTTGGAATATGGGATCAGACTATTTCATCTGACCTGCCACCTTATGATATGGGGTATGGAAAAGCTTTTACAAATGAGGACATTAATCGGGCTCTCCATTCGGAACAGCCTTTTTCCATTGTTTCTTCCCGCGATGTGGATGGACATGGAACCTTTCTGGCAGGCGTGGCTGCCGGATCACCTGTTTCACAACAACAATTTCTCGGTGCAGCTCCGGAATCCGATATCGCTGTCGTAAAATTAAAAAGTGCCAAGCCTTATTTGAAAAATTATTTTCTTGTAAATACAGATGTACCGATTTTTCAGGAAACAGATATCATGATGGGAATCCGCTATCTTGTAATTCTCTCTATCTTGTACGAAAAACCGCTTGTTATATGCCTGGGACTTGGAACAAATCAGGGCGATCACAGTGGCAGCAGTTCTCTGGATCGTCTTCTTACGTATTATGTCGATTATCAAAACTGTTTCTGTACCTGTGCAGCCGGCAACGAAAGTGGTGCCGGACATCATTTTTCATCTTCGGATTTTGCAGATACTAAACCTGTTCTTGCCGAAATCAGTGTTCCGCCGCAGCATCCTGGATTCTGCATGGAATTATGGGCTGCTTCTCCATCTCTGTATACACTTTCTGTCACATCTCCTCTTGGTGAAACCATATCTGAAATCACACCGAAGCAGGGATCTAAAAGTACTTATCGATTTATTGCAGAACGTTCTGTTCTGGAAATACAATACGAAATTGCAGAATTCAATTCTGGTTTTCAACTGATTTTTCTTCGGATCATTACACCAACTGAAGGTATCTGGTCTTTTCAAATTCGCAATATCAGCCAAATCAAAAAAGAAGTTCACATATGGCTTCCTATGCGAGGGTTTATGGAAAAAGATATATTTTTTCTTACGCCTGATCCTGACACGACTATCACAAACCCCGGAAATACCGTTTCATTAATCACTTCCGGTGGATATGATCCCACATCAGACAGTATTTATCTGGCTTCCAGCAGAGGATTTTCTCTGACTGGGCAAGTCAAACCTGATTTGACTGCTCCTGCTGTAGAGGTTTATGGTCCGGTTCCCACCACCAGTCCAATCTCAAATCTTCCTGCTTTGAATACTTTTACAAGAAAATCAGGAACCTCTTTTGCTTCCGCTGTTACTGCCGGTGCTCTTGCTCTCTTGATCAACTGGAACATAGAGCATTCCAACTATCACAATTCCTTTCTGACTAATCGTTCTGCTAAAAATTATCTGATTCGCGGCGCAAAGAGACGCAGCGTATATTCTTACCCCAATCAGGAGTGGGGCTATGGTGAACTGGATTTATATGGTGTTTTCTCATCTTTGTTGTAACCAAAAATATTCTTTCGCATACTGTGAATTGTATAGAAAAATATGGAGGATTTCTCATGAGTGACTTAACAGCAACAAACTGCGGATGTGATAATGGATGTAATTCAGGATGTGGGGCAGGCAATAATTCTATTTTTAACACAGGCAACTGTGGATGTTCTATCATCTGGATCATTTTACTTCTGAATATATTCTGCGGAAACGGATGTGGCCAGTCTTCCTGTGGATGTGGTGAAAATAATAACTGTCTTTTGATTCTTCTGCTGCTCTTATGCTGCAACGGAGACTGTGGCTTAAACTTCTAATCTTTCTCTCGAGAAAATGGGTGTGTGCAATTATTTCTGCACACACCCATTTTATTATTTTTTTAATATATTCTCTGATCTTTTACTTTCTTGTATCATCTGCGTCCTCTGTTGTTTTACCAATTTATTTTGATCCATTTCTTTTTTCCTGTTCATGCATTCTTCATCCACTTCATAAAATGCATTACCATCTATCACGACATGCGTTTTCATATCCCCCAGCCTTTCTTATATTCTCACATCTGTTATATTATTAAGGTATGTTTCTTGAAAAGCAACGTTCAATTTTTGTTATTATAAATTTTGCTTTTTGCGCATATACTAAACAAAAAGGATTTTTTATGGAACAAAATCAGGATCAAGGTTTACCTGCAGTAGACAGGATTGCCAATGGCGATCAACTTCAGATGTATAAAGCCGTCATTCCTTATATGCCAAAAAATCTGCAAAAACAGTGCATGATACTTATAAAACTGATGGAAATGAACAATTTAATCTCCTTCTATAACAGTACCGTAACAGCCTGCGCTTCTCCTCAAAGATCTAATAGTCCGGAAGAACTTTTGTCTGAACTGCGTCACTATGGCAGTGAAGCTCAAAATCAGCAGATCGATAATTTACTGAATCTTTTTTCTGCATTGAAACTATATCAAAGTTATCAGGAAATATAAAGGAGGGTTTATGGATCAGAAATGGATGCAAGATTCGGCTCTTTCAGATATTGATATAAGCAAACTGAAACAATTATCTGCCCTGGCAGAACAGGTACATCATATGAATCAAAAAGAGCTGCTGCCTTTTCTGCTGGCAGCAGCTTCTAAATCAAAGAAACAACATATGAACTTTTCCTCTGAAGAAGTACAGACAATTTTAACTGTCCTGAAAAAAAACAAATCCTCAGAAGAGCAAAAACAAATTGATCATTTGGTTCAAATGTTTCAACAAATGAAAAATCATACTTCTCACTGATCTGATAAAATACATTCACGCAATAACAACAGTGCCTGCGTTGCAGATTGTTCTCGGATTTGATTTCGATTTCCTTTAAAATGATATTCTCGTACCACCGTCCGATTTTTATAGCAGCAGGCAATGTAAACCAGTCCAACCGGTTTTCCCTCTTCTGCTGCCGGTCCGGCAAGACCTGTTAAAGAAACACAGGCATCCGCTCCGGTGGCAAACACACCATTTTTGGCCATTTCTTTCGCTGTACGGTCACTCACTGCTCCATATTCCTTTAATGTTGTCTTTTTCACATCCAGAAGTTTTCTCTTCGCCCTGTTACAATAGGTAACAAATCCCTGCTTAAACACATCTGAAGCTCCCGGTACTGCCGTAAACTTTGCAGCAAGCAAACCTCCTGTCAGAGATTCTGCAGTTGTAAGCGTAAGATCTCTTTCTTTCAATAATTCAAGAACGGATGCTTCCAATGACACACTGTCATCGGTTGCATAAACAGCATCTTTAAACTTTTCCAGACAGGCTTTTACTACAGGCTTCAGCATCTTTTTTGCAGTATTTTCTTCCGCCGCCTGAGCCAGGAGATGAATCATTACATCTTCCTTTCCTGTCTTGACAGTGAATTTTACAGTCGGATATTTTTCCCGCATAGACTTTAGCTCAGCATTGACTTTTGTATCAGTAATCCCGCATAATTTCAATGTTGCAGAATAAGAGATTTCCTTTTGTTCTTTCTGCAGAAGGGAATATAATTCATGATCAAATACATCCTGAATTTCTGTTCCTGGGAGTATGGCAATAAACTTCTCAGTCTTTTTCCAGAGCCATCCTGATTCAGCTCCATCATGACGATCTAATACAACTTCTTCATACGAAGCGCGCTCACCTTTGTCCAGCAATTTATCCGAAATAATTTTCTTAATATCTGTAGCAGCTATACCGCTGTTGCAAACAATCATAACTGCCGGAGTTCGCTCCAACGATGCCTGAAGTATCTCTGAAAAATATACATTCTGCTGATTTACTCTTGTCTGAGATGTTACTGACATTCCAAGCTGTATGCATTTATCTGTCATATAAGACAACAGCTCATCATTACTCTTTGTACCTGACAAATCCATTTCTACAGAAATTAACTCTACGTCCATTTTATCCTCCACTGAATATCCCGGCATATTCCGGGATTCTGTTTCTGACGGTATTTACGACTGCATGCTTAATACTTTTTTGTTTTTCCAAATGTAATCTGCCAATGAAACCACCGTAAGAATCAAAGCAATCCACTTGAAAATATTCTCTAAAACAGTAAAAACTCCTCCAAGATTTGCTATAAGTAAAATAATCATGATCATCTGTGATACAGTTTTGAATTTGCCCCACCAGCTGGCAGCAATCACAATGCCGTTGTCAGCTGCAATGAGACGAAAGCCACTGATTGCAAATTCTCTGCTGATGATGATAATTACCATCCAGGCTGGAATCCGTCCCATGGAAACAAGACAGATCATAGC
>CAKRON010000085.1 GCA_934373455.1 uncultured Marvinbryantia sp.
CAATGTATATCCCCGTTGAACCATAGAGCCGCCCACCATCTTCTCATATTCCCACGGAATTCCAAACATATCTGGACCTCCATATAATTCTTCTGGATACTCTCTCCCTTCCATTACAGCCCCTCTGGCAACTACATCTGGTATACAGCTCGGACAAAAATATTGGAACTCTGCAATTGTAGGTAACCAAACCATTTCTTTTTTATAAACAGCCTTAAATCCTTCTCTCAATGAAATCGGTGTATCATATATAGGTACTGCTGGATAATCAGACCAATCTTGTATTCTTCCTTTTATTACCATTTCATTTTCACTAAATGCATACCTCATTTTTTATCTTCCTCACTTTCTGCATATTTTTCTGGATCTATTGCTATTTTTACAATACCGATAATCACAACTATTTCAATCCATAATGCTGGAAAAGCGCCTATAGTACTGATCATTTTTATACCACCAATATCGGAATACGTTACAACAATAAAAGTAATACTTGCTATTACTATTCCAAAAATGATTTTTATAAAATTCTTGATTATTCCATTTTTAGATTGTTCAGGCGTTGATTCTTCGATATTCTTCTCCTGTAGTACAAGTCCAGCCATTGCATCTGTTGCTGAATCTGAAGCTGTAATCACAGATATAGCCGCTATAAAAAGGAATATAACAATAATCGGAATTGTGAATGGTAAATACTCAAAAACTGCATACGCCGTATACTCATATCCTTTTGCATACGCATCAGCAATACCTGCTCCATGTCTTTCCAGATACATGGATATCCCACTGAATATACTCATCCACGCACCAGTAAACATAGAAGGTCCTACTAACGTCAACACAATAATTTTTCTTATAGTTTGCCCATAACATACTTTTGCAATAAACATTGCAGATATTGGTGCCCATGCCATATAGGCTGCCCAATAAAAAATCGACCATTTATATGACCAATCATCTCCATTTACTGCATTCGTTCTTAACATTGCCGGAAAAAAATCCTGAAGCAAATTTCCAATTGCTTCTGTACCATAATTTAAAATGAAATATGTAGGGCCACATATAAATGTAAATACAGCAAGCCCTACAAAGAAATACAGATTCATATTTGATAAAAATCTGATTCCTTTCATAATACCAGTTATTGAAGATATAACAAATGTAGCTACAATTACTATCACAATTGTACCTATTGTCCATGCTGTCTTATGTATTTCTCCATTAGATAAATAAGATAGTCCGCCCAATAAAGAAAGCGTCGTTGTTCCTATCGTTCCTGACATACCACATAACAATGTAAAAATACAAAGCATATCTATCACACCTCGTATTCCCTGATTCATCCTTTTTCCAAGAATTGGATAAAAATATTCACTGACAGAAAATGGTCTTTTCATATTGTAGAGTAAAAATGCAAAGAGTACTGCTGGTAAGGCATAGGTTGCATATGCAGGAAATGTCCAATGAAGTAATACCGTCTCCATTGCAAAATTAGCTGCCTCATCACTGTATGGAAGTATCCCTAGCGCTTTCGGTGGATTTGAATAATGTGCCATAATTTCAGCGGTTCCCCACGTTACCAGTCCTATTCCCGCTATACTGCATAATGTAATTGAAAAAACATCTCTTGTTCTTAATTTAGACCTTGCATTTTTCCCGCCAATTCTTATTTTTCCGAATGGAGACAACATAAGTGCCACACAAACACATAGCAATGTAAGTGTCGTCAAACTGTATAGCCATCCAAATCTTGATAACAAGCCAGTATTAATACGATTTAGTACTTCAGTGAAAGATTCCTTTGCTGTGAGTGAAAAAAACATCCCTGCTATTAATAATAAAATTGGTAACACAAAAACTATAAAACGGATTTTATTTTTCTTCATACAGCCTCTCTCCTTTGTGGACGCAGTCAATACTACGTCCACTTGACAAAACAATTACATTCGTCTACTCAGCTCTTGCTTTTTTGTGTGTAAAATATAATACCCATGATGCTATAAGTCCTATTACCGCAATCCCCAGCATGATAAGAAAAATATAACGATATCCCGTTGCCCCCTCATACTTATCAAGCAATGATCCACAAATTACACTCATAAAAATATCTGGCGTAAAACCTATTACGGATACAATTCCTACTGCTGTTCCTGTAAGTTTCAACGGTATACCACATTCACCTATAATTGCAAAATAAATTCCTCGTATGATATAAATAGATACTGCCGCAATTATCATAAACACAACCATAATCACCATATTGGCATTTGTCGGTAATATTACAATACCAATGATTCCAATTACCATTGCAATATATCCAATTCCTACTGTCAACATGGTTGATTTTGTTTTAGTTGCCAAAAAACTTCCAAACGGGGCACCACACATTTGTGCTATATAATTTCTGACTATCGCCAGAGCTCCTGAAACAACGGCCGTTGCTCCAATAATATTTGTCAAATATGGTGTCATATAAGTACTTGCAAGATGAAAACTATAACTTGCAATAACAACCACTGTTAATAACCATATTGTCGGATTTTTTAAAAGTTTTATAATGTCTGCCATATGCAGAGGCTCTGTTTTTTCTCCTTTTCTACTGTCATCCCCCAGTATAAAAAAGCAAATAGCACCTGCTGCAATATTAATAATTGCATAACCCGCAAGAACAATTCGAACTCCACCAACTGCATTTGCAACAATACCATATATGGCAAGAAAAATTGCAGAGAAAACGGCCTGCATTAGACCACGTCCACCTTCCAAGAGTCCAAGTAATCTGCTGCCATCTCCACCATCCAGTGTAATAACAGCTTTATTCAATGATGCCCAAAAACCCAGTGTTCCAGCTGCCGCCAATACAAAATAAATAATCATCTGAACGCGGTATCCTGGTCCAGTCATTAGTAAAAATCCACATATTCCATTTACAATCAATGACAATGGGAAAAGTATTTTACTTGGAATCTTATCAGCAATAATTCCTCCTGGGAAATACATAATTGCCGATGCTGTGCCATATACAGTCATTGTGAGACCAAATTGTGTATTGTTCAATCCACTTAATTCAATCATACCGTCATAAAACGTCCAACGCAAATAAGGAATCTGATAAAAAGCTGCTGCTCCTATAATCAATACACATAGCTTTAAATAGCTCGATATTGCAATTTTATTTGTATTTTCTTCCATCCTTTTTCCCCTCCTGCCCATAACATTCTCAATCTATTGGTTTAAATATTGTATGGTATCTTCTCCGATACCTTCCCGCATAAGAATTTCCTGCATTTTTTCCACAACACTTTCATCTCTTTTCGGTTTTTTATAAGTGTTCAACATTGTTTCCATTTTTTTCTGAATATTATCCAAATATACATGCGATGGATCTACTTTAGGTCCTCTGACAGAAACAGATGGATGAAATGTTTCTGAACGGCAAAATTCAAAAGTATGCTCTTCCATTAAAAACTGTCCTCCAGGACCAACTTTCCTAATTAATTCTAGTGGCAATGTTTCCTCATCTACTGCAAAATCTTCAAAAAATCGGTTTACCATATCAATAATTTCAAAATCTACCATAAGTTTTTCAAATGACACAGATAGATAACTTTCCAAAATTCCTGCACTTTGCAAAATAATATTTATTTTACTATTCCTGCATGTGTAATAAGTCAACATAGACTCATATCCAGCTTGTACATCCAAACTTTTTGCATCCGTTAATGCACCACCGCCTCGGCAAGGCAAATTATAATATTTAGCTAATTCTGCACAATACTGATAATACAATGCTGCTTCAGGAGAACCAATAGCAATTGCACATGTTGAAAGGTCTGCATTAGCTGTCTGCGAACCATAAATAACCGGACATCCCTCCACATTCATTTCAGCCAATGCGATTGTTGCCAATACCTCTGCATTTACCATTGCAAGCGTTCCTGCCATTGTTACAGGTGCTGTTGTTCCTGCCATTGCTGCCGCTGCAATAATTACTGGTTGCTTATATTTTCCAAATGTGAATAATGTCTCTGTCATTCTTTTATCAAATTGTAATGGTGAATTCGTGTTAACACAATTTATTACATACTGCCCATTTTGAAGATCCTCTTTTTCAATTTGGAAAGCTGCACAAGTAAGATCTATTACTGCTTCCATTTCCTGATACGTTCCGCTTCCTACCCAAATTGTCTTATCCGTGTGCATCAACGCCACATAATGAAGAGCAAGCGATTCAATAGATGGATCCAGATCGCTAGGTACACATGCTTGTCCTCCATTTATCATATATGCAGGATTTTGTTCATATAATTTCAGCAGTTTAATATAGTCTTCTAAAGTTGCCTCTCTTTTATTTCCATTTTTATCCATTACGAACGTCGGTCCTGCTGATGGTCCATTATATACATTCGAACCTCCTACACTTATATCAAATGTCGAGTTTTTTGCATGTATCTTACAAATCGATGGAGCCATTTTTACATATTTCATAACCTGCTCTTCGGTAAAAAAAGCACGATTTCCATCCATACGAATTCCATGATCTCTTAATACCTTCTGTGCGTCTGGATGATGGAACTTCATTCCTGTTTCATTCAAAATTTTCATACTTGCATCATGTATTTTTTTCACATTCTCTAACATTTGATTTCCTCCTTTCGTTGTAGTTAACGCGTTAATCACTTTATATTTAAATTATAACTTCTAGAATGTTCAATGTCAATGAACAAGTTAACTTGTTAACCAGTTTTGGAGTTTATACCAAAAAAAATGCCACCTATTTGTGACATTTTCCATTAATTACTCGATATCTTTTAACAAGCATTTTTCAAAGTTTTTCTGAATTAATTTATAACATTTTTCCGCTGCCTTATTTGCAACTATTGGATCTTTATAATCCTTTTTATGTTCTAACAATGATGCATGTGTTATCTTTGCATTGATTTGGCTAAGATAGTGCGCATCTTCCATCGTCAAATACCCTTGATTAGCTGCCAGTCGAAGAATTGTATAATCTCGTTCTTCAATATCTGAACTGAAATACGATGTATAAAAAATTGCCGCATTTTCATTTTTCCATTTATCTGGGAACATTTGAAAATACTCAATCGAAGCTTCTTCAAAATACATAGATCCTTCTCCCCAAAATAAATTTACATAAATCGGCACATTTCTAAATGCATGACGTAAAAATACTTCCCAAGACATTTCATTTCGTAATATTGGATTTTGTATTGTTTTGTCAACCCACATATTTTCTTTATTGTATTTTTCAAGTTCGCTTAAAGAAGCAAGGGTTAATAGATAATTTAAATTATCAAAATACTTATATATTACTGTCGCCGTGCATCCTGCTTCTTTAGCAATCGCTCGAGCACTGACATTTTCGAATCCAACCTCCTGAAGCATTTTATTAGCTACGGAAATTAACTTTCTTTTTGTATCTTCAGCTGCCATCTTCTCCTACCACTTTTCTGAATATTTTCATTATTATTGTAATCTATTATCCTTACTAATCGCAACCTTTTTATTACCTTAACCCAGAATTATTCATGGCATAGTCTCAAACCTGAATATTGCACCATGAATCTTCAAATGATACATTTAAGCTATGACTTTTCTTATATTATCGGAAAAAATATAAAAATCCTCTGCCAAATTTAAAAAATGGTGCACCCCAATTAATGAAGTACACCATTTTGATAGTCAAATACATGTGGTCAAGTTGTCGTCAAATATATCACTTTTAACGACTTTTCTTAACTTCTAACTACATCTGAAAATGCCTGTTTTAAGCCATTTCTTAGAATTTACCAGCTGTTGCTGCTTCTTCAATGGAAACTGCTACAGATACAGTCATACCAACCATAGGGTTGTTACCTGCACCGATCAGTCCCATCATTTCTACGTGTGCTGGTACAGAGGATGATCCAGCGAACTGAGCGTCACTGTGCATACGTCCAAGTGTATCTGTCATACCATAAGAAGCAGGACCTGCTGCCATGTTATCTGGATGAAGTGTACGTCCTGTACCACCACCTGATGCTACGGAGAAGTACTTCTTACCAGCTTCCAGTCTTTCTTTCTTATAAGTACCTGCTACAGGATGCTGGAAACGTGTAGGATTTGTAGAGTTACCTGTAATAGATACATCTACATTTTCTTTCCACATAATAGCAACGCCTTCTGGAACGCTGTTAGCGCCGTAGCAGTTAACTTTTGCACGAAGTCCTTCAGAGTAAGATTTTCTGAATACTTCTTTTACTTCATTCTTGTATGGATCATATTCTGTCTCAACATATGTAAATCCGTTGATACGGGAGATGATCTGTGCAGCGTCTTTTCCAAGACCGTTCAGGATAACACGAAGTGGTTTTTTACGAACTTTGTTAGCTTTTTCTGCGATACCGATAGCACCTTCAGCTGCTGCAAAGGATTCATGACCAGCCAGGAATGCGAAACAATCTGTTTCTTCTTCCAGAAGCATTTTACCAAGGTTACCATGTCCCAGACCTACTTTACGTGTGTCTGCTACAGAACCAGGGATACAGAAAGCCTGAAGACCTTCACCGATTGCTGCTGCTGCTTCAGAAGCTTTACGGCAGTTTTTCTTGATTGCAATTGCAGCACCTACAATGTAAGCCCAGCAAGCATTTTCAAAACAGATTGGCTGAATGCCTTTGATCTGATCGTATACATTCAGTCCAGCATCTTTTGTAATTTTTTCAGCTTCTTCAATAGAAGCAATTCCATAACTGTTCAGAACGGAATTGATCTGATCAATTCGTCTTTCATATGATTCAAATAATGCCATTGTACTAGTCCTCCTCTAATTATTCTTTTCTTGGGTCAATGATCTTAACAGCATCTGCTACACGGCCATACTGTCCTTTAGCTTTTTCCCAAGCTGTGTTAGGGTCATCACCCTTTTTGATGAAGTCTGTCATTTTGCCAAGGCTTACGAACTGGTATCCGATAATTTCATCATCTGCATCCAGTGCAATACCTGTAACATAACCTTCAGCCATTTCCAGATAACGAGGACCTTTCTTCAGTGTTCCGTACATTGTACCAACCTGAGATCTGAGACCTTTTCCAAGGTCTTCCAGACCAGCACCAACAGCCAGACCATCTTCAGAGAATGCAGACTGGGAACGTCCGTAAACGATCTGCAGGAACAGTTCTCTCATAGCTGTGTTGATTGCGTCACATACAAGGTCTGTATTTAATGCTTCCATAACAGTAAGACCTGGAAGGATTTCTGCTGCCATAGCTGCTGAATGTGTCATACCTGAACATCCGATAGTTTCAACCAGTGCTTCCTGAATAATACCTTCTTTTACATTCAGGCTCAGCTTACAGGCACCCTGCTGTGGAGCACACCAGCCTACACCATGTGTAAAACCAGAAATGTCTTTTACTTCTTTTGCCTGTACCCATTTTGCTTCTTCCGGAATCGGAGCTGCGCCATGATGAACACCCTGTGCTACTGGGCACATTTCTTCTACTTCGCGTGAATAAATCATTTTTAAACTCCTTTCAATAGTTAAAGTCTTTTATGTAATCAGAATGTACTACATTCTGAACATACCTCGTTTACTATTTTCGCACAAAATGACAAAATAGTCTAGCTTTTTTTCAATGTCTTGCTTAGCTTCTTTCATCTCGTTCTTCCGTTGACACTTATTTTGTTTTATTGTAGAATAAATCCGTTCGACAAAATCGAAAAAATTTCGATTTTGGGGGATTTTGACAGAAGGGACAGACACTTATGATAAAAAGAACTCATCATTTACAGCTGGATCTGACTGGAACTCAATTTCAGGATTACAATAAATCCAGCCTGCTGTTTTTTGATATTGAAACTACCGGACTTACTGCACGTATGTCTTATATGTATCTTGTTGGTGTGATTGCATGGGAAGATTGTTCCTGGATATGTACACAATGGTTTGCTGAAAATACAAATGAAGAATCCTGCATACTGAAAGAATTTCTGGCTTATGCACAAAACAGATCTCTTTTAATTCATTTTAACGGAGACAGATTTGATATTCCTTATATAAATGAAAAGTGTGAGACTTATCATCTGGATACATCTTTATCTTCTATCATCAGCAGGGACTTGCTCCGCATGATCCGTCCTTTGCGTAAAATGCTGCAGTTAAATTCTTTAAAACAAAAAAGCCTTGAGGCTTTTCTTCATGTGGAACGTGAGGATGCATTTTCTGGTGGAGAATTAATTTCTGTATATCAGAGTTATATGCGAAATCCTGACGAATCAAAGCTGGATTGTCTTCTTTTACACAACTATGAAGATCTGCTTGGAATGATTTCCATCCTTCCAATTTTGTCTTATCAGACAATCCTTAATAAAATTTATCATATCACAGGATATGAGATCAATGGTGATTCTCTGGACGTTATGGCTCGTCTTCCGGTTCTTCTTCCAAGACCTTTCGCCTATATTGGGGAATTATATTCTATCCATGCGGAAAAAGATCAGATGAAGATCATGATTCCCGGAACCCGTGAACCATTAAAATATTTCTTTGCAGATTATAAGAATTACTACTATCTTCCGGAAGAAGACATGGCTCTCCATAAAAGTGTGGCAGCTTTCGTTGATAAGGATCATCGCGAACCAGCCAGAGCATCTACTTGTTACAGCCGAAAAAAAGGATTTTATCTTCCACAGAATGATAAGTTATTTACCCCTGTATTTAAGACTGACTACTATAACAGACAGTTATATTTCTCCTGCAACGAAACATTTTTGGCTGATCCTGAAAATATTACGGTTTACATACATCATTTATTATCAGATTTATAGCATAACAGAAGCGGACAGATTTCTCTGTCCGCTTCTGTTATTTTAATATTTATTCTGCATCTTCTGCTTCTTCTTTTGCAGGAGCCTGTTCCAGAGCTTTCATGCTCAGGCTGATTTTCTTTTCATCTGCATTGAAATCTACTACTTTTGCTTCGATTTCCTGTCCAATCTTAAGAACATCTGCTGGCTTATCAACATGATCATGAGAGATCTGTGATACATGAAGAAGAGCATCTACTCCTGGTTCCAGTTCAACAAATGCACCGAAATCAGTCATTCTGGCTACTTTTCCTGTTACAACATTGCCTACTGCATATTTGTCTGCTGCTGTCAGCCATGGATTCTGATCTTCAAACTTCAGGCTAAGTGCAATCTTGCTTCCATTGATCTCTTTAATGAGAACAGATACCTTATCACCTACATTAAAGACTTTCTTTGGATTCTCAACGCGTCCCCAGGACATTTCAGAAATGTGAAGAAGTCCGTCTGCTCCGCCAAGATCGATAAATGCACCAAAATCTGTAACATTCTTTACAACACCTTCTACTACATCACCTACATGGATCTTTTCGAAGAGTTCTTTCTGCATTTCTGCTTTCTTAGCAACTAAGAGCTGCTTGCGATCACCGATAATTCTTCTTCTACGAGGATTGAATTCAGTAATTACAAATTCGATTTCCTGTCCTGCAAATTTTTCCAGATTCTTTTCATAAGTATCTGATACAAGGCTTGCCGGAATGAAAACTCTTGCTTCGTCAACTACAACACTTAATCCACCATTTAATACCTGTGCAACAGTTGCTGTAAGCACTTCATGATTTTCAAATGCTTCTTCCAGTCTCTTATTACCTTTTTCTGCTGCCAGTCTCTTATAAGTAAGCTGAACCTGTCCGTCACCATCGTTTACTTTCAGGACTTTTACTTCCATTGTATCGCCAACTTTGATAACATCACGTAAGTCAACATTGGCTTCATTTGTATATTCACTTCTGGTAAGAATACCATCCGCCTTATATCCAATATTTAATACGACTTCATCTTCCTTAACGTCGATAACTGTACCTTCAACTATCTGGCCGTTATGAATTGTTTTTAAAGATTCTTCTAACATCTGTTCAAAGCTCATTTCTGACATACTCTTGAACCTCCTTAATTAAATAATTTGGGGTCGATGCCCCTGCCGTAATACCTACACAATTGACAGGAGGTAGTGAATAGAGCTCCAAATCATCTAGTGTCTGAATATAATACGTATTTACGCAATTCGTTTTGCAAATCTCAAAGAGCTTCTGAGTATTCGAACTGCTTTTTCCACCGATTACTATCATAGCATCAACTTTATCAGCCAATTCTCCTGCTTCTAATTGTCGCTCTTCGGTCGCACTGCAAATCGTATTGATAACATCAATATCATAACCCTTTTTGTCAATAATTTCAACTAAATTTTTAAATTTATTGTAGTTAAATGTCGTCTGTGAAACAATACAGATTTTCTGATCCTCAGGAAATACCAATTCTGATGCGCTTTCCTGATCTGCAATTACAATTGCAGGATGTACACACCATCCTTTAATTCCTTCCACTTCCGGATGTGTATCATTTCCAATAATAATAACCTGTACTCCCTGTTCACTTTTTTCTTTCACAATCCGATGAATCTTTCTTACATAAGGACAGGTCGCATCTACCAATTCCAGTCCTTTTTCTTCTATCAGACGATAAATTGCTCTTCCGACACCATGTGAGCGGATAATCACTGTTCCACGTTCCAATTTTTCAAGTTCTTCACGGCTCTCCAGAACTTTCACTCCTTTGGATTCCAGATCAGCCACTACTTCCTCATTGTGAATAATTGGTCCATAGGTCTAAATCTCT
>CAKRON010000086.1 GCA_934373455.1 uncultured Marvinbryantia sp.
GATTAACCTGCTCATATACCTTTTCTACTGCCCGCTTTACCCCAAAACAAAATCCTGCTGTTTTCGCTGTTATCACTTTCATACCTGACACCTCATTTTACCAGTGATTTTATTTTCTCTACCACCTGATCGATTGTCAAATCGGAAGAATCAAGATATATCGCATCTTTTGCCTGAATAAGCGGTGCTGTTTCTCTGTGCATATCCTGATAATCCCGCTGTTCAATATCTTTTTTTATTTCTTCCAGATCACAGTCCACTTTTTTCTCCTGGAGCTCTTTATATCTTCTGTTCGCCCTTGTATCCACACTGGCCGTCAGATATATCTTCAACTGAGCTTGTGGCAGAATATTCGTTCCAATATCTCGCCCATCCATAACCACGTCATGTTCTTTCGCCAGATTTCGTTGAAGCTCCAGAAGCTTTTCTCTCACGCATGGGAGAGCTGCTGCTTTAGATGCCATATTTCCCACTTCTTCTGTACGAATTTTTCCCGAAACATCTTCTCCATTAAGTAAGACTCTCTGTTCTCCTTCTACGTATTGTATTGCAATCTCTATCTCCTTCAGTGCTTGCTTTACTATCTCACTGTCATCTGTTCGTATCCCTTTGCGCAGCAAATACAATGCGATTGCCCGATACATTGCTCCTGTATCTACATATATAAATGACAATTCTGCGGAAACCCTCTTTGCTATTGTACTTTTTCCGGCTCCGGCCGGTCCGTCAATTGCGATATTATATGACATAAATGCCTCCATTTTTATTTATTCTTCTGACATTCCAATTCCGGCTGCATATCCGGTAGACCAAGCTATCTGCAGATTAAATCCTCCTGTCACCGCATCCAGATCTAAAACCTCTCCTGCAAAATACAATCCTGATACCAGTTTTGATTCCATAGTGGAAGGATTTACTTCCTTCACGGATATACCACCTCTGGTAATAATAGCTTCATTATAGTCTCGCAGTCCCGTTGCCGTCAATGGAAAGTGTTTCGTAAGCTGAATCAGTTTTTCCCGTTCTGCTTTTGTTATCTCATTCACTCTTTTCTCTGGTGATATGCCAGATAGTTCAATCATAACCGGTGTCATTTTAGTCGGATAGAGTACACCAATTACATTTTTAAATTGCTTATTATGTCCTGCTTCAAATTCTCGAAGTAGTCTGGCATCCAACTGTTCTTCTGACAATGCCGGTTTCAAATCAATTTCTATTCTTAACTCTTTCTGTCTGAGTTTTTTCAGCACCGCCGTGCTTGCAGTCAATACCAATGGACCCGTTATTCCAAAATGAGTGAACATCATCTCACCAAAATCTTCATACAGGCATTTCTTACCGTCATATACCGATAACGTTACATTTTTCAATGATAATCCCTGCATCTGTCTTCCATATTCTTCTCTGGTATTAAATGGAACCAGTGACGGTGACAATTCTGTAATCTTGTGTCCCACATGTTCTGCGAATCGATATCCGTCACCTGTTGATCCTGTCGTTTTATACGAAAGTCCACCTGTTGCAATCAATACGTTATCTGCCAGTACTTCTGTTTCATCTGCCAAACGGATTCCCTCTACCATTTTTTCCGGCTCATCTTTTATCAGTATTTCTTTTACTTCTGTGTTTAGATGTACTTTTACCCCGGCTTTTTTCATGGCATTCCGAAGAGTGTCAATTACATCCGCCGATTTATCTGAAAGAGGGAATACTCGCTCTCCCCTCTCTGTCTTCGTTTTCATTCCATGTTTTTCAAAGAAACTTATCACATCCTGATTTGTATATCCATAAAATGCACTGTATAAAAACTTGCGATTTGTACAGACACTGTCTATCAGTTTTTCCATATCACAGGCATTGGTGAGATTACACCTGCCTTTTCCGGTTATATAAATTTTCTTTCCAAGTTTTTCATTCTTTTCGTATAAATGAACTTCATTTCCACGTTCTGCAGCTGCTATGGCAGCGAACATTCCCGCAGCACCACCGCCAATAATTATTATCTTTTTCATACAATTTCCTTTGCTATAAACGCCCCGGATTCCTCCGGGGCGCCTTATGTTTCTATTAGACTGGATATGCTCCATTCTTTGTATCTGCAACAGTTTCATCAACCTTTGTCTGCTGTGCTTCTCTGTATTTGAAGAATTCAGTAGCAACCTGTGGGAACAGTGCGTAAGATAAAACATCTTCTTCCTGCTGTGTCCATTTTGCACATTCTTCTTTCAGCTTATCAAGCTGTGGTGGAATCAGATCTGCAGGACGGCATGTGATGACTTCTTCATCGCCGATACATTTCTTAACCACTTCAGGATTGAAAGGTTTTACAGTTTTTCCGTAATGTCCTGAAAGAACATCCTTTGTCTGCTGTGGAACCATCTTATAACGTTCACCGTTGATCACGTTCATAACTGCCTGAGTACCAACGATCTGTGAAGATGGTGTAACCAGAGGGCATTCACCAAGGTCTTTACGTACACGAGGTACTTCTTCCAGTACTTCGTAGTATTTATCTTCTGCATGAAGATCTTTCAGCTGAGATGTCAGGTTAGAAAGCATACCGCCTGGTACCTGATATAACAGAGTCTTGATATTTACACCAAGGTTCTTTGGATTCAGTAAGCCTGTATCAAGAGCATGGTCACGGATTGGTCTGAAGTAATCAGCGATTTCAGCAAGAAGCTTCTGATCCAGTCCTGTATCGTATGGTGTGCCTTTAAAGGTTTCAACCATAACTTCTGTTGCCGGCTGAGAAGTTCCCAGTGCAAATGGTGACATTGCTGTATCGATTACGTCTACACCTGCCTCTACAGCTTTCAAGTATGTCATAGAAGCAACACCTGATGTGTAGTGTGTATGCAGCTGAATTGGAATATCTACAGTTTCTTTCAGAGCCTGTACCAGTTCTGTTGCTGTGTATGGAAGAAGAAGACCAGCCATATCTTTGATACACAGAGAATTAGCTCCCATATCTTCTACTTTCTTTGCCATATCTTTCCAGTAATCCAGTGTATAAGCTTCTCCCAAAGTATAGGAAAGTGCAACCTGTGCATGTCCTTTTTCTTTGTTTGCTGCTGTAACTGCTGTCTGAAGGTTTCTGATATCATTCAGACAGTCAAAAATACGGATAATATCAATACCGTTTGCAATAGATTTCTGTACGAAGTATTCTACTACATCATCTGCATACTGGCTGTAACCAAGAATGTTCTGTCCACGGAACAGCATCTGCAGTTTTGTGTTTTTGAATCCGTCACGGAATTTACGAAGTCTTTCCCATGGATCCTCTTTCAGGAAACGAAGGGAAGCATCGAAAGTAGCTCCACCCCAGCACTCTACGGAATGGTAACCAACTTTATCCATCTTTTCTACGATTGGAAGCATTTCTTCTGTTGTCATTCTTGTGGCAATCAGAGACTGATGTGCGTCACGTAAGATGGTTTCAGTAATTTTAATTGGTTTCTTAGCGATATCTGCCATTTTAAATGTTCCTCCTATACTCCAAAGATTGCCATAAAGGTTCCGGCTGCTACTGCAGTACCGATAACACCTGCTACGTTAGGTCCCATAGCATGCATCAGCAGGAAGTTTGTAGGATCTGCTTCTGCACCAACTTTCTGGGATACACGTGCTGCCATAGGAACCGCGGATACTCCGGCAGAACCAATCAATGGGTTAATCTTGCCTCCTGAAAGCTTGCACATGATCTTACCAAAGATAACACCTGCTGCAGTACCGCATGCAAATGCAACAAGACCAAGAACTACGATCTTGATCGTGCTCATGTTAAGGAATGCTTCTGCACTTGTAGTAGCACCTACTGAAGTACCAAGCAGAATAACTACGATGTACATCAGGGCATTGGAAGCTGTCTCTGTCAGCTGCTTAACTACACCAGACTCACGGAACAGGTTACCAAGCATCAGCATACCTACCAGTGGAGCAGTTGTTGGAAGCAACAGACAAACAACAATAGTAACGATAATTGGGAAAAGAATCTTTTCCAGTTTGGAAACAGGACGAAGCTGTTCCATTTTGATCTTTCTTTCTTCCTCTGTTGTCAGAGCTTTCATAATAGGTGGCTGAATAATAGGAACCAGTGACATATAAGAATATGCTGCTACTGCAATAGGTCCCATCAATGCTGTCTGTCCAAGTTTACCTGCAAGGAAGATAGATGTAGGGCCGTCAGCACCACCGATAATAGAAATAGCTGCTGCTGCCTTTCCGTTGAATCCCATAAAGATCGCAAGGAAATAAGCTGCATAGATACCGATCTGTGCTGCCGCACCAAGAATAAAGCTCTTCGGATTCGCAATCAACGGACCAAAGTCTGTCATGGCTCCGACGCCCATGAAAATAAGTGACGGTAAGATACTCCATTCATCCATTAAATAGAAATAATGGAGAAGACCTCCAACACCATTTGACATATCTTCCGGAGCTGCCATAATGTCCGGATAAATATTTACCAACAGCATACCAAATGCAATAGGTACCAGAAGGAGTGGCTCGTATTCTTTCTTAATTGCAAGATATAAGAATACACATGCTACTGCGATCATTACATAGTTGCCTACTGTCAGGTTAAAAAACGCTGTCTGGTGAAGCAGGTTCGATAATGTGTCTGTTACATATGACATTGTTTTACCTCCTGTGTTGTAGCATTACTGCGAAACGATTTGACTAGTTCATTGTTGCCAGTACATCACCGTTTTCAACAGCTGCACCAACTGCTACATCAATACTTGCAACAGTTCCATCCTGTGGAGCTACAACAGGAATTTCCATCTTCATAGCTTCAAGAACAACGATTGGGTCACCAGCCTTTACAGACTGTCCAACACTTGCTTCTACTTTAAATACTTTTCCTGGTACGGAAGCAGTTACTTTCACGCTTCCTGCGCCTGCTGCCTTTGGTGCTGCTGCAGGAGCTGCTTTTGGAGCTGCCTTTGGTGCTGCTGCTCTTGCAACTGGTGCTGCGCCATTTCCTGTTCCTTCTTCTACTGTTACATCATATGCTACACCGTTCACGGTAATTGTATAATTCTTCATTATAGTTTTCCTCCTACTATATTAAGCTCTCTGCCATTTATTGCGGTTGCTCTTCTTGATGGAACGTACTACGAATCCATCTGTGGTTGTGCCTTCTGCTGCTGCAATGGCAGCTGCGATCACTGCGATCAGTTCTCCGTCATCAACCACTTCTTCCTCTTCAGCCTGAACCGGTGCTGCTACTGGTGCAGGTGCCGGTGCTGCAGGTGCATCTTTCTTTTTCAGTCCATTTTCCAGCTTGCTGATGTGCTTAAACTGTGAAATCAGGAAACTGAGGAAAAACAGCATTGCAAATACAACACATACACCCATCAGAGTGTTCAATACTGCTTCTTCCATTTTCTGTCCCATTGTCTTTTCAGCAGTTGCAAATTGCATACTTTCCAGGGAAAGATCATCACGGGAAAGAGTGGTAGTTACTACGCTTTCTCCGCTTTCAAATTCGCAGGCTGTCTTGATGATAATATCATCATCACTTACTTCAATGTCCTGTGCAAGAATCTGCTTGTATGCACCGAGTTCTTCTTTTGCATCCACCCAAGACTGAACACTTGCTACCATGCTGTCCTGATATTTACTGAGGATGGATGACGGATGTAAAATTTCTTCTGCCTGAGCATCGTCCATAGTAACAATCATCTCAATACTCTGCTGAGCATAAGATTCCAGGGATGCTCTGTCGGATGTACTGATTCCACCCTCTACGACTTCTTCTGCTGCCTGTGCTTCAGATTCCACTGCCGCTTCTTCTGAAACACTTTCGGATGCAGCTTCTGTAGTGACTTCGGTAGTTTCTGTCTCTTCAGCAAAAACAGTTCCGGATGTCATCAACATTGCGGCCATAGATACGGAAACGATTAATCCTTTATATTTTCTCATATCATACACCTCGCTTAAACTGTTCCGTGTTTTTTGCCTGGACGGTCATCTCTTTTGGTAAATAACATTTCAAATGCACCGATTACATATTTTCTTGTATCAGCTGCATCAATAATGGTATCTACATATCCTCTTCTTGCTGCAGATACCGCACTGGTCTGAAGTGCTGCATATTCTGCTGCCTTTTCATTTAATTCTGCTGCTGTAGCTTCCGGATACATAATCTTGCAAGCCAGCTTTGCATCCATAGTACCAATCTCAGCTGTAGGCCATGCAAATGTCATATCTGCGCCTGTAGCTTTGCTGTTCATTACGGAGTAAGCACTTCCGTATGCTTTTCCGATTACTACGTTTACCTTTGGTACAGTAGCATTTGCGAATGCATAGGTAAGCTTTGCTGCTGCTTTGGCAACGCCTTTTTCTGAGTGAACATCAGCTTTAAAACCTGTTACATTTGTCAGAGATAATACTGGAATTTCAAATGCATCACAGAAGTTAATAAATTCTGCTGCTTTTTCAGCACCTTTTCTGGTAAGAACTGCGTCGAAACTGTCAGTCTTCGTTCCTTCAGCATCATATACTTCAGTACGGTTTGCAACTGCTCCTACAGTCTGACCATTCAGGCGAAGGAAACCTGTAACCATATCTTTTGCATATGCAGCTTTTGTCTCGATAAAAAGATTATCATCTGCAATATTAGAGAGCAGGATCGCTGTATCACCTACACAGTTTTCCAAATCTGCACATACTCTGTTCAGATCATCTTCGGATTCTGTATAGTAAGTATCATCTTCATTGTTAGAAGGCAGAACGGATACGAGATCACGGATCTGTGCGAAAATATCTGCTTCGCTTCCCACATAATCAACAAGACCTGTCTCTTCACTCTGGAACTTAGCAGATGCGGTATTGCATTTTTCTACTCTGTTTCCGTCCAGTGCATTTGGAGAATTTACAAATAATTTTGCATTCTTCTCTTCCATAAATGTAAAGTCAGTCATACCCGGAACCAGTGCAAGACCACCACCACAATTGCCAAAAATAGCTGTGATCTGTGGAATTACTCCAGATGCCAGTGTCTGTTTCATGTAGATATCACCAAAAGCGTTCATGGCATCTGTAGCTTCCTGAAGTCTTAAGCCTGCGCAATCGATCAAACCGATTACCGGTGCTCCCATCTTCATAGCCATATCATAGATACCTGAGATCTTTTTCGCGTGCATTTCACCGATTGTTCCACCCAAAACAGATGCGTCCTGGCTGTATACATAAACCAGTTTGTCATTAATCACACCATAACCTGTGATGACACCATCTGCCGGAGTCTCGGCCTTCGCCATGTTGAAATCTGTATTTCTGGCAGTGATGCCTGCACCGATTTCAACAAAACTGTTCTCATCAAGCAAAGACGCGATTCTTTTGCCTGCTAAGCTTTGTGCTGTGTTACTCATTTTTCAGCCCTCCATTTTCTATATTTGATAAATTGTAACCAATTATCTGCCATTTATCATTTTAACGTGTTTTGCAAATACTGGCAAGCTTTTTGTCTATTGGTACACATAAAAATTACTATGCTTTTTCTTGTTTTTTATGGTACTTTTTACAATACATTTTTTCTTACAGCGAAATCTTTTGTAAAATCCACACGAACCAGTTTCTGATTTTTCGTGATTCCACAGCAGATTGTGCCATAATTTTTCCCTCCTTTATTACTTCGTCATTTAGCAAAAATTGTATTTTCCCCAGTACCTCTCCTTTCTCAATCGGTGCTTGAGCAATTTTTCTGTATACAATATACCTTATTACCTTTTCCTGTTCTCCAATCAGTACTTTTTCTTCTGTACTGCCTTCAAGATGCAGCGGAATATGAATTGTTTCCCATGGATTTTTACCTTCCACCCATCCATCTTTTATCTCTGTTAAATATGTTTTCTCCGGATACTCCAGTTTTTGTTCATGATAATGTGTCTTCGCATAATCCATAAGCCTTGTCATATCTTTCCACTTATAGTTTCTGTTATACGGCCATCCACAGGCTAACACCACGCCTACAAATTTTCTTTCTCCACTTTCTACCGCTGTAACATAACAATATCCTGCTGCTGATGTAAATCCTGTTTTTCCGGATATGGTTCCCTCATACATATCCAAAAACATGTTATGATTATTGCAGCTATAATTTCTACTGCCTTCCAAATTGGAAAATGAATAACTTCTCGTCTGGGTAATTTTCAGAAACGCTTCTGATTTTGGAGATTCCCAGGCACAATATTTCATGATCTCTGCAAGATCCTCTGCCGTGGTTCCATGGTCACCATTTTCGTCTTTTTCATCCAATCCATTCGGTGTTACAAAATGAGTATTTTCACAGCCAAGTTCTTTTGCTTTCTGATTCATTCCACTTGCAAAAGCTTCCACACTTCCGCTGACCTGTTCTGCAATCATGACCGCCGCATCATTATAAGATTCCAACATCAATGCATATAACAGATCTTCCATATAAAATGTTTCTCCAATATCAGCTCCCAAGTGCACCTCTGGCTGTGATGCAGCTCTTTTTGACACTGTTACTACCGCTTTTTCTGAGCAATTCTCTAATGCAAATATACAGGTCATTATTTTAGTCGTACTGGCCATTGGCATAATTTCTTTTGTATTTTTCCCAAAAAGAACACGCCCGCTGCTGCCATCTATTATAACAGCACTACGGGCGTATATATTCTGAAGCTCGTCTGGAAGCTGATTCTGTGCTGCAAAGGTCTGCAGCAAGTTCATCATCCAGAATACGAAAATCCATAAAACGACTCTGCGCATCTTTCTCATGTTTTATGCTCCGTTTTGCTTTTATAACAGCTTATGAGCATTCTTTTATTTTATGTGTGACTGCTTATTTATAATTTCGGTCAAATCTGGCATTCAGTCTTTCTGATCCATTTCTTTCGTTATAATATTCTTCCATCATATTCACTGCCTCCGACACTGTTTTTCGAAACAGTCTCATAAGATGCTCTGTACTTTCCAGACAAATATCCTTTGGCTCTTTCCGTATCACTCTTCCATCTGCAAATGGATAAATGAAAAATACTTTGGAGACAGCAAGTTTTATTCTTCTTTTTTGTTCTGTTTCACATATCGGAAGCTTCGTGTAAAATTTCGTTCCGATGAGCGCCCTGACAATGTCTTTTTGACTCATTCCATTCAGAACTTCTGAAATAGCTTTAACACTATTCCGTTCTATGTGTATCACACTGCCTGGCTGATAACGAAATGGATCCTTTCCAGTCCTTAACATCAGACTGCGGTCAAATTCCGTCTCTATTTCATCATGTCCTGCCCCGGTTTTCTTCATATATTCGCTGATATATGGATGGCAGGTGCTATCCAGCATAAAATGGCAGATAAATCCCAGCAGATAAACTAAAATTTCTTCATCCTGTGTTCTCTGATACAGCTTTCTTCCTTCTTCAAAAAAATTAGCTGCTTTTTCCTGATGCAGACGATGAGCCATCCGGTTAAATCGATTGCTGTGAAATGGCCTGACATAAAACAGAATATCCGGACCGTGAAGACCGATCTGATAAGTTGCCTGATGTCTTTTTATCACCCTTTTTAATTCCGGATTCAGGCGCTGATACACCATTTTTCCAAATAAATCATGTGCATATGTGGTAGGCACTTTTTCTTCCTTTCCGGTTCTTTAAACCTTCAACGTCATTTCTATTTCTGCTTCTGCTTCTGCCTTAAAATCTTCCATTTTTACAGGATTTACTTCTGGTAATTCTTCTACTGAAGAAACACCAAATCTACGAAGAAATTCCTCCGTAGTGCCAAATAACAATGGCCGTCCTGGCGCATCCAGTCTTCCCACCTCTTTTACCAGATTAAACTCTATCAGCTTATTAACTGCATGGTCGCATTTTACCCCGCGGATTTTCTCCAGTTCAATACGCGTAATCGGCTGCTTATATGCAATAATAGACAGTGTTTCCAGAACTACGTCTGTTAATACGATCTTCTTTGGCTGTTTTGCAATTTTAATCAGATATTCATACAAATCCGGATCTGTGCACATCTGAAATGAATCCTCCAACTCAATGATCCGAATACCTCTTTCATCCTTATCATATTTTTCTTTCATCGCAAGGAGCATCTTTCTGGTTGCTTCTGTACTCATCCCCAACGCTTTTGCAATTCGCTCCACTTCTACAGCATTTCCCATTGTAAACAAAATTGCTTCTGCTGCAGCTTCCATTCTTTTTCTATCCACACTTATTCCTCACTTTGTTTTGCAGTGATCAAAATATCTCCGAATATCTCATCCTGCTCCACTTCTATCTTCCCGGTTTTCATCATTTCCAAAATAGTGAGAAATGTAATCACTACCCGCATCTTACTTTTCTGTTTATTTAAAAGACTGCGGAAATTACATTTGTGATGTCGGGAAATATATTTTTCCACATAGGCAATGGTCTGATCCAGATCCACTTCTTCTTTCTCTACCTGTCCAAATTTACTTCGCACCGGATCCATTCGATCTTCTGAGCGCTTCATGACATCTTGAAAAATCGCATTTAATTTTTCGAGGTCCAAATCTCCCAGTATATCATCCAGATTTATCGGTGGCTTGTACTGCAATACTTCCTTGGGCAGTGACTGTTCTCTGTATAACATATGCTCCGCATCCATCTGACGATCCCGAAGCTCATATGACATATATTTATACATTTTATATTCCAGGAGGAGCTCTACCAAT
>CAKRON010000087.1 GCA_934373455.1 uncultured Marvinbryantia sp.
TTATACAACTTGATGGTTCCCTCAATGGAATCATATTCTGTATTAATCTTCGGGAAGTAAAGAATACCCTTTAAGTTAAATGGATAATCCATATTCAGATGAATCCAGAACAACGGCTCTTTATAATCCAGAAATACTTTGCGATAGAATTCCAGATATTCTTCATCGGTACAATCATTCGGATGCTTTGTCCAAAGCGGATGTATATCACTGATAGATACCGGACGCTTTTTAATCTTGGCTTTCTCCTGAGCAGGTCTTACTTCTACAACTTCTTTTTCACCATTCTCATTCTCTTTTTCTTCTGTTTTGGCATCTTCATGAATATATTCCACTACTTCATCTGTATCCAGAACATCTTCTTTGAGAATCGTCTCATACTGCGGTTCTGCATCTGCATTGGTCAGGAAAATCTCTGTCGGCATGAAAGAGCAATATTTTTCCAGCACTTCACGGGCACGATATTCATTGGCAAATTCCAGACTGTCTTCATTCAGGAATAAGGTAATCTCTGTACCAACTGTGCTGCGGCTGCCAGTCTCCATCTGATAGCTTGTTCCACCGTCACATTCCCAATGTACCGGTTCTGATCCTTCTTTATAAGAAAGTGTATCAATGTGGACTTCATCTGCCACCATGAATGCTGAGTAAAATCCCAGACCAAAATGACCGATGATCTCATCTCCGTTGGCATTGTCTTTATATTTTTCAATAAAATCTGTTGCACCGGAAAATGCAATCTGTGTAATATATTCTTCTACCTCATCTGCTGTCATACCAAGACCGTTATCAATAAACTTCATGGTCTTATCTTTCGCGCTGATGATCACTTCCACTTTTCCTTTATAATCATCCGGAAGCGTATAATCTCCGATCAGTGCCAGTTTTTTCAGTTTTGTAATGGCATCACATCCGTTTGATACCAGTTCTCTCATAAAGATGTCATGGTCTGAATAGAGCCATTTTTTGATAATCGGGAAAATATTCTCGCTGTTAATAGAAAGACTTCCTGTTTTGTTCATATCAATCACCTCTCGTAAAATTCATTCCTAGAAAAAATCTTTCATTTTTTCTCCATTTACCAAGAGTATAATACCAGAAAAATGAGATGTCAAGGAAAAATTAGCACTCAATCGAAATGAGTGCTAATAAAACAGATTATAAAAATGGTTTTAAGTATTTTTTTACTGCATCATCCCAGGCATGTTCTACTGTCTTATCCATGGAAAACAGCGTCAGCGAAGTCCCCGAAACACAGTGAAGTGTTCCTCTGGAAAAATTAAGATTCAAGAACAAACCATCGATATCTGTCGGAGAAAAATTTGTAATACCGGATTGATGCAGTAATTTCTCCACATTTGCCTGAGACAAACGAAAAATAATCTTAAATTCCAATGGCGTATGCGTTCCTTTTACCAGACTTAAGGCAAAGGGGCGTACCTGCTTCCACAATGAAAAACGGGACAATTCCATACCGGATGCTTCCAGTTCCTCGCTGGAATAATACGCATGCTGCAAAGTTCCATCTATATGAAATGTATTAAATGTTACAAAATTTGCTTCGGATAACAGGAATGCATCAAAATACTCTGACAAAAATAATTTGTTCATAAATATCTTTACATCCGAAATCTGAATAGATGTCATTTATTTGTTTCCTCCTGGCAAAATTAAATGGATACCTGTTCCTCTTTTATTCTGCATTCTTCAAATATTGTTTTCGCTGCCAGTTCATAATCTGACAGATGTTTTGCTTTTTTTAATTTCCCGGTCAGCTTTCCCGGATCTTCAAATAAGTGTATCATATAGCACCAGATCTCTTTCAATTTGAAAAGCACAACTGTCTCTCCGGAAAGTTCTCTGCAATAAACTTCTTTTAATTCTTCCATAAAATTCCATATTTTCTGTTTATCCGGCAGGGTGCCATTTTGAAGATTTTCTGCCAGCTGAGGATTCCGAAGTATGCCCCGTCCCATCATATAATAAGAAATTTCCGGGAAACGCTCCTGAATCCGCTGTAGATCCATATAAGACTGAATATCCCCATTATATATAATCGGAAACTTTTGACACTTTGCTGCTTCCGCAAAAACATCCAGGTTTGGAGTATTTCCATAAAAATCTTTCTGCGTTCTCGGATGGACGATCAGTTCTTCCAGCGGATATTTTTCATAAATCTCCAGTAAACGACCGAATTCCTCCGGCTGGTCTCTTCCTATTCTTGTCTTCACTGAAATTTTTAAATCTGTCTTTTCAAATACACGATACAGAAATTCATCCATTTCTTCCGGAAAAGCAAGAAACCCGGATCCTCTGTTCTTAGATACCACAGTTTTTGCCGGACACCCCACGTTCCAGTTAATCTCAGTATATCCATATTCCTTTAAATGTCCCGCAGTCCATAAAAAGTCTTCCCATTTATTCGTCAAAATCTGCGGTACTACCGGTATTTGCTCATTATGCTCCGGAAGGATATCTCCTAATTCTCTTCCTGTGAAATTCTTCTTCGCATTTGGCTTCGGTTCTATAAAAGGAATATAATACTTTCTTATCCCCGGAAAATGACGGTGATGTACATTTCGAAACACATATCCGGTAATTCCTTCCAGTGGCGCTACATCGTATTGATTCATATTACTCATCTTCCGGATTCGAATAATAACAGATCACCGGAAATCCTTTCTGTACTTTTTCGTATATTATCTTTGCTTTTTCCAGCGGTAGATTGATACAACCATGAGATCCCCTGGTATAACACAGGTCTCCTCCAAACGCCGGCTGCCAGGTAGCGTCATGTAATCCAATTCCTCCATTAAATGGCATCCAATAACTAACCGGGGACTCATAGTCTGCCCCTCTCAAAACTGCCGGAGACTGCCTATATTTTATACTGAAAATGCCCCCTGGAGTCTGCCTGCTCGTATTCATCAACCCGGAAACGATATCTGTTCTGACTGTCACCTTACCTTCTTCATATAACCACAGTACCTGTCTGCTCAAATCAATTTCCACATAAGAATCTCCATAATCCCTTACTTTATTCCACCTGACTGCTGCTTCTGTCGAAAAATGAAGCGGATGAACCGTTGTTCCGTTTCTGCGGAGAAGCTTGGAAATCTCTTTTACTTCCTTTGCGCGATCCAGACGCCATCCATAATCTCCTTTTAAGCTGATCGTCTTCTTCCCTGTTGTTTCAAAGATTTTCTCTCTATCCCAGGTATCAAAATGCTTCTGCAACCCGTCTATGTATTCTGCGATCTTTGCATCATCGATATCCCAGTGTCCATCCGGCCAATATCTCACCCAGTCCACAACGTCTTCTGCTGTCAGAACCACTCTGCTTTTCCCGAATTTGTAAATAATCTTCATGTTTTCATATGTACCGCCCGGTTCATAGGGATTCACTACTTTATTCTGTTTTTCCACAATTTTCTGTCTCTGCTCATACAGAATACTACTGCTGTTTGTCACCGCCCCCGCTGTAAGTACAAGTGCAGCTACAACTGACATTGCCAAATGAAACATTCTGCCCTTTCCTTTCTCTTTTGCTCCGTTTTATTCTACCCTATCCTGTGTAGAAAAGCTATCAGTTTCTACACAAACCTATATAAAACAAAAACTTCGCCGCCAAATATCTGCCGCGAAGTTTCTGTTTTTATCTCAGGATTTAATCTTCTAAAGTATTTACCTTGCTTGCTCTTGCTTCTACCTCTTTTGCCTGAATATCAGAAGGTGCCTGCTCATATCTTGCAAATTCATATGCAAAGGTTCCTGATCCTCCAGTCATAGAACGAAGCTGAGTGGAATATCCATATAATTCCATCATTGGGATATCTGCTTCAATAATCTGATTGCCCTTATGATCTGGGTTCATACCAAGTACACGTCCTCTACGTTTATTCAGATCACCCATCACATCACCGGTGAATTTATCCGGTACCGTTACTTTCAAAGATGCTATCGGCTCCAACAGAACTGGTGAAGCTTCCATAAATCCTTTCTTGAATGCCTGCATAGCAGCTGTCTTAAATGCCATTTCAGAAGAGTCTACCGGATGATAAGATCCATCATACAATGTAGCTTTTACGCCAACAACCGGATAAGCTGCCAGTGGTCCTCTCAGCACAGATTCCTGAATTCCTTTTTCTACTGCCGGGAAGTAGTTCTTCGGAACAGCCCCGCCAACTACTACCTGTTCAAAGATATATGGTGTCTCCATATCTCCGGAATTGGAGAATCTCATCTTAACATGACCATACTGTCCATGACCACCGGACTGTTTCTTATACTTAGCTTCCACATCTGAATTCTTGCGGATAGTCTCACGGAATGCAACCTTCGGTCTTGCCAGTTCAATTTCTACTTTATATTTTCCAAGAAGTTTGCTGGCAATGATATCAATATGCTGATCGCCCATACCATAGATCAGAGTCTGTCTGTTCTCTGCATCATTTACAGCTTTCATGGTCAAGTCTTCCAGCATCATCTTAGCCAATGCCTGAGCTACTTTATCTTCTTCTCCTTTATTCTTTGCAAAGTATCTCTTATATGTATAAGGTGTGGAAGTGTCAATACCCGCATACTGAATCGGGGTATTCTTAGTAGCCAGTGAATCACCTGTCTTCGTCACATTCAATTTACCAATCGCACCGATATCTCCGGCATGAAGTTCCGGTACTTCAATCGGCTTACTTCCTTCCATAACGTACAGTTTATTTAATTTTACTTCCTCATCTCTGTTTACATTATAAAGAAGATCATCATTCTTGATAACACCGGATGCCACCTTTACTAAAGAATACTTTCCAATGAATGGATCCACAATGGTCTTAAATACAAATGCTGATTTCGCTTTTGCAAAATCATAATTTGCTTCATAAATCTCACTGGTCTTCATATTGATTCCAGCGATCTTTCTCTTATCCGGACTTGGGAAATACTGTACAATGTCATCCAGCAGATTCAGTACACCCTGGAAGTTCACAGGTGAACCCATAGCTACCGGAATAATAGAACAGTCATCTACATTCATCGTCAGTGCTGCCATAATCTCAGCCGGTGAAAATTCTTCTCCTGCAAAGTAGCGATCCATAAATTCTTCTGATGTCTCTGCAACTGCTTCCAAAAGATTCTCTCTGTATTTCTCCAGATATTCCATAGAATAATCCGGAATGTCACAAGGCTCTTTCTCACCTTTCTCCAGCCAGCGGCGGCCTTCCTGTCTGACTACATTTACATATCCAACAAACTTCTCATTCTCACGAATCGGAAGATGAATCGGTGCAATCTTCTTTCCATATAACTCTGTCAGATCTTCTACTACCTGACGGAAGCTCGCATTATCTACGTCCATATTAGATACAAAGAACATACGTGGAAGCTTATACTTCTCACATAAATCCCATGCTTTCTGAGTACCTACTTCTACACCATTCTTACCGTTTACCACGATTACCGCAGCGTCTGCAGCTGCCGCAGCTTCTTCTGCCTCTCCGATAAAATCGAAGTAACCTGGTGTATCCAGTACATTCACTTTGATATCTCCCCAGATAATCGGCATTACGGTTGTATTAATTGAAAATTTTCTCTTAATTTCCTCTTTATCATAATCACTTACTGTATTTCCCTCAGAAACGCTTCCCATTCTGCTGGTAACGCCTGATAAGTAAGCCATTGCTTCTACCAAACTTGTCTTTCCTGATCCGCCATGTCCTAAAATTACCACGTTACGAATCCTGTCTGTTGTATAAACCTTCATATGCCTTCCTCCAGTTCTCGTTTATTGAGATATATATCATCTCACTATGAAGAATACTTTTATGCTTTTCAGCACCATGGATATATTTTACTAAATATTTTAAAAATTTTCAAGTAATTTATTCATTATTACTATATTATTTTTTCTTTTTTCAACAACAGTGTTAATATTTTCTAAATTATGTATTCAATTCATACAATTTATATCCATTCTGTGATTGTGCTGTGTTTTTTACACTTTAAAGCGTAAAATCGTTGACATACCATCTATACGATAGTAGAATAAAGAATACTGGGGCAAAATCTTTTCAGAATCGCTCCAAAATATTACTCAGAAAGGAATAAACCATTCCATGAAACAACCACTTACCATTGGCTTTATCGGACTGGGACTGATCGGCGGTTCCATCGCAAAAGCCATCAGATATTATTACCCGGACACCACGATTCTGGCTCATACCAGAAGCCATATCACTATGGATTATGCTTTAAAGGAGCATATTATAGATATTGCCTGTGAACAGGTGGATGAACGATTTTCAAACTGTGATTACATTTTCCTATGTGCACCGGTAGAAGCCAATGCTTCTTATCTTCAGATTCTGAAATCACTGATCAGTCCTGACTGTATTATTACCGATGCAGGGAGCACAAAAACTGATATTCACAAACATGTGTCTGATCTTGGTCTGGATGCTCAGTTTATCGGGGGACACCCAATGGCAGGTTCCGAAAAAACCGGTGTGAACAATGCAAAACGTCATCTTTTAGAAAATGCTTACTATATTATCACTCCAACTGCTCAGGTTTCCAGAGAACGTGTGGACGAATATGTAGAACTGGTAAGAAGTCTGAAAGCACTTCCGCTGGTTCTGGACTATCATGAACATGATTTTGTTACCGGTGCGATTAGCCATCTTCCACATCTGATTGCAGCAGCTCTTGTGAATCTGGTGCATGATGAAGATACTCCTTCCGAGACGATGCGGATGGTAGCAGCCGGTGGTTTTAAAGATATTACTCGTATTGCTTCATCTTCTCCTGAAATGTGGGAACAGATCTGCATGACAAACTCTACAAACATTTTGAAAGTATTGAATGATTATATTCATAATCTGGAAGATATCCGAAGTGCCCTGGAAGAAAAGAATGGCTCCGCTATCCATACTCTTTTCCAGGAATCAAGAGATTATCGAAACTCTTTCTCTGATCTGTCTGCCGGACCAATTAAGAAAAACCACCGCCTTTACTGTGACCTTGTCGATGAGGCGGGTGGTATTGCCATATTGTCTACCATTCTGGCAAGCCGTGGCATTACATTAAAAAATATTGGCATTGTACATAACAGAGAATTTGAAGATGCTGTACTCATGGTAGAGTTCTACGATGAAGAATCTAAAGTTAAAGCTGCGGGAGAACTACGCAGATACAGATATACAGTATATGAAGTCTAATACCGAAAAGAGGTTTGAGTATGATATTTAATAAAGTAAATTCTTTAAAGGGTGAAATTACAATTCCGGGAGATAAGTCCATCTCCCACCGCACTGTCATGTTTGGTTCCCTTGCCGAAGGAACAACCGAAGTGACCAATTTTTTACAGGGAGCAGATTGTCTTTCTACTATTTCATGCTTTCGAAATCTTGGTATTGATATTGAAAACACTCCTGAGCGTATTTTGATTCACGGAAAAGGACTGCATGGTCTGAAAGAATCTGCAACTGTTCTGGATACCGGAAACAGTGGTACGACCACCCGCCTAATCTCCGGCATTCTGGCTGGTCAGTCTTTCACAACCATATTGAACGGAGATGCTTCTATTCAAACCAGGCCTATGAAAAGAATTATAACGCCACTGTCTATGATGGGCGCAAATATTGTGAGTCTGGGTGGAAATGATTGTGCACCGCTTCGCATCTGCGGCAGTTCTCTTCACGGAATTACCTATAACTCCCCTGTTGCTTCCGCACAGGTAAAATCCTGCGTACTTCTGGCTGGTCTGTATGCGGATGCTCCTGTCAGTGTAACAGAACCAGTGCTCTCTCGCAATCATACGGAGCTGATGCTTTCCGGTTTCGGTGCAAAGATTACTTCTTCCGGCACTACAGCCACCATCGAACCAGAACCCGAGCTGAAAGGTATGCAAATTAAAGTTCCCGGTGACATCTCTTCTGCTGCCTATTTTATTGCTGCAGGACTGATCATCCCGAATTCTGAGATTCTGGTCAAAAATGTAGGAATCAACCCAACCAGAGATGGTATCTTAAGAGTTGCCAAAGAAATGGGCGGTGACATTACGATTCTGAATGAAAAGATCAGTGGCGGGGAACCTACCTGCGATCTACTGGTTCGAAGCAGTTCTTTGAAGGGTATTACCGTTGGCGGAGAAATTATCCCGACGTTAATTGATGAGATTCCAATGATTGCTGTAATGGCCTGCTTTGCTGAAGGCACTACCATAATCAAAGACGCACAGGAACTGAAGGTAAAAGAAAGTAACCGTATTGACACGGTTGTTACGAATTTAAAAGCTATGGGCGCACATATTGAAGCTACAGATGATGGCATGATTATCGAAGGCGGCTATCCACTTCATGGTGCTGTGATCGACAGCCATCTGGATCACCGCATTGCCATGAGCTTCGCTGTCGGAGCATTGGGTGCAGATGGCGAAACCACCATAGAAGGGGCTGATTGTGTGAAAATCAGCTATCCAGAATTCTATGAAACACTGGAAAACCTGATACAATAATAGATAATTATAAAATCCAATGGATCATGTTCCTCGGCTTTTTCCATATTTAATTCTGATGTTTTGTTGCATCATTTTTCACTTTGTGATATTCTATTCAAACAGTTGGAAGGATGCGATACCACTCGTTTCTGAGTCTTGCAGAAAGGAGTGGGGCTTATGAGTACATATGAAGAATTCATGGTTATTTTGACAACAGGATTATTCATCATCGAAATTCTAAATCTGAAAAGTAAGAAATAGCATCCCCGCTCTGACAAAAGTAGGATGCTATTTCTCTAATTTCTATTAATGCCAGAAACGGATAGGTTTCAGCTATCGTTCCGACTGTCTTGTGCTATTATTATATTCTCGTCGGCTATATTTGTCAATCCAAGAATTCCATTACAATATCAGCATGGCATCCCTCATGCTTATGAGATGTAAACAGGAACTTACATTTGTACGATATTATAATAATAAGGAAGTTCTTATTTCTCTACATACTCTATAACATCAGGGATACTACAATTGAGAGCTTTGCAAATCCGGTCTATCTGCTTCAGATTGACCGGTTCATTTTTCCCCATACTGGCCATAGTTCCATAACTAAGACCTGTCTTTTCCATCAGGTCGCCTTTCTTCATTCCTCTGTCTATCAAAGTTTTCCATAATGGATTATATGAAATCATGCTGTTATTTCTCCCTTCTTTTCCCATATTTCTTATACAGGAACGCTAACGCTGCTATTGATACAATTATTCTTGCAATATCAATTATAATATTCATTTATGCCCTCCGTCTTATTCTCATCTATATTGACATGATTGTTTCTCTGATATATATTAAAGATAGGATGGGGGAGCTTTCACTCCCCTGTTCCTAACTGAATTCTTTGATCAAGTCCACTATGGCTTGAATCAAATTCAAGATTGCGGTTATGAAGACTAACTTTGCGAGGGTTTCTTCGTGACCGCTTTCTTTTTTTGGCTTCTTGCGATTCTGATTCATTTTCTCACCTCCCTGTTGTTTATGATATAAGTATATCTTATTTTCTCTGTTTTGTCAATGTTTTTCTCTAATATTTTAGAGAATATATCTATTTTCATATTTTATACAACAAAAACCGGGAATGCGCAATACACCTTACGTTTCCCAGTTTTCCTTCTTTTCCTGCCAATGCAGGATATATCACTTCACAATCGTTACGGAAATCCATAGCGCATTCATAGCATATTTTTTAATTCATTTAACTATTGCAACCCATACTTTTGCTATATGCTCATAGTACAAAACATATTAATTTTATGAATCAGTCCATAAAAACTTGCTGATCCATCCTGATGTGCGAAGCTGTATAATCTCATCATGTGAAAAATACAATAAATAGTGGTAATGTCTGGAAATAAACCGTCTGTGCGGCTATAAGAATTTAGTTTTAGAATATATTTCAGAATATAATAAAGAAGAAATGTCATGACTGGAAAGAATGAGGGAGCAATAAACCCCCTCATTTTTCTGGTAATCCGTTGCAGCGTTTTACCATTTTGCCAGGTTTTTGAGTTCCCTGACGTGTGTGCTTTATGGCTGATTCTTTGTTCGGTACCCTAACAATCAACTCATCCAACTCACAGTCTAAGGCTTCGCAAATAAGATCGAGGTGTTCTAAGCTGACCCGTTCTGAAAGTTCGTGGTACAACTCATTGATAGTATTAGGTCTGATTCCGGTTGCCCTCGCCAAATCTGCTTGAGTAAGTCTCAATTCCCCAAGCTTTTGTGACAGTAAAATCTTAATCATGCCATTGCTCCTTCCGCTATAATTTAGCACTTTTTGGCATTTCGGAAGGGCTTTTGTTATATTATATCGTTTTTTGATATAAACCATAAATATGATATATTAACAAGAAGATGTTTTTCTCTTCATCTCGGTCTTATTTTATGTTTCTTCCTACTGAATGAGTTGAGCTGTAGGCTTATTTGCTCTTTTTCAGATACTTTGAAGAGCAGAAGCCCGCCTTTCCATTATAAACTACGTAAAGCCACGGTGTTCCATCT
>CAKRON010000088.1 GCA_934373455.1 uncultured Marvinbryantia sp.
CTTTCTCCACCGGTGATGTAATCTTAAGGTCAGATACGAAAAATCCCTTCTTGGGCTGCGAATAAATATACCCTTCTGCTATAAGCTGACCATAGGCATTCTCCACCGTGATGACACTTATACCCAGATTTTTAGCAAACATCCTCTTGGAGGGCAGCTTCTCACCTGGCTTAATTTTTCCGGAAAGAATGTCCTTTTTGATGCATTTATACAGATATTCATACAGGGAATCTGACCCTGTATTGGTAAAATTGTAAGTAAGCAATGTTCCCTTTTTCTCCTATCTGGTATTACTGAATATATGGAAATTGATTATTTTCATAATATCACCTTTCCATTATACTCGGTGCATGAGATCTACGCAACTCCTGTTCAGAGACAGGTGCATTTTTATTTGAAAAAGTGGATCCAAACGATCGTATACCGTATTTTATACAGGAGGATATTATTATGGAGAAAATTACAGAAAGATATGAATTAAATAAACAACTCGCTCAGATGCTCAAAGGTGGCGTTATCATGGATGTAACCACACCAGAGCAGGCAAAGATTGCAGAAGCAGCAGGTGCCTGTGCAGTTATGGCATTGGAACGCATTCCGGCTGATATCCGTGCAGCAGGCGGTGTTTCCCGTATGAGTGATCCAAAATTAATTAAGAAAATTCAGAATGCCGTATCTATCCCGGTTATGGCAAAATGCCGTATTGGCCACTTTGCAGAGGCACAGATCCTGGAAGCTCTGGAGATCGACTATATTGATGAAAGTGAAGTTCTCTCCCCTGCTGATGATATTTATCATATTAACAAAAGGGAGTTTAAAGTACCATTTGTATGCGGTGCCAAAGATCTGGGTGAAGCGCTGAGACGAATTAATGAAGGTGCTTCCATGATCCGTACCAAAGGAGAACCTGGTACTGGTGATATTATCCAGGCAGTACGTCATATGCGGAAAATGAACAGTGAGATTGCCCGCATCGGAAGCATGCGCAAAGACGAGCTCTACGAAGCAGCCAAACAACTTCAGGTTCCTTATACTCTGGTAGAATATGTCCATGAAAACCACCGTCTTCCGGTTGTCAACTTTGCTGCAGGAGGCATAGCTACCCCGGCTGATGCTTCTCTTATGATGCAGCTTGGCGCAGAGGGTGTCTTCGTTGGCTCCGGTATTTTCAAATCCGGCAATCCCCAAAAACGTGCATCTGCCATTGTTCAGGCAGTTACCAACTATACAGACGCTGCACTGATCGCAAAACTGTCAGAAGATCTGGGTGAAGCTATGGTAGGTATCAATGAGCAGGAAATCCAGCTGATTATGGCAGAAAGAGGAATTTAAAGATGATTGTTGCAGTACTGGCACTTCAAGGTGCCTTTATCGAACATGAACAGGTACTGGATCGTCTTGGCGTGGAACATATCGAGCTTCGCCAGACATCTGACCTGGAAAAAACATTTGATGCACTGATTCTCCCAGGCGGGGAAAGTACTGTGCAGAGTCTCCTGCTTCATGAGCAAAATATGTTTGAACCCTTGAAAAAGAAAATTTCGGACGGAATGCCTGTGCTTGCCACTTGCGCGGGACTGATTTTACTGGCATCCGAAATCGAAAGTTCGGAAGTTTCTCATTTTGCCACGCTACCGGTAAAGGTAAAGAGAAACGCCTACGGCCGGCAGCTTGGCAGTTTTCATACAGAATCTGAAGTAAAGGGTATTGGAAAGGTACCAATGACCTTTATCCGTGCCCCATATATATCCGAAACAGCACCGGATGTGGATATACTTGCCGTCGTAGACGATAAAATCGTGGGCGTCCGTTACGGTAATCAGTTTGCCTATGCCTTTCACCCGGAACTGGATGACGATACTCAGATTCATGAGCTATTCTTAAAGAGCGTTTTGTCAGAAACGTCATAAGCCTATAAAAACAGACCTGATCTGGCACATTCATGCCACAATCAGGTCTGTTTTGCATTCGTATATTTGTTATACCAATCCAATTAAACTGAATACTCCGGTACTTGCCACACCCATGATGATGCCTGCCAGAAGTACACCACCCAGCGCTGCCAGTACACTCTTTTTAAAGTCCAGATCCAGAATACTGGCTGCCAGTGTTCCGGTCCATGCTCCGGTTCCCGGAATCGGAATTCCAACAAAGAGAAACAGCGCCACATAGGTACTTCTTCCTACTTTCTCCACCAGCTTTTCCCCACCTTTTTCTCCTTTTTTCAAAATCCAGGTAAAAGGTTTTTCAAGAATCGGCTTCTCGGCTCCCCATTCCAGAACTTTTCTTGCAAAGAAATAAATAAACGGTACCGGAATCATATTTCCAATGATACAGATAATATAAGACGCCACAAGCGGCAGCTTCATACCCACCGCCAGAGGCACTGCCACACGCAGCTCAGCCAGCGGTAACATAGATACCAAAAAAACAGTCAAAAACTTTGTAAACATACATTTTCCTTTCTATACAGACGTTAACTCACTTAACGCTATTCAATATAATATATATTTACAAACATTGCAAGTTATACTGCATCATTCAACTATCATTTTCTATACAATTACATAAACTCAGGCACTTCAAAGCAATCACACAGATGATAGGCAGATTTCGCAGCAGATGCCAGAAATCAACGTATCTGTGGAATGCTTTAAAATGCCTGAGTTATTCAATAATATATATTCTATTTAATGACGCCCTGCTCTGAACTGTGTCTCATTCGATTGATTGCTCTTGCCAGAGATGCCTGTGTCGTCTTATACTCTCGAATGCTCTGCTTCTGGCGCATTTCTTCCAAAGCACGGTCTCTTGCCTCTCGTGCTCTGACAGCATCGATCTCTTCCGGAAGTTCCGCAGATTCTACAATAGCTGTCACACGGTTGTTGGCTGCCTGTACCACTCCTACACCGGATACTGCGGTTACCCAGGTGCCGTCTTCCTTCTGAAAACGGATCTCTCCTGCCTTTAAAGCAAGTACCATCTCTTCATGATGCGCCATAAATGCTTTTTCTCCATCGGTTGCCGTTACCACCACAACCGATACCTGTCCTTTGAAGAACACTTTGTTACTGGTAATGATTTTCAAAAAAAATGTAGCCATAGAAAGTTATCCTTTCTGCATTGCATTTGCCTTTTCAATTACTTCATCAATGGTTCCTACATTGAAGAATGCAGCTTCCGGATATTCATCCATCTCCCCATCAATAATTGCCTTGAATCCGCGGATTGTTTCTTTCACCGGTACATATTTTCCTGGTACACCGGTAAAGTTTTCTGCCACATGGAATGGCTGAGAAAGGAATCTCTGAATCTTTCTTGCACGATATACCGTCACCTTATCTTCAGCTGACAATTCTTCCATACCCAAAATTGCGATAATATCCTGCAATTCTTTGTATTTCTGAAGCATTTCCTGTACTTTCAGTGCAGTTTCATAATGTTCTTTTCCTACTACGTCTTCTTCCAATATACGGGAACTGGATTCCAATGGATCAACAGCCGGATAAATACCTTGTTCCACAATCTTTCTGGAAAGTACGGTCGTCGCATCCAGATGTGCGAATGTCGTTGCAGGAGCCGGGTCTGTCAAGTCATCCGCCGGCACATAAACTGCCTGTACGGATGTAACAGAACCTTTCTTTGTTGATGCAATTCGCTCCTGAAGTGCACCCAGTTCATTTGCCAGAGTTGGCTGATATCCTACGGCTGACGGCATACGGCCAAGCAGCGCAGATACTTCAGATCCTGCCTGTACAAAACGGAAAATATTATCGATGAAAAGCAACACGTTCTGATGCTGTTCATCACGGAAATATTCTGCCATAGTCAGACCTGTTTCAGCCACTCGCATACGTGCTCCAGGCGGCTCGTTCATCTGTCCAAATACCAAAGCTGTTTTTTCCAATACGCCTGATTCTTTCATTTCTGTCCAAAGGTCATTACCCTCACGGGAACGTTCTCCGACACCGGTAAAGATAGAATATCCACCATGTTCTGTGGCAATATTACGGATCAATTCCTGAATTAATACCGTTTTACCTACACCGGCACCACCAAACAGACCAATTTTACCACCTTTTGCATATGGTGCCAGAAGGTCTATAACTTTAATACCTGTCTCCAACATTTCTACAACCGGACTCTGGTCTTCAAATGTTGGTGGTTCTCTGTGAATACACCAGTGTTCTTCTTTATCCAGTGTTTCCTCTCCGTCTATCGTCTCTCCCAGTACATTAAACAATCGGCCGAGGGTCTTTTCCCCTACCGGCACTTTAATACCGCTTCCGGTTGCCACTACTTCCATATCTCTGTGGAGTCCTTCACTGGATGCCAACATGATACAACGTACTGTATTTTGTCCTATATGCTGAGCCACTTCCATAACGCAGCGTTTCCCATCGTTATTTACTTCCAGGGCATCTTTAATATATGGAAGTTCACCGTTCTGAAATTCCACATCAATAACCGGTCCCTGAATCTGTACGATTTTACCTACATTCATTTTCAGCGGTCTCCTTTCTTTTTACGTTTCTGTGCTTTTGCGCCGCTGACAACTTCCGTGATCTCCTGCGTAATTGCGGCCTGACGCACACGGTTATATTCAATTGACAGCTGATGAAGCATATCTTTTGCGCTGTCATTTGCTGCTTCCATTGCCATCATACGGGCATTATGTTCACTACAGAAAGATTCTACCAGTGCTCCGAAAATATACCCTGTGACATAGTTCGGAACCACACTTTCCAATACAGCCTGCGGAGACGGGGAAAAAATAAATTCTTCCTGAAGTACTCCTGTTGCCTGCTGCATATTGGCGGTAAAACTCTGCTGGGTGAGCGGAAGCAGACGTTCCATCCTTGTTTCACTTTGCATACCATTTTTCATGGATGTAAAGATAATATCAATCTCATCCAAATCGCCATTGTCATACTTTTCCAGCAATCTGCTGGTGATCACACGGGCTCTGTCAAAAGTCGGATGCTGGGCGGTGTAAAGAAAATGTTCATCTACTGCAATTTTCTTTCCTGCAAAATACTGTCTTCCCAGTTCTCCTACTACAAACAAATTCCATTCTTCTGAATGCTCCAGTTCTTCCTCTGCCAGCTTCAGTACATTATGGTTGTACGCACCTGCCAGACCTTTATCAGCTGTAATTACAAGAAAGCCTCTCTTTTTTCCTGATCCCACCGGGTCGTGTGTCAGATACCGGTGATCCATTTCCGGCATATGACGAACCGTTCTTGCAATCATACTCTGCATGGTAAAGAAAAATGGTTCCGTTTCTGACAGTTCCTTTTTGGCACGCTGGAGCTTGGTGGATGATATCATATACATTGCATTGGTGATCTTCATCGTATCATTGATACTTTTTATTCTGCCCTGTATCTCTCTTGCATTTGCCATTGGATCACCACCTATACTTCTTTATTCCAGACCTGATCTCTGTACTCTACTGCTGCTTTCACAATCTGTTCACGCAGACTGTCACTGAGCTGACCTGTTGTTTCCAGTTCACGGATAACTGACGGCTGGCTCTTTGCAAAGTATTCCAGCATTCCAGTACGGAATTCTCTGATTTTCTCTACCGGCACATCAATCATCACTTTTCCGGTTGCTGCACACAACATAATAACCTGTTGAGGCATGGAGAATGGTTTACACAGCGGCTGTTTCAAAAGTTCCATCAATCCTTTTCCATATTTCAGCTGTTCCACTGTAGCCGGATCCAGATCAGATGAGAACTGTGTGAATACTTCCATTTCACGATACTGTGCCAGATCAATACGGATACTTCCGGCTGCTTTCTTCATTGCCTTTGTCTGGGCTGCACCACCTACACGGGATACAGAAAGACCTACGTTTACAGCTGGTCGCATACCTGAGAAGAATAAGTCACTTTCCAGGAAAATCTGACCATCTGTGATAGAAATAACGTTGGTTGGGATATATGCAGATACATCCCCTGCCTGTGTTTCAATAATCGGCAATGCCGTAATAGAACCGCCTCCTGCTTTTTCATTCAGACGGCTGGAGCGTTCCAGAAGTCTGGAATGCAGATAGAATACGTCTCCCGGATAAGCTTCACGTCCAGGTGAACGTTCCAGAAGCAGAGACAATGCACGATAAGCAACCGCATGCTTTGACAAATCATCATATACAATCAGAACATCTTTTCCCTGATACATAAAGTATTCTGCCAGTGCTGTTCCGGAATAAGGCGCCATATACTGAAGCGGTGCCGGATCTGATGCGGTAGAAACCACAACGGTTGTATATTCCATGGCATCATGTGCTTTTAATGTATGAACGATTTTTGCAACAGTAGACGCTTTCTGACCAATGGCTACATAAATACATTTTACATCTTTGCCTTTCTGATTCAGAATAGCATCAATTGCGATGGAAGTCTTACCTGTCTGTCTGTCACCGATAATCAGTTCTCGCTGGCCACGGCCGATTGGGAACATAGAGTCAATAGACAGAATTCCTGTTTCCAATGGTACAGATACGGATTTACGATCCACGATACCAGGTGCCTCATTTTCAATCGGACGGTAATCACTGGATGGAATATCGCCTTCTCCATCAACCGGAGCACCAAGAGCATTGATGACACGTCCCAGGAACTGATCCCCTACAGGGATACCGGCTTTCCGTCCTGTTCTCATAACTCTGCTGCCTTCACGGATTTCACTGTCACTTCCAAACAGAATACATCCGATTTCATCACGTTTAATGTCCTGAACCATACCTTTGATTCCATTATCAAAAATAACAATCTCACCATACATGGCATGGTCAATACCATCAATATTTACGATACCGTCACCTACAGATTTTACAGTACCGACTTCTTTATCTTTCGCTTCCAGATCAAAGTCTTCTATCTCACTCTGTAAAATTGAGATAATACCTTCCAGTGTTTCGGAATGCTTCTCTCCTTTGTTCTCACCAAGAATCTTATCTGTCAGCTGTCTGATTCTTCCTTCTGTGGACCAGTCATACTCTTTGTTACCTATTGAAAGAACAAATCCACCACCCAGACTCTCCTCTTTTTCGCAGACAAGTTCAATGTTTTCAGATCCACTTTCTTTTTTTACAAAGTCTCTGATACCTTCCAGCTGGCTTTCTGATGGCTCCGTTACATATTTCAGAATTGCACGTTCTTTTCCAGTTTTTTTCCACTGTGTTTCTTTATATGCCTTGCATACTTCCGGGAATAATTCAATATCCTGATCGTCACACATCACCTTAATCATGTCACGGATCTGAGATGGAAAAATTTTATCAATTGCTCTGTGTTTTCCGGCCAGATCTGCTGCAGGATTACGGAACTGTTCCATTAATACCGGTACCGTCTGGAAGATATCAAGGGCCTGCTCTATCACATCTTCAGGAATCTCCAATTCCTTTAACATGGTTGCATACTTTTCTACTGCCTGTATCATCTTCTAATCTCCTTTATAAAGCATAGCTTACTGCTGACGCAGGAACTCATCATACAGGGCACGGTCGTTATCCGTTCCTTCTTTTTCTCCTGCCACACGGGCTGCTGCTGTCACTACCATATCACGTACCGCAGTCTCTGCCTGCTGCATAATTTTCTTCTTTTCCTGCTCTGCATCGCTGCATGCTTTTTCCACAATTGTTCCTGCTTTCTTCTGAGCTTCCTCTACAATACGGCTGTATTCGCCTGCAGCCTCTTCTCTTGCCTTGGTAACAATCTGTGCTTTTTCCTGCTCTGCATTCTTAATAGATGCTTCATATTCTTCCTTACTCTTTAAGGCACTGTTCTTTGCTTCTTCCGCAGCAGACAGTCTTGCATCCTCTTCTCTCTGACGTTTTTCCAGAATTTCATTTACTGGTTTGAATAAAAATCTTTTCATCAGAACATACAGAATTAACAGGTTAATTACTGTAAATAATAAATTCCAGTCTAATCTTAACATCCTGGTTAACCTACCTTCCTGTTATAAATACTGTTCTCTCTTTCGATTAACCAAGGAACATAATACATAAAAGTGCAATAACGAAACCGTAAATAGCAGTTGCTTCGGCCAGTGCACAACCAAGAAGAAGTAACTTTGTGATCTTTCCTTCTGCTTCCGGCTGACGTGCTACAGCGTCAGTTGCTTTACCTGTTGCGATTCCGATACCAATACCTGCTCCAATACCTGTCAGTACAGCGATACCTGCTCCAATTGCGATTAATGTACTCATTTTTTTATTCTCCTTTACGTGTTTTTCTTTATGCTTCTTTAATAAATAATGATGTCAGGAATACAAATACATATGCCTGAATCAGTCCGTCAAAAATATCAAAATAAAAACTGAATGGAAGTGGAAGTACAACTGGTACCAGCTGTTTGATCAGTTCCATAATTACAAATGCACCAAGGACATTACCAAATAATCGCATACACAATGACAATGGACGGATAAAAATCTCCAGAACATTGATCGGTGCCACAATTGCGATTGGTTCTGCAAAGTTTTTGCACCAGCCCTTAACTCCTCTTTTTTGAATTCCTGCAGCCTCGATCAATATGATACTCATGACAGAAAGTGCAGCTGTCACATTCAGATCTTTTGTCGGTGGCTTTACTCCAAATAAACCAATGACATTCGATACTCCGATGTAAAGCAGAACCGTTACCAGATATGGTATAAACTTACGTCCTTCTTCACCGATCATACCCTCGACCATACTGTTCAGTTTTACGACAATGAACTCTGCGGCCGCCTGTCTTTTGCTGATATGGTCTACTTTCAAGTTATGCGTCATGAAAATAGCAAATATCAAAAGGATTCCCATAATCACCCAGGTAATTACCGTAGATTCTGCAATCCCAATGCTGCCGATCTTAAAGACCGTCTCACAGGTAAGTTCTTCCTGCAGCCTTGTCGCCAGGTCACTCATATTATCACCTCTTTCTGACTCTCCTAAGATGCGTCTTTATTTTATCAATCACGTATTATACTCCCATTTTCTATATTTGGTAAGACCAAAATTATTGAATTTTCATATTTTTTTAAGGTTTTTTTGTAACATTTTGACGATATTTTATTCTATTCAAAACGCCTCAACTTTTTTATCTCTGATAGCAGAAAGGAACAGCAGGAAAGTTTTTCTTTCCCACTGCTCCTTCTTATTTCTATCCTTTCGTATACCTTGACAAAAACTGTCTGGTACGTTCTTCTTTCGGCTGTTCTATTACTTCTCTTGCTTTTCCCTGTTCTACAATAAATCCTTCATCCATAAATATAATTTCATCAGCCACATCTCTGGCAAAAGCCATCTCATGGGTGACAATGATCATTGTCGTCTTCTGGCCTGCAAGACCCCGGATTACTTTCAATACTTCACCGGTCAGTTCCGGATCTAATGCTGATGTCGGTTCATCAAAGCAGAGAATGTCCGGTTTTAACGCCAGTGCTCTTGCGATCGCAACACGCTGCTGCTGCCCACCGGATAATTGATGCGGATAATGATTTTCTCTTTGATCCAATCCCATTTTCTTTAGCAGTGCTTCCCCATGTCCATGAATTTCTTCCAGAATTGCCTTCTTATTCTGATTATAATCCGGACGTTCCTTTGCAAGAAGCTGTTCCGCCAACATTACATTTTCCAGTGCTGTATACTGTGGAAATAAATTAAACGACTGAAACACCATTCCAAAATGAAGACGTTTTTTTCTCAGTTCTCTTTCGTTCTGGCTTGCTCCTCTGGATGCATCATAAAGTGTCTCACCTTTAACTGTAATGCTTCCTTTATCCGGTGTTTCAAGAAAATTCAGACAACGAAGCAATGTTGTCTTTCCGGAACCGGAGGAACCAATAATCGCCAGAGCATTTCCCTCATCCATGGAAAAGCTGACATCTTTTAAAACCTGGGTACTTCCAAAATGTTTTTCTATATTTCTCACTTCTAATATTGCCATTTCCAAAGCCCCCTATCTGAAATAATCCAGTCTTTTTTCAATGTAATTAAATAATAATGTAAGAACTCATACAAAAATCAGATAAAACAGTCCCGTATAGAACAATGGCCATACCAGACCTGCTGATTTCATAAAAGAGTATCCTCTTTGTGTCAGTTCCTGCGCTGCAATAATTCTGGCAAGGGAAGTATCCTTTACCAGTGTAATAATCTCATTCGACATTGGCGGAACAACACGCTTCACCATCTGAAGCAATGTGATCTTAAAGAAGATCTGGCTTCTGGTCATACCCAGTACCTGCCCGGCCTCTCGCTGCCCTGCCGGAATACCTTCAATACCGCCGCGAAAGATTACAGAAAAATAACAGGCATAATTGATGGCAAATGCTACTACTGTCGCAGTAATACGTCCTGCCTCATTACCTCCCCAGATATTATGTCCCAGCCACATACCAGGTCCATAAAAAATAATAATCAACTGCAGCATCAGAGGTGTTCCTCTAATGATCCATACCAGTATCTGGATCAGATAGCTGAGTGG
>CAKRON010000089.1 GCA_934373455.1 uncultured Marvinbryantia sp.
TTCACAAATATACAAGTCATATATTTTCCGAAGAAAAACATCAGGATCATAATAATTCCACTCCAGGCCAGAATCATATACTGCGTACAGCGCACTCCTTCCCGGACACGATCTATCTTTCCGGCTCCTCTGTTCTGTCCAACATAAGTTGCTACCGTTGCACCAAATGCCACATACACAGTTGTAAAAATATTTTGTAATTTCCCGGCAGCTGAAAATCCTGCCATATAAATCTCACCGTATACATTCACTGCACCTTGGACAATAATCGTTCCAATTGCTGTAATTGAAAACTGCAATGCCATCGGAACTCCCAGTCCTAACAGCTTTCCAATAGAGTTCCATGAAAAATGAAAATCTTCTTTTTTCAGATGCAGAATCGGATATTTTTTCACAATGTACACAAAACAAAAAACTGCCGAAACTGCCTGTGCAATTACCGTTGCATAAGCGCATCCTTCCACGCCCATTCCCATACATACTATAAATACAACATCCAGTATTACATTTATTGCAGCAGAAATCATCAAAAAATAAAGCGGTGATCTGGAATCACCCAACGCACGCAAAAATGCCGATAATGCATTATAAGCAATCGTCACTAAAAGTCCCATATAAATAATGCCCATATACGACTTTACTGATGGCATAATCTCTTCGGAATAATTCATCATTCGAAGAATCGGTTCGTTCGCAAGCGTAAATCCAACTGTCATTACCAGCGCAAAGATCACACATAAATATACTGACATCGCCACATAATGACGCATTCGATCAAATCTCTTTGCCCCAAAACACTGCGCTACCATGATTGCAAATCCGCTGGTCACTCCATTCAGCCATCCAATTACAAAAAACATCAATGAACCGGTACTTCCGATTGCTGCCAAAGCCTGTACTCCAATAAACTGTCCGGCTACGATAGAATCTACCACGTTGTAAAACTGCTGGAACAAATTTCCCAGAAACATCGGTATCATAAACTGAATAATCAATTTAGCCGGACTGCCTTGTGTCATATCACTGATTGTCTGCTTTTCTCTCATTCGCTCTCCTCTTTCCTCCTATATGTTACTTACAAGACTGACAATATCTGCATCATTATATGCATGTCACTTTGATTTTTCAAGTCTTTTTTTGTTTCGAAAATATCTACACAAAAAAGGAAGATCCTGTAACCACAACATCTTCCTCTTTGTTATACTTTTATTCTTCTATTCTTCTTCTGATATATTCTTCCAGAATGTCAATGGTTCTTTCGATTCCAAGTTTACTGCTGTTAATACTCAGATCATAATTTCTGGAGTCGCCCCATTTTCCTGTACAGAAATGATTGTGATATGTCTTTCTCTTTCTGTCATGATGAGCAATACTTTCCTCGGCTCTCATTCTGTCTACATGCTCACGTTCCATGATACGCTTGATCTTTTCTTCCATATCACCCAATACGAAAATACTCACAAGTCCCGGATATTCCTTCAGAATCGTCTCGGAACAGCGTCCGACAATTACATACGATTCTCCGGCTGCAGCCTTCTTCTTCAGATATTCGAACTGCATATTTGCCAGATTCTCCTGAGGTGAATTGCTGAATCCCTTTACTGTTCTGGAAAAGAACGGAATCTTTGGCAGCTCATCGAAACGTTCCAGCGTCTTTACATCCACCTTTTTTCCTGCGGCAATTTCACCGATCAAGTGATAATCATAAAATGGAATCTCAAATCTTTTCGCAAGAGCCTCTGCAATTACATGACCTCCACTTCCGTATTCACGACCTACCGATATAATCAACTGCTTTTTTTCTCCCATATCTTTTCCCTCTTTTCTTTAACAATATCTGATCCAGATTCCGATCGTTGATACGATCATAACAATAATCGTTGCCGGTACAGCACTCTTACAGTATCTTCCCCATCCGATAATGTGTCCTTCTTTCGCAACTACAGACATACCTACAACATTTGCAGATGCACCAATCGGAGTTGCACTTCCTCCGATATCAGTACCCATAGATAATCCCCATGCCAATGTGGAAATATCGATGCCATTTACAGCAGCCAGACTCTGAATGACCGGCACCATTGTTGCTGCAAATGGAATATTGTCTACAAACGCACTCGCAAGGGCAGAAACCCAGATAATAATCGCAACCATAATATATAAGTTGCCGCCGCTGATCTTTTCGATCACACCTGCAATGAGTTCCAGAATATGTGTCTGCTCCAGACCACCTACAACTACAAATAATCCTATGAAGAATAATAGTGTTTTATAATCTACTCCTTTGATCACATTCTTCATATTCTTACCGGATGTAAGCAGCGTAACTGCTGCAATTCCCACTCCAATTGTAGCAACTGTCAGTCCTGTCTGGGCATGTGTAACCAGAAGTGCCACTGCTGCTAAAAATATTACCGTACTGATTGCAAATCCTTTTTTATCTTTGATTGCAGATTTCGGATCCGGATATTCTTTTACCGATGCACTCTTACTTGCTGCTGATAATTCTTTTCTAAAACAAAAATAATAATAAACAATGATCAGAATCAGCGAAATACCTGCCAGAATACCTGTATTCGTAATAAAATCTGCAAAAGTCAGCTGCAAAGATGTTCCCACGATAATGTTTGGCGGATCTCCACACATCGTTGCTGACCCTCCGAGATTTGCACAGAAGATTTCTGCCAAAACCATCGGAACCGGATCAAATTCCAACAACTGGGAAAGTTCCAGGGTAACTGCTGCAAGAAACAGAATTACTGTAATACTGTCAATGAACATCGCAAGTATTGCGGACATAAGCATAAATGTAATAAAAATCGGTATAACCTGATATTTTACTGCTTTGGCGATGGACATGCACAGCCAGCGGAAAAATCCTGCTGCCGCCATTCCCTCTACCATGATCATCATACCTGCCACAAAAATAATCGTAGCCCAGTTGATTCCACCGGTACTTTCTGAAGCTTCTCCTGAAACAATCCAGAAATTTTTAGTAAAAATCTCTGCTACATTCAGTGTATCCACTGCTGCTGATGCACTATGCATACAGACTCCGAAAACCAGAACTAAAGTCAGTAATGCACAGCCAAGCGTGATGACGTGACGTTCAAATTTCTCCAGAATAATCAGAAGAAACATCACTAAAAAAATTGTTACTGCTGCGATTTGTGCTGCCATTTTTTCTCTCTCCTCCTGTGTATTTTACAAATACGTATTATAAACCGTTTTTGTATCTCTTTCAATACAGAATTCGAGAATCTGTATTCATTTTAGCACAATTTTTGTTTTTAAAAAATACAAATATTTTTTTCTCAGTTCATCTGACCGATCTCTTTTTTCAAATGAATACTCGCCAAGTTTTTTTACCGGCATAATTCCCATCAAAGAATTTGTAACAAAGCATTCCTCATACTGCTCTAACATATCCGGATAGATCACAGTCTCATGAACTTTCTCTGTCTCACAAATATATTCCCTCATAATTCCAGGCAGTAAACCACAGGATTTTCCAGGTGTTTCCAGATGCCCATCTCTGACGAAAAATAAATTGCTGACCGTCCCTTCTGTAATTTCACCTCTTGTATTTAAAAAAATACGTTCGTCCATTCCTTCTTTTGCAGCTGCACGTTTCTCCAAAATACAGTCACCGTAATTCATTGTTTTATAACTGACCAGAGGTGATGTTTCATTTCTCCTTATTTTACTGAAATCTGCTGTAAATCCCTTTTCGTATTGTTCTTCCGTATAATGATTCTCCCTCATCTGAAATATCACATTTTGTTCAGACAACATAAGTTTCATTGCACTGTGTGTTAATTTTTCCGGATCCTGTTTTTTCAGATAAGACGATATTGCCTGTTCTGTAATTCCCCATTCCTGTAACTCTCCCAGACCCAAATATCTGGCAGCCCGTTCCAACCGCTTCAAATGTTTTTCCAGAAATATTGGTTTTCCCTGTTCTACCGCAATGGTTTCAAAAGCTCCCAGTCCAAACTGGAATCCCTGATCCAATGTAATCTTCATCTATTTCATTGCCTCCAATACTGCCTTTGCTTTTTGCAATGTCTCTTCATATTCAAATTCCAGATCTGATTCTGCTGTAATACCGCCACCAACTCCCAGATAGTATTTTCCATCTTTGTGCACGGCTGTACGTATTACAATATTAAAATCGCAGTCGCCATCCAATGTCAGATAACCAATGGAACCGGTATACAGGTTTCTTTTTCCATGCTCCAGTTCATCAATAATTTCCATTGCACGATATTTTGGCGCACCGGTAATAGATCCGCCCGGGAAAGCCGCATCCATCAAATCTATGATATCTTTCTCTTCCTGCAGCTGTCCTTCTATATCCGATACCAGATGAAATACGGTTGCATACTCTTCTACTGTAAACAATTCCGTTACTTTTACACTTCCCGGCACACAGACCCTGTTCAGATCGTTTCGCTCCAGATCCACAATCATCAGAAGCTCACTTTTATCTTTCCCGGAATTTTCCAGTTCCTTGCGCATTCTAATATCTTCTTCTTCGGTCTCTCCTCTTTTTCTGGTTCCCTTGATCGGTCTGGTATTGATCTTTCTGTTTTTCATTTTCAGGAATCGCTCCGGTGATGCGCATATAATCTGATACTCGCCATAGTCCAGATATCCTCCAAATGGAGATGGATTTGCTTCCCGCAAATCATAAAAAACATCCAATGGTTCTTTCTGGCTTTCCACTGTCAGCTGCTGGGTCATATTTGCAATATAAATATCCCCTTCTATGATATATTGTATCATATCTGCTACAGCCTGCTTGTACTCTTCCTTCTCAAAATTTGGAATAATCTTGATCTCATAAGATACTTTTTCTTTCGGAGCCGTCCGATCTGTTTTCTTACATATCTCTTCTGCCTCAGAAATCATCTGATCTGCATTTTCGGTTATTCCGTTTGACACCAGATACACTTCTTTTTTATGACAGTCTTCGATGATAAAAAAATCATAAAAAGTCAGCACAGCCTCCGGTATCTTAACAATATCTGCTTCATTGGATACTACTTTCTGTCTCTCTCTCCCATAATCATAAGAAAAATAGCCTATTGCTCCGGAAGTAATCGGCAGGCTGCTCTCATTTTTATCTTTATGTTTGGCCAAATATACTTTCAGATAATTTTCAAACGTATCTGCTTTCTCCTCTATCCCATTTATCCAAAAACTTTCTTCTTTCTTTTCCAGCTTCAAATATGGACATCTGGCAATGATGGAATACTGTCCCAGCTGATTCACCAGAGATGAATCCAGAAAAACACAATCTTTTTCTTTTTGATAAAAACGGAACAATTCCGCTGCCGGTATATAGGAATTTAATTTTCTGATTTTACGCTGTTTCTGATACATCTTTTTTCCTTTCTTTGTCTCAATTCTTTTCTGCAATACGGCAAAAGTTCTCCAGTAATTCATGTCCGTACTCTGTCAATACTGCCTCAGGGTGAAACTGTACGCCATATACCGACCATATTTTATGGGAAATTCCCATTACTGCACCATCCTCTGATACTGCATCAATCTGATACTCTTCCGGTACAGACTCTTTCTTCACTACCAGTGAATGATATCTTGTGACCTTATACTTTTCCGGTAAACCTGCAAACACACCGGTGCCGTTATTCTTTAGTTCTGTCACTTTACCATGCATCGGACGTTCCCCTTTTTGCACTACCGCACCACAACAATGTCCCAGTACCTGGTGTCCAAGGCAGACTCCGAGAATTGGTATCTGCCCCTGGAACCGTTCTGTCACTTCCATGCAAAGTTCTGCATCCCATGGTCGTTTTGGTCCCGGTGAGAGAATAATTCCCTCTGGCTGCATATGTTCGATCTCCTCCAATGTAATTTCATCACATCGCTTTACCAGTATCTCTCTTCCCAGTTCCTGAAAATAAGCTTTCAAATTGTATACAAATGAATCATAATTATCAATCATTAAATACATTCTTGTAGATCTCCTTCTTTTATTTTTATCCAAACCAGCAAATGTGGTCCGGCTTTTCTGGATATACAACGCAAAAAAGGATAACGAAAGGCATGTAAAACATGCACAGTCGTTATCCCATATGGTCCGTAATCTGTGTATAACTTCCAAAATCTATACTATCTGTAATTGAAAATTATCTTACCATATCGTTCAAACCTTTGTCAAATGCTATTCTTCTTATCCAGTCAAAAATATACAGATTTTTTCTGTCATCTGCTTTCAATTGTGATATGATAGGAAAAAAGGAGGTTTTCCAATGAATCACAGTGATTTTTCTATTCGTCTTTGTTCTTCCAATGACCTGGATGCTATCATGCAGCTTCAGGAATTGATCTGTTCTACCATCTCAGATCCGGATTTATTTGTCGCTACCTGCAGGGAAGAAAATGCAGGATATCTGATCTCACCCAATATGATCCTGGGCGTTTTTGATCAATCCCGGCTGATTGCCTACGCTTCCTTAGCTTTTCCCGGTAAGAATCCGGACAATCTTGGATGGGGGCTGGAATGGGAGGAATCTACAGTCTGCCGCTGCGCCAAATTAGATACGATTGTCGTAGATCCTGATTATCGTGGTTATGGATTACAGCGTACCTTAATTCGTCGTTGTCTCTCTCATGCAAAATGCTGGAATACAGATGTCATTGTCCTTACCACTGTTTCACCCGCAAATAAATACAGCCTTCGCAATGTGCAATGCGAAGGCTTTCAAATCTTAAAACGTATGAATAAATATGGCGGTTATGACCGATATGTACTGGGTTATTCCAGCCATTCTTTATCAGACTCTACTTCATAAGAAGCAAATCCCTTTGTCTCTGATTCTATTTCACCAGACTGGTTATCATATGGATCAATCGGCATAAAGTCTTTCTTTACTGCAAATTCCTGCTGGAATGCATGATTCGCTGTCATGCGATATGGATCAAGATTTCCAAAATAGAATCTTCTGCGGTTTTCATCTCCCGATGCATATGCGGATCCTCCGAACGATGGATCTGCATAAAGCCATCCGTACTCTTCCACATAGAACATTGCCCAGTCATGCGGTCCTACATATTTCGGATTCGCATACAATCCTGACTGCCACTGTGCCGGCACACCACAAATACGGCATAATGTAATGAATAATAATGCCTGCACGCCACAATCTCCACGCAGATTTCTTGCACAATACTGAGGAATATCCGGAATCAGGGCATATGCTTTCATATATGAATACTGTACGTTTGTTGTAATATAATCATATATTTTACGGGCAATTTCCAACGGACGCTTTTCATCTCCTACAATTTCTTCTGCAAGTGTTCTTAAATATGGGCTGAAACGAATATGTGGATACTGTTCCCCAAGATGGGCTTTTTCTTCTTCTTTGGTAAGTTTCCAATCTGTTCCGCATCTCTTCACATGTTCGCTGTTTTCATTCCACAAATCAATATAGGTTGATTTAATCTTGTACTGATACTCCACATAAAATGTACGGTTTTCTTTCAGTGTATCTTCGATACAAATAGAACGATATAAGGATCTTGCATCGTCTATAGACACTTTTCCTTCTGAATAATCCAGAATCTCTACATCTGATGTCTGATACCATTCTGCCGGGATCGGAAGATGCACTTTTACTTTCATTCCAGGGCAGAACTGCTCCTCGTTTAAACGGATCGATGCACGAAGATGGATCTTTTCTGTTACTTCTTTTTTCTCCTGAATTTCTTTCACTTTCTCAAGAAGAAGCTTTTTATCCTCTGTGATCGTTTCAAGAGATCCCATTCGCTCTTTGATATCATCATCTTTATCACAGATATTTCTGAGTAAATTGTGAATGTAATGCTTTTCTCCATTCAAATATATCCATTCTGCCAGGTTATCCTGTTCTATACGATGCAAATCTTCTGCTGAAAAATCAGGCAGTTTTTCCTGAAACATTTTTATAATATCCTGTTCTGTGTAAGGAAATTCCTTTGGCAGTTCTTCCAGTATATACTGTTCATATCGAAGCCGCTCTTTTAATTTTTCTCCGATTGGCTTTGAAAGCCATCTTTGGATTGCTTCCTTGGCCATGTCAAAATTTCCAGCCAGTTTATACTGCTGAATCTCTTCCGGCAATTCCATTGCCAGAGATTCTAATTCTTTTGCATCAAATCGTCTCATATAAAAACACTCCCACATTCTGTTATTTTTTCTGCAAGATCTTCTCTGTAGTCCGGATCTGTATCAATCAGACTATTAATGGTAACATATGGTGTCTTGATATATCCGGTTGCATGGATATATTTCCCATCTCCCAGATACATCGCCACATGTCCCGGAAAAAACAAAAGATCTCCTTGTTTTAATTCTTCTTTTTTAATCTTTTTTACCGGATAGCCATTCTGAATCTGAGCATCCCGATATAATAGTATTCCCTGATCCAGATAACTCATAAATACCAGCCCTGAACAGTCTATTCCCTGGGAAGATTTTCCTCCCCATCGGTACTGTGTACCGAGAAATTCTCTGGCACTGTCCGTGACTTTTTTTCGCAATGATTCTTCTGTGTCATATGGATTCTTCCAGGCAGAAAAATAACTGTTTTTCGGATCCTTCTCTTCCAGAAGCAGATATCCGTCTGTATCCATTCTTTTCCTTAAATTTTCTGTATGCAGATATCCTTCTTTTCCAGATGCTGTGCGCACCCTGCTCCATCCTTCTACTATTTCTTTTTCCAAAAGCTCTACAATACTGTTTTTTAAGAGAAGTTCCAGAAACAGCCCCTGCACCTTTGGCTGATCCAGAAGATCTGCTTCACTGATTCCTATACGGTAAAACCTGTCCGTATCCTGCCTGCATTTCAATTCTTCCTCACTTATCTCACGCAGTTCTCTTTTCTCAACATAACCGGTATAACCATAGTGTGTCTCCACTTTGACCCAGTTGTTTGATTGTACTTCCTCCAGTATTCTAACTGCCCATCCTGCAAAAATCTCATCTTCAATGCCACTTGTATTCACACCACTTGCATTCTCTGCCGAACCACGAAGATAAGCCCGCTTTGTTGTGACAATTGCCAGTTTATCTGCCATATTCCCTCCTTATATCAAAAGTCACCGGTACTTTCGTAATTCCGATTCCTGAATATTCCGGAAGATAGATGTTCGGACCTTTAAATTCCGGTCCGCCTTCATACGGATCAATTTTGCACAATGATGGACCATCCAGATCTGCCATGGTGACACAGGAACGTGCTGCTGCCAGATGCACACCGGCACTGACCGATACTTTACTTTCCAGCATGCAGCCAATCATACACTGAACCCCATGCTTTTCTGCTGCATCACAGATACGAACCGCTTCATGAATTCCACCGGTTTTCATTAGTTTTATGTTAATCAGATCTGCACCATGCTCTTCCATAATGCGCACTGCATCCTCATAAGAAAAGACACTTTCGTCTGCCAGAATCCTGGTATCTACATTTTCTGTAACGTACTGCATTCCTTTGAAGTCATGATAAGATACCGGCTGTTCCACCAGTTCAATTCCCAGATCAGCATCTTCCATGGCACGAATGGTCGATACCGCCTCTTCCTTTGTCCATCCCTGATTGGCATCTACACGAATCGTTATGTCTTTTCCCACTGCTTTGCGAATTTCCCGGATGCGTTCCACATCTTTACTTCCGCCTTTTCCGACTTTTACTTTCAGAATATGAAATCCCTGCTCTACAGCCAGAAGACTGTCTCTCACCATTTCTTCTGTATCATTGACACTGATGGTCAAATCTGTTTCCAGTTTTGTCTTCACCTGATCCGGCTGTTTCTCCCCAAGGAGTCTGAATAAAGGCTTCTTTTGAAGTTTTGCATACAGATCATATAACGCAATATCTACAGCTGCCTTGGCACTGGTGTTCTTTGCCAGACTGTGCTCCATCTTTTCCATGATTGCCGGAAGATCTTCCAGATCCATTCCTAATATGGCAGGTGCTATATAATAGCGAATTGCCGCTTCAATAGATTCTTTTGTATCACCGGTAATCACAGCAGTAGGAGGTGCTTCTCCGAATCCTTCTGTCCCATCATCTGCAGTGATCTTCACAATCAGATCATTCACACTGTCTACTGTACGCAGCGCAGTCTTAAATGGTGTCACCAGAGGAATATTCACATATCCTATGGCAATTTC
>CAKRON010000090.1 GCA_934373455.1 uncultured Marvinbryantia sp.
CCGCTTTCCTTCGTTCTCTCCTGGTACGAACAGAAGGCAGTCTGCATCCTGTTAACGCTTCTGCACCTGGGAATCAAAAACATCCGTCTCGGTCCTTCTCTCCCGGCGTTTTTGTCTCCTAATATTCTGAACTTTTTGGTGGAAAATTATGGTATTGCACCTATTACCACCCCAGAAGAAGACATCAAAACACTGATGAATCACAACAAATAATTTTTGTATTTTTTTCAGAAAACTTATTCTGTTTTTCAGCTTCTGTGGTATAATGCTTTATCATAAAAATCGCATGGATAAAACGAGGTAAACCAAGTGAAGAAGAAAACACTTGTGCCTCTTATCGTTTTTTTACTGGGCTTATGCCTTGTTAATTTAATTGTATATAACACAGACACCCACGAAAAAGAGCAGAGACACATAACAGCACAATTAAACGCAGCCACCTATGGTGAGCGCATAAAGAATGAAATTACAGACGGAATTGAGATTACAGATGCCTTGGAACAGATTCTAATCAGTGAAAATGGCGAGATCCATCAGTTTGAAACGATTGCTGAAAATCTTATGTCTGATTCTATTGAAAGCGTGCAGCTTGCTCCTAATGGTGTTGTTACAGACATTTATCCGGCTGAGGGAAATGAGGCAGGTAAGATTGATCTGATCCATGATAAAGACCGTGGAAAGATTTCCTGTTACGCCAGAGACAACCATACAATCATTACGCAAGGTCCCTTCGAATTGAAACAAGGCGGATATGGAATTGCAGTCCGCAATCCAGTATACCTGAAAGATAAAAACGGACAAGAGTATTTTTGGGGATTTACGATTGTTATCCTGCGTGTTCCGGATATTTTTTCAGATGCCATCAGTGCACTTTCAAATTTTGGATACGAATATAAAATTTCCAAAACAGACACTCCCTGGAGTGATACTTATAAAGTGGTTTATCAGTCAGATGGTCAAATAAATCAACCTGTTTCCTATGCATTTACAATAGGCGATGATAACTGGAAATTTGAAGTAACTCCTAAAATTGGATGGAGAAATAACACACTACTTGTAATCATCAGCGGAATATTTCTTACGATAAGCCTTCTTCTGTCAGTTCTTACCAGAGTATGGTTAGTAGCAAAAGAACATAAGAATATATATCAAATACTGGCACGCACAGATGCTCTTACAAATATTTATAACCGCTATGGATTTGATGAATTTGCAGAAAAAATGATTTCCCAAAATCCACAAACACATTTTGTGGCTGCACTCCTTGATATTGATGACTTTAAGTTTATCAATGATATCTATGGACATAGCTACGGAGACAGAGCATTAAAGAGTCTTGCAGACAGCATGAAGGCTTTTTTCCCATCCGATGCATTACTGGGAAGAAACGGTGGGGACGAATTCTGCATTCTTTTACCAAATTGTACCTTGAAAGAAGCAGATAAACAGCTGCAGCAATTTACAATGCTTCCAAAGACATTCTCATGTCACGGTGAAAAACATGTGTTTTATATATCTCTCGGATATGCAGAATATCCAACATTCGCTGCAAACCATTCACAGCTTATGCGCTATGCAGATGCGGCACTTTATGAGATAAAACTTCATGGAAAAAATGGATGTATGGCTTACAAAAAAGGTCTCCAATCAGGAGTCCGCAAACAGCTTGGATTTGCATTCAAAGATATTTCAGAACATCTTCCAGGTGCATTTATCATATACAGAGCTGACCGAGAAGATGATGAGCTATTTTATGCAAACAATGAATTTCTTCATATATCCGGGTATAAAAATATAGATGAATTATTCAGACTTACTAAGAAAAGTTTCCGCAACCTGATTCGTGAAGACGAACAAAAACAGATAGAATCCAGTATCTGGGAACAGATTGACAGCGGTAATGAAAATGACTATATTCATTTTCATCTTCGAAAGGCTGACGGAACTTACCTTTCTGTGCTTGATCATGGAAGAATTGTAGAAAGCCAGCAATACGGAAAGGTATTTTATGTATTGTTCATGGATTGGGAAGATATGCATATTCGTTACAGTGATAAATTTTCATGATAATATAATATTGTAAAAAGAGAAAGGGGCTGTCATACGATAAGCCCCTTATTGATTCTAATCTTTTTCATACGTACTACTATTGATATTTTCTCGTTACCTTATAATTTCTGCTAACATCGACAGTAGCTTATCCACCTAGATTGGTTTTGCTATATGACCATTCATACCGGCTGTAATCGCATCTTTCTTATCTTCTTCAAATGCACTCGCAGTCATTGCAATAACTCTTCTGATAATAATGTATTCAAGACCGCTTTATGTTCCAATAGTTGTTCAGTTGCTCCAACAACTATCTCTGAAAATTTCGTTTCTCCGGTTTTTCTTCTTAGAACCAAATCCAATTTTCTGGCTTTTGATGAATTTAACTCATTTCCTTTTAGCAGTGTCATCGGTTTGGCTTTTCCCGCAACAATGAAACCTAATGTAGAACTGGCATTACCTGCAGCCAATGAGCATCGTATTCTATTTTTTTCAAAATCTTCTTCAACCGAAGTTTCGGCAGAAAACATATTCATAATAGACGGTAATGAATTAATTTTTCTTCTGACAGAACCCTTTACTTCATGTTCATTCTGTCCTCTTTTACAAAAATCAAAATCAGCCTCTTCTAAAGTACCACTATAGCATTTTTCAAAAAATGATGTTGCATCTAAATTTGTATGTAATCCTGTAAGATGCAGATAATTATCCTCATGCGCACTTACTATATAATATTCATTCTTTTCAAATGCTTTAGAACAGAGTAAATATTCATACTCAACATAATATTTCTTATATGAATATGCACATTGAATAACAGTTTCTTTTACGCGCTGCAAAAAACTCTTTTGTTCTTCCATTAAACCTCCATATAATAAAGTAGAAGGATAACCTCTCAGTCATCCTTCTACTAATTTTTCACAGTTTATTCTGCAATGAGAATGGGTTTTCGGTCTCCATCCCGACCACTGGAACAGGTTTAAGGTCTCTGTTCCGACCTTATAAGTATCTCTTCTTTGTATTTTTATTATACACTGTCCTGAGAAAATAGTCAAAGGAAAAATACCTGCTCAAATGCCCTTTTTTGTGTTTTTTTGTTTCAATTGTGCTAAAAAACTAATTTTAGACATAAAATTGTTTTCATCAAATAATCCATCCATTACCAGCATCATGATGTCCATAAAGATAAAATCAAATCTGCCTGGAACTGACCTGGAAACAATATCTTTTACGATAGAAAGTCCAAGTCCGGCACCACTATATCCATTCGTTGTTTCTTTTCCTTCCCGGGCATAGGATTCAAATGCATGTTTCTGAAATTCTTCGCTCATACCAAGTCCCGTATCGGAACATACAAATTCAAAAACCGCTGTCTTGTCATCACTTGAAAGTTCATTGCAATACAGGATTACTTTCCCACCTCTTCGGTTATATTTAACTGCATTTCCGGCAAGATTCTCTTTCTGATTTTCTGCTGCAAAAGCATAAACCGGACAGAATGAACAAAGGATACAAATGCACAATATAAAAATGATACTCCTTTGCAATACTGATTTATTCATTTTCACTTTTATCCTTTTACGTGGCATTGATTCGTGTGGGTTTTATAAGATCCCAAACACCTGGTCAAAGACAGCAAGTATGGTATTTATATCAATTGGTTTTGCAATATGTGCATTCATCCCTGCTTTAAATGCCTTCTTTTTGTCCTCTTCAAAGGCATTTGCTGTCATGGCAATGATTGGTATATTGGCTTTCTTGTTATTCTTCAGGGTACGAATTTCCCTGGTTGTCATATAACCATCCATTTTAGGCATCTGGATATCCATGAAAATCAGATCATACCTGTCATCATCCACTTCATTCATCCGTTCAACAGCATCTGTTCCGTCTTCCACTGAGTCTACTATTATTCCGATTTCTTCCAACAGAGCCGTGGCAATTTCGCGGTTCAGTTCATTATCCTCCACAAGAAGAACCTTTTTACCAGAATAACGATTTCCTCTTTCCGTTTGCTGCAATGGTTCTTCTTTTATCTCCATAGGCTTTGTCAGAACTTTCCTTAATTCTGACATAAAGATTGGCTTCTCCACAAATGCAGTGACACCAACTTCTTTCGCTTCCTGTTCGATATCTGCCCAGTCATATGCCGTCAGAATAATGATTGGTATCTCCTCCCCAACCACAGATCGGATTCTTCGTACTGTTTCGATTCCATTCATATCCGGCATCAGCCAGTCGATAATATAAGCTTTGAATGCATCGTTCTGTTCAAAGGCCTCCTTTGCTCTGATGACTGCCTCTTTTCCAGAAGTTGACCAGTCTGCCCGCATTTCAATTTCACGCAGCATTTTGCTTACACTCATGCAGGTATGAACATCATCATCTACAACCAGTGCTCTTGCACCGATCAATTCAGGGATAGGTCCATAAACAGTAGCTTTTTCCAGTGTTTTAAAATTAAGGGTGACAACGAATTCCGTTCCTTTTCCTTCTTTACTTGTCAATGAAATGGTTCCACCCATCATATCCACGATATTCCTGGTGATTGCCATACCAAGTCCGGTCCCTTTAATTCCACTTTGGGTAGATGTCCGTTCTCTTGAGAAGGAATCAAACACATGTGCCTGAAATTCTTCAGACATTCCGATTCCATTATCCCTGATCCTGAACTCAAAGGTAGTAAAGCCCTTTCTATTGCACGGTTTCTCAGATACACGGATATTGACCATACCACCTGCCGGAGTGAATTTAATTGCATTACTTACTATATTTAAAAGAATCTGATTCAGACGTAATCTGTCAGTAATAACGTTCTCATGGACAACATCTTGTGTGTCAATATAAAGATCCTGCTGTTTTGCCTGAATATTTCCCTGTATAATCGTTTTTAGATCATGGAGGATATCCGGGATGCAGACTTCCTTTTCTTCTATCTTAACACTTCCACTTTCAATACGACTCATGTCCAGAACATCATTGATCAGACTTAAAAGATGCTGACTCGACGTCCCGATTTTCGTCAGATAGTCTTTTACCAGATCCGTCTGATCCATATGCGCCGCTGCAATGGCTGTGAAACCAAGGATCGCATTCATAAGGGTTCGGATATCATGTGACATATTATTTAAAAACGCTGTCTTTGCTTTATTTAGATGCATAACGCATAATTTTCTCACAGATATAATCATCAAATATTTGCTCATCCGACTCCGGAAAAATATTTTCACCACTTAACAGCTTCGTATCCTGATGAAGCTTAAAACATTTTCCTGTATCTTCAAAATCAATGTACAGAATTTCTATATAATGGTTTTTAAGAGCCTTTTCATATATTACAGACTGAACTGCTTTCTCTAACAACTGAATGCCTCCTACTTTTTTTCAATATACTTTGTTATTGTCGCAATTAAATTATCAATATCAACAGGTTTCGCAATGTGTTCATTCATTCCTGCCCTTCTACTACGCTCCACATCATCCTGAAAAGCATTTGCAGACATAGCTACAATAGGGATAAGTTTGGCATCAGGACGATCCATTGCCCGAATCTGTCTTGCTGCTTCCAGGCCATCCATAATCGGCATCATGATATCCATTAATATCAAATCATACTCTCCCGGCTTTGAACGGGCAAAAATATCCACTGACTCTTTTCCATTCCATGCACAGCTAACCTGCATATTCTCATTTTCCAATATGAATTGTGCAATTTCCATATTCAATTCATTATCTTCCACAAGAAGTGCTCTTTTCCCTTTCAGTGAAACATTCTCAACGGATGCTTCTGGCATTTTTGATTCTCTGTCTAAGGCAATTTGGAACGGCAATGTAATCACAAATGAAGTTCCTTCATCCACTTTACTGGTAAAACAAATCTGCCCTCCCATCAGCTTTACTAACTGACTGACAATAGTCATTCCCAGACCAGTTCCCATATTTACTTTCTGTTCCAGTCTGTTCTCCTGTGTAAAAGGTTCAAACATATGCTTCTGAAACTCTTCACTCATCCCAATTCCATTATCTGTACAGGTAAATTCGAATACTGCGATCCGGTCATCTGAACTGATTTCCTGGCAGCCAACAATAATCTTACCACCCACATGATTATAATTTACTGCATTACTTCCTATATTCTGCAGGATCTGCTGAAGATGAAGAGGACTTCCGACCAATTGATTATGTATGATATTGACAGCTTCCAGGTTCAGTGAAATTCCCTTTTCACGTCCCTGCATCTCAACAATACCAATCGATTCTCCCAGCACTTTGCGTAAATCAAAAGTTTTTTCTTCCAGCTGCAATGTTCCAGATTCCATTTTATTCATATCCAGGATATCATTCACAAGATTCAGAAGAAATCCAGATGCTGTCAGGATTTTATCCCTGCACTCCTGCTGTTTTTGCAGATCTCCCGGAAAATGGTTTGCAATCTGCGTAATTCCACGGATTCCATTGATTGGAGTTCGGATATCATGACTCATGCGTCTGAGAAAATCTGTTTTTGAAACATTCGCTTTTTCCGCTTCCTGAGCGATTCTTTTCAGCTGTTCCTGATATTCGAACTCCTGCTTTTTTTCTTCCGTAATGTCACGTGCTACATAAAGCACCTCCGTAACAGTTCCGTTTGCATCACGCCGCTTCACAATGAATCGTCCCATATGCCAATGCCCATCTGCGGCAAGATATTCTCTCGCAATCGTCTCTTCTTGCTGCAGCCTGTCTGCCAGCGTTGTAATATCAAAAAACTCCCGCATGGATTTCTGATTCTCTCCGGAAACCACATTTTTCCGTGCAGTACGAAATGCTTCTGAAGCACATCCGTGACTACCTGTTAATCGATGCATCACCTCGCCCCCGACAACTTCTTCAAAACTGTCTGTTCGCAGATCCATAGAATAAATCGTCCAGTAAATCTTTGAAATTGCGGATATGACCGCATTGCTTGCCTGTGCTTCTTTCAGTGATTTTTTCAGAGTAACATTTTCAGAAATATCAAGGAATGTGGTTAGTATTGTTTTTTTCCCGTCCGATGTATAAAAAATTTCCGTCTTCGCAATCGCCGGTGTCTGATGTCCCTTTCCGTCTGGGATTACACATTCATAAGAAACAGCTCCATCATGATTTCGCATATCCTTCAATTTATCAATTACATTCTGATTTAAATAGGACACAGCCCCTATGAGTCTGCCCAGATTTTCCTGTGCTTCCTCAACTGTCTCCACTCCATAGATGCGCATAGCTTCTGCATTTATATGGACAATTTCATGCCATGGCAATGTATAGGATAGTACTCCAACACTTATCGTATCCAGAAGCTCCTTATAATAAAAAATCTGGTTTTTGTTTTCATCCTTTAATTGCTGATTCTGTTGCAGCAATCGGTTCTCCAGAAGTTTTTCTTTTTCAAAATGAACAATATTTCCTGCTTCCTGATGGTAACCCACAAGCCTGATCATGTTGTCTGGAGATGGCACCCTCCTTCCTGTACATCGTATATAAATGACTCCCTTTACAGGATGCATATAACGGTAAACAGCTTCTGATTCATGGCTTTTCATTTCTTCCATGTACCCCCAGAAGCACTCCCTCTCCTGCGGATAAATATGTTCTGCCACATATTCCATGCATTTTTCTGGAGACAGGTCTTCTGTAATTCCAAACAGTTCATCTGTGATTTCATCCGTGTACAGTCTTGTCTTTTTTCCTTCTTCAGACTCTACTTTCCAGAATCCGGAATTTCCTGCCTGAAAATATGCCTGTATATCCTCATTGTTCAACTTTTTCATAAGCCTGTCCCCCACATATATTATCTTTAGATACACAGATACATGTATCTTGCTACCTGTTTTAACTAACAGGCTTTATAACTGATATATTTATAAATGGTCATCTTTACTTTCTCAATGTCAATCGGTTTTGCAATATGATCATCCATTCCAGCATTCAAAGCAGCCTGTACATCCTCTGCAAATGCATTTGCTGTCATTGCAATAATAGGAATCTCCTTTCCGTCCGGACGGTCCGGCAGATTTCTGATAGCTTTTGTCGTTTCATACCCATTCATTTCCGGCATCATAATATCCATCAAAATCAGATCAAAAGTCCCCGGAACTGTATTGCAAAACTGTGCCAGGGCAGATTTACCATCGGCAGTCCTGGTTACCATCATCCCTTGTTCTTCCAATAAAGCTACTGCTATCTCTGCATTTAAATCGTTATCCTCTGCCAAAAGGACATGCAGACCATGTAGATCCACATCTTTCCTTAACTTTTCTTCCTTTTCAGTCAGTACCTGTTCTGCTATAAGCAGGGGAATTTCTACCGTAAAGGTTGAACCAATACCCTGTCTGCTGCTGACCTCAATTTTCCCACCCATAAGATCTACATATTTCTTAGCAATCGCCATTCCCAGCCCAGTTCCCTTATAACTGGTTCTTGCCCCATCATTTTCCTGACTGAACTCATCAAATATTCTGGTCTGGAACTCCTCACTCATACCAATTCCGGTATCTGATATACGATAGCGTACAATCATGTGCTGCTCATCATTCCCCGGACCGTTTTCTGCAACAAATGAAATGGTACCTCCGTCTTTTGTAAATTTGACTGCATTACTGATGATGTTGAGCAATACTTCTCTGATTCTGAGTTCATCTGCCATCACATAAGGAGTTTTTAGTTCTTCTCTTGAAACATACAAATTAAGATCACGGTTTTCTATATATCCCCTTGCAATCGACGAAACAGTATTTATTATATCCCTGAGATCTACCGGTACTGGTTTATATTCCAGTTTACCACTTTCAATGCGGCTGATATCCAGCACATCGTTAATCAGTGTCATCAGATATTCTGAACTCTGCCGGATCTTTTTCAGACAATTCTCCACCTCTTTGTCCGGCTTCTTCTTCATGGCAATATCTGTAAATCCAACAATTGCATTCATTGGTGTCCTGATATCATGGGACATATTGTTCAGGAACGTTGTTTTTGCAATATTCGCCGCATTTGCATCCTGTGCTTCTTTCAATGCTTCCATCTGTTTTTTCCTGCTTACTGAAAGGGAATAAACCAGAAGAAGCAGTACAAAAATAATCACAAATGAACTCCCGATAGCTAAGCCTGCATGCTCCGCAAGGACATCCTGCAAGGTCATTTTCTTTTCCGAAACAGAATTTTGTGCAAGGACAACGCCATTTAAAATATTGGATGACTGCTCAATTGCTTTATTGATAATGGTAGCTGCTCTTCTGTTTTCTCTCGTCGTGAACATCGCTAATTCCTGCCGTTTTGCCATTTCTGCAAATGACAGACTTTTGGTCAGTGAACTTTCATTAAGAAGATTAATCTTTGAAGATGGAATAACAGTTGCTTCTACTTTTCCATTTGCTACTGCCTCCAGGCATTCTTCCTGTGTATCATATAGTTTGATCTCTGCATCCGGAAAAAGAAGGGACACCATCAATTCAGAGTATATTGAGGTCTCTGTCGCTGCGATCGTAGAGATACTGCTGTTATATTCATTTCCTTTGTAAATAACAACTGGCGTAATATCAAAGATTTCATCCGTCAAAATCACCTGAAACTGTTCCTGTGTATAAAAATCCTGAATGATAGGACCGGCAATATCTATTTCGCCAGATTGCAATGCCTCATTCATCTGTACTCCCGTGGAACAGGGAACTGCCTTGATCGTGATTTCATATTTTTCCTGAACAGTATCCAGAACAGTTCCAAGGATTCCTGTCAGTTTCCCATTTTCTTCACCGCAAAAAGGAAGATTATCCTTTAGATATCCCACACGAATTGTGTTTTCATGTGCATCCAGCCATTGTTTTTCTTCCTTGTTGAGTGCATAATTTATGACCGCTTTTCCTTCATAACGGGCATACAGCTTGCTGCTGTAGTCTGTTTCTGTATTGTTGATTTCTTCCAGGGCAGAATTTAATTCC
>CAKRON010000091.1 GCA_934373455.1 uncultured Marvinbryantia sp.
TATTCACATCGCAGGAACCAACGGAAAGGGGTCTGTTCTTGCCTATATTTCTACAATATTAAAGGAAGCAGGATATAAGGTGGGGCGTTATATATCCCCGACACTCTTTTCTTATCGGGAAAGAATTCAGGTAAATGAAGAGTATATCAGCAGAGAGGCTGTCAGCTGTTATGTGGAGAAAATAAAACAGGCTGTAGAACGAATGCAGGAAAAGGGCATGTCGGTGCCAACTATTTTTGAAGTGGAGACAGCGATGGCATTTCTCCATTTTGTAGATAAGAAATGTGATATAGTAGTTCTGGAAACCGGTATGGGTGGAGATACAGACGCAACGAATGTGATTCGCACCACAGTTATGGAAGTGCTTGTATCAATCAGTAAAGATCATACAGCATTTCTTGGTAATACTCTTGCAGAGATTGCAGGTCATAAGGCTGGAATTATCAAACCTGGTACAGTAGTTGTATCAGCAAAGCAGGATCCGGAGGCTATGGAAGTGATCGAGGCAAAAGCCAATCAGTGTCATGCCGTTTTAAAAGTGGCCGACTGGGAAAAGGCAGAAGAGATTACCTACGGGTTGGAAGAACAGAGATTCTCTTATGGGGAGGATAAAGATATCTGCATTCATCTTGGCGGCAGTTATCAGATAAAAAATGCTGTGATAGCTTGTGTTTGTGTGCAGGCTATGCGAGAATTAGGATATCAGATCAGTGATGCGCAGATGCGTAGTGGTTTCGCAAAGACGGTATGGAATGGACGTTTTACCGTGATTCGTAAAGATCCGATGGTAATCATTGATGGGGCACATAATCCAGATGGGGCAGCAGAACTGGAAAGATCTATTTGCCAGTGTCTGTCAGATCAGAAGATTTATGGTATCTGCGGGGTATTTAAAGATAAAGAATATGACAAAGTTCTGAAGAAGATACTCCCACATTTAGAATCCGTAGTGGCAATTCAGACTCCGGGAAATCCGAGAGCGCTTCCGGCAAAGGAACTGGCAGAGGCAGCGAAGAAGTATTGCCAGGATGTTCAGGCAGAAACAGATATCCCAAAAGCGGTCAGTGATTCGATACAGAAGGCAAAAGAAGAGGGAGGCGTGGTGCTGGCATTTGGTTCCCTGTCTTTCCTGGGAGAGATTCGAAAAGCAGCAGAGGAGTAAAAAGATGATAGATTTATCCGTATTAAGAAATCAGATTGATGAGATTGACCGTCAGATCGTAGAATTATATGAAAAACGTATGGCAGTCAGTGGACAGGTAGCAGAATATAAAATAGAAACTGGAAAAAAGGTTTTTGATAAGGAACGGGAGGATTCAAAGCTTGAAGTTTTAAAAGGGCTGACTCATAATGATTTTAACAGTCATGGTATTGAAGAACTGTTTCAGCAGATCATGTCGATGAGCCGGAAGCTTCAGTATCAGCTGCTGACCAAAAAAGGAGTTGTCGGAAAGCTCCCATTTACTGAAGTGGAACATCTGGACAGAGAAAATGTCCGTGTGGTTTTTCAGGGAGTTGAGGGTGCTTACAGCCAGGCTGCTATGAAAGCATTCTTTGGAGATCAGATCAATTCTTTTCATGTAAAGCAGTGGAGAGATGCTCTGGGAGCCATATCAGAGGGAATGGCTGATTTTGCGGTATTGCCAATTGAAAATTCCACAGCAGGTTTTGTCAGTGAGATATATGATCTTTTGTTAAAATACGATGATTATATTGTAGGAGAGCAGATTATCCGAATCGAACATAAGCTTTTGGGCTGTCCTGGGGCAAAGCTGGAAGATATCAAAAGTGTATATTCCCATGAACAGGCTTTGATGCAGTGTGAACAGTATTTAAACAAACACAGAAACTGGACGCAGACAGCTCTTGAAAATACAGCAGGAGCAGCTAAGAAAGTAGCAATGGATCAGGATAAGACCCAGGCAGCGATTGCAAGCGCCATTGCAGGAGAAACATTCGGACTGGAAATTCTGGATGAAAATATTTGTGAGAATGATGTGAATTCAACCAGGTTTATCATTGTGTCGAATCAGAGAATTTTTGAGAAAAATGCGAAAAAGATCAGTATCTGTTTTGAACTTCCACATCACAGTGGTTCTTTATATAATATTTTGTCGCATTTCATTTACAATAATCTGAATATGAGTAAAATTGAGTCCCGCCCATTGCCTGGAAGAAACTGGGAATACCGTTTCTTTGTGGATTTTGAGGGAAATTTAAATGACAGCGCAGTAAAAAATGCAATTCGCGGTATTACCGAAGAAGCAGCAAATATGAAAATACTTGGAAATTACTAAAGAGATGAGGCGTATAGAATGACACATACAGAAGAATTAATGATTTACAGAAACTTTGAAGACGGAAGAATTTTCGAAGATATGGTCTGGATTCTGGATCATTGCGAGAAAGAAGATAAAGCTGTGCTGACAGAGATGTATTATGAAACAGCACATGGTTTGCTTGAGATGGCAGGCAACTTTGGATTTTCAGGCAATCTCTGGCATAATTATCTGACCTATCTTCTGGTAAACAATGAAAATGTATTCAGTACAGCCTGTGAAATCGTAGGAAAAGTCGACGGGACGATGAATGAACTGGTAAAGCATGATTTTGAAATTTTCCGCCAGTTGTACCGCTATGATTTTCAGAAACTGGATGAACTCCTTGGAATCACCGGCATGCATTATCTGAGAGAATATCAGAACAGTGGAACCGGCAGGCAATTCAATCAGAGAATACGAGACCGGATCGATACTTTGACGAAAGAATTGGAAGCTTCCGAAACGGTGGAAGAATTTACGGAACATATGATTCATTTTTATAAAGAATTCGGTGTGGGTAAACTGGGACTTCATAAGGCATTTCGTATCGTTCATGGAGAAGATGGCGTGAAGATCGTACCAATTACCAGAATTGCCCATGTACAGCTGGAGGATTTGGTTGGATATGAGAATGCAAAACAGAAACTGATTGATAATACAGAAGCATTTATCAAAGGTAAGAGGGCAAATAACTGTCTGCTTTTTGGTGATGCAGGAACCGGAAAATCATCCAGTATTAAAGGTATCCTGAATCGGTATTATGATCAGGGACTTCGTGTGATTGAAGTCTATAAGCATCAGTTCCAGGATCTGAATGATGTAATTGCCCAGGTCAAAAATCGAAATTATAAATTTATTATATACATGGATGATTTGTCTTTTGAAGATTTTGAAATCGAATACAAGTATTTAAAAGCAGTCATAGAGGGTGGTCTGGAGCGTAAGCCGGATAACATCCTGATTTATGCGACATCCAACCGCAGACATCTGGTAAGAGAAAAATTCAGTGACAAAGAGGACAGAAGAGATGATCTGCATTCTTCTGATACTGTACAGGAGAAGCTGTCACTGGTAAATCGTTTTGGAGTTCAGATTTTCTTCTGTGCACCGGCGAAGAAAGAATTCCAGAATATTGTGAAGACTCTTGCAGAAAGAAATCATGTAAAGATGGATGAGGAGGAACTTCTCCTGGAAGCAAATAAATGGGAGTTATCTCACGGAGGTCTGTCAGGAAGGACTGCACAGCAGTTTATTGACTATTTATTAGGAAAGATGTAACGAAAGGAAGAAAAAGAAATGGCTGTCACACTATTCGCTGCAATCAATGTTGGATCCTATGAAGTGGAAATGAAGATTTTTCAGTATGTGACAAGAAAAGAATTCAAAGAAATTGATCATGTCAGATATCGGATTGAACTGGGGAAAGATACCTACACAACCGGAAAAATCAGTGTAGCTAAGATTGAGGAACTCTGCAAGGTATTAAATGATTTTGTTAAAATTATGAACGGATACAAGGTCAAAGCCTATCGCGCCTGCGCTACAAGTGCAGTTCGTGAGGCAGAAAACCATCTGTTGATCGTAGAATATGTAGAGCACATGACAGGGATTCGGATTGAGATTCTGGATAACTCGGAACAGAGATTTCTGGATTACAAATCCATTGCTTTTGGTGAAAAAGATTTTTACAAAATTATCCAGAAGGGAACTGCCATTGTGGAAGTTGGCGGCGGAAGTGTGCAGGTGTGTCTGTTTGACAATGATAAACTGGTAACGACACAGAATATACGTATCGGAAACTTACGTATCCGTGAAAAGGTGGCAGATTTTTCAAGAGAGACACTTCACACCGAGGAGATGGTGGAAGAACTGATTAATAATGATCTGGAAAGCTTCAAGAAGATGTATCTGAAAGACAGAAATATGAAATATCTGATCATTACAGGCGATTACATTCTGGAACTTCTGAAAAAGAGCCGGGTGACGGTAGAAGAATTTCAGAATATGTATGAGGATATTATTTACAAGCATCCGGAAGAGATCGCGAAGGAATATGGAATCCCTTCAGAGAGCGCTTCTCTGATATTGCCTTCTGTGACGATTTACAAACGAATTATCGAAGAACTGGAAGCAGAGGCTATATATCTTCCGGGTACCTCTCTAAGCGATGGAATTGCCTATGATTACGCCCAAAAGATGCGCTACATCAAACCGGAACATCAGTTTAATGATGATATCATTGCGGCAGCCAGAATCATTGCTAAGCGCTATCAGGGAAATAAAACACACATCCGAAATCTGGAAAATCTGGCACTGAATATTTTTGATAAAATGAAAAAGATATCAGGACTTAAGGAGCGGGAAAGACTTTTACTTCAGATAGCAGTCATTCTTCATGGATGTGGGAAATATATTAATCTGTCGGATGCAGCACAGTGTTCCTACAGTATTATTATGGCCACTGAGATCATTGGTTTATCTACAGAGGAGCGGCGAATTATTGCGAATGTGGTGAAATATAATACGGTAGAGTTTACGTTTGAAGATGTCATGAGCCAGCAGCTGAGTCAGGAAGATTATCTGGTGATTGTAAAACTGGTTGCGATACTCAGGGTGGCAAATGCATTGGATCGCAGTCATAAGCAGAAGTTTGAACAGGTGCGAATGACGTTGAAAGAAGCACAGCTTGAAATTGTGGTAGATACCAGCGAAGATATTACTTTGGAAAAAGGTCTGTTTCCACCAAAAGCAGATTATTTTGAAGAAGTATTTCATGTACGACCGATGATCCGTAAAAAGAGAAATCTATAAGGGGGGAGTAGAGTGAATACAGAGTATCACAAATCAGAATATTACAGAAACAGAGAAGACAGCTGGATCAGCTTTAATGAGCGTGTACTCAGTGAAGCAAGAGACAAGAATATTCCATTATTTGAAAGATTGAAGTTTTTAAGCATTACAGCATCGAATCTGGATGAGTTCTTTATGATTCGAGTAGCATCTTTGAAAGATATGGTGCATGCCGGTTACACCAAAAAAGATATTGCGGGAATGACAGCGCAGGAGCAGATAGATCTGATTTTGAAACGGGTACACGATATGGTAGATGTGCAGTATTCTACCTATGAACGGGCACTTGTGCCAATGCTGAAGCAGAATGGGCTGGAAATTATCAAGACGCATGAAGAACTGACAGAAGAACAGGAAAAGTATGTGGATCGTTATTTCGACGAAAACGTATATCCGGTACTGACGCCGATGGCGATGGATTCTTCGAGACCATTTCCATTGATTCGAAATAAAACATTGAATATCGGAGCATTGATATCCAAGAAAGGCAGTGATGAGGAACCACAGTTTGCTACGGTTCAGGTACCATCTGTATTGTCGCGTATTATAGAAATACCATCTGCACAGGAAGGAATGCGAAGTATCATTCATCTGGAACAGATTATTGAGCGTAATATAGGAAAACTGTTTTTAAATTATGATGTAGTGTGTGCGCATCCTTATCGTATTATGAGAAATGCGGATCTTACCATTGAAGAAGATGAAGCAGCGGATCTGTTAAAAGAGATTCAAAAGCAGTTGAAAAAGAGACAGTGGGGAGAAGTAATCCGTCTGGAAGTGGAAGCGGGAATGGAAAAGCAGCTGTTAAAAATTCTGAAAAAAGAATTTGATATTAAAAATGATGCTGTTTTTCTGATCAGCGGACCGCTTGATCTTACATTTCTGATGAAAGTGTATGGAATTGACGGATTTGAAAAGTACAAAGAAAAGAAATACACACCACAGCCGGTACCGGCACTGATGCATACAGACGATATATTTGAAGCGATTCGAAAGCAGGACATATTGCTGCATCATCCGTATATGACATTTGATCCGGTAGTGAATTTTGTGAAACAGGCAGCGAAAGATCCGGATGTGCTTGCAATCAAACAGACGCTCTATCGTGTCAGTGGGAACTCTCCGATTATTGCCGCTCTGGCTCAGGCTGCGGAAAATGGAAAGCAAGTGTCTGTACTGGTAGAATTAAAGGCACGTTTTGATGAAGAGAATAATATTGTCTGGGCAAAGATGCTGGAAAAAGCCGGATGTCATGTAATTTATGGTTTGCTTGGATTAAAGACACATAGTAAAATTACACTGGTGGTGCGAAGAGAAGCGGACGGAATCCGCAGATATGTGCATCTGGGAACTGGAAACTATAATGATTCTACAGCAAAATTATATACAGACTGCGGACTTTTAACCTGTGCAGAACCGATTGGGGAAGATGCAACGGCTGTGTTTAATATGCTGTCCGGATACTCAGAGCCAAAGAACTGGAATAAGTTGTCTCTGGCACCATTATGGCTGCGAGATCGTTTCACCGAATTGATTCAGAGAGAGACAGAGCATGCCAGAAATGGAGAAGAGGCGCATATTATTGCAAAGATGAATTCCTTGTGTGACAGGGATATTATCGCTTTACTCTATGAGGCATCAGCGGCAGGTGTGAAAATTGAATTGATTGTACGTGGTATATGTTGTCTGGAGACGGGAATTCCGGGAATCAGTGAGAATATTACGGTACATTCTATTGTGGGAAATTTCCTGGAACATGCCAGAATCTTTTATTTCAGAAATGGCGGAATGGAAGAATATTATATGGGCAGTGCGGACTGGATGCCGCGTAATCTGGATAAACGTGTGGAGATTTTATTCCCAGTGGAAGACGAAAAACTGAAACAAGAATTGCAGCATATTTTGCAGATTCAGCTGGACGATAATGTAAAATCCCATATATTGCAGCCAGATGGCAGTTATGTGAAAGTAAACAGAAGAGGCAAGAAACGTCTCTGTGCACAGGAATATTTTTGTAAAGAGGCCACAGAAAGAGCAAAAGTGCCAAAAGATCCTGGAAAAGACCGTGTATTCATTCCGGAAGAATCTGTGGCAGAATAAGAAGAGGAGCTGTTCTGAATATCATTCAGTTCAGCTCTTTTTTACTTGTAAATGTTAAGAAAATGCGATATAATATTTACAAAAATGTTACATTGAAAAACAGGGTGGAACAAGGGAGGAATTTATGCAATCAAGAAAAAAGACCATACTGGTATTAGCGTTACTGATGTTTGCATGTATGATAGCTATGCCCGTGCAAGCATCTGCTGCAACAAAACTGAATAAAAAGAGTGCGACACTTTATACTGGTGCAACTTTGAAATTAAAAGTAACAGGTACATCCCAAAAAGTAAAATGGCTGAGCAGTAAACCGTCCGTTGCAACTGTCAGTCAAAGTGGAAAAGTGAAAGCTTTAAAAAAGGGCAGTGCTGTGATTTCTGCAAAAGTAGGACGGAAAACATATAAATGTAAACTGACAGTAAAACAGCGTGTTACGAATGTGACGATCAGTAAGACAACTTATTTTATGATACCTGGAAAGTCATGGACAGTACCGGTATCGGTAAAGCCTTCAAATGCGAATAATAAGAGTTTGAAATGGAGCAGCAGTAAACCGTCTGTTGCAAAGGTGGATAGCAAGGGGAAAGTGACTGCAATAGCTAATGGAACTGCAACAATTACGGCAACAGCTTTGGATGGCAGTAAGAAGAAAGCAGTGTGTAAAATTATTGTATTGAAGCCTTCTTCTTCGAATACAGGAAAAGATAATAATTCATCAACGGGTGCTTCTGCTTCGGCGAGTAGATTTTTGAAAATTTTAGAAAAATATTCGAATCAGATTAAGAGTGATAAAGCTAAAGGAATTACATGGGCTTACAGAAACAGTGGAGCATCCAAGACTTGGAGCGATGCAGTGAAGAGAGGGAAAAAAGATGGTATCACGTATAGTAACTGTGCACTGATGGTAAACTGGGCATTCCGAGAAATGGGAATTATAGACAAAAGAAGCTTCTGGGGAGAAGCTGGTGGTGAAATTCATTACACGAGTAACTCTAAAGGCAGTGTAAAGAATATGATTTTAAAGAAATGTAATATTATTGCAGTGTATAAGACACCGCAGCAATTGTTAGACGAAGGATTTCTTAAACCAGGAGATATTTGTACGTATGTAGATTATCGTCATACGAATGTATATGCAGGAAATGGACAATGGTACGATAGTGGCAGAAGCAGTGCTGTTGGTGGATATCAAGATGGTACATTTGTATTTTCATCATTCGGGCCGGCTGCTACAATAGATATGCAGGGTGCGACAGTTAGTTATATTATCAGACTTAAATAATAAAAAGAATCTCCTGTAGATATATCTGGTATTCAAAATACTAAGTTCTACAGGAGATTCTTTTTATTTAAGTTGTAAAATTATTTTGAAGCTATTTGTAGCATTACAAACGTTTAATAAACCAGAACTGGGGTACCAACACGGCAATGACTATAGATATAATTCAATGCGGTAGTACTAAGACGTACACATCCATGAGATCTTGCTCCTGTACGATTACGATCTACGTAATGATGGAAAGCATTGCCGTTAGGATTACTGGAAGATCCTGAACCAGCAGTGAAATAAATATAGTGAGAACCATATCCGTGTCCACTGTTGCTTAGTATGCGGTGCAGACCATTTGGTGTACGGTTAGACCATCTGCCTACAATACAAGGATAGCATTTTACAAGCTTCCATTTACCGGCAGAGCCCTTGAAGATATTTACTTTGTAAGTATGCTGGGATACCCAGATGAAATAACCTGTTTTACTGGAGTATCCTTTGGAATTAATATAGGATTCTTTGACACTGGTACTGTAGTCAGAGCGGGAATCCAATCCGGTATAACGCAGAGAAGAACGTCTTATCTTAATTCTGTCACCGGAGGAAGTATAACCATTTACATAGGTACCGCCTTTAGATGTTACCAAAATAGAAGTACCCTTTTTCAGAGTGATATTGCCGCCTTTGGTAAGATTGGAGGCAGTGACTGTTTTCTTTAATGTAGTCTTATAGTAAGCGGTACGGATAGACTGAACAGCACTGGAGAGTGCAACAGCCTGTACAGAAACAACTGGGGATGGATTACTGTAAACCTTCTGACCGTTAACATTGCGATAGCTTTTTATACGGAATTTGTATGTAGTGTTTGGTGTCAGATTTGTAACAGTTGCTTCTTTTGTTTTACGTGAGGTAACAGTCTTTACTGTTTCATAAGCGGATTTGGTTGCATTATAGCGCTCAATGATATAGCCGCTTGCATTACCCACACCACTCCATCTAAATGTGACAGATTTGTTACCCTTAGATTTTAAAGAAAAATTCTTTGGTGCAGCAGGTGCTTTAGCACGAGGAGTAACAGCAACAACAGAAGAAAAAGCACCACTTTGACCGGCAGAATTCAGAGCACAGACCTTAAAGTAGTAGGTAGTACCGCTGGTGCCGTTCACTTTGTAGCTTCTGTCAGAGGTCTTTTTAAGGAGCTTGGCCTGTGCTCCGGTACGATCTACACGATAGATAGCGTACTTTTGGGCTTTTGGAACTTTATTCCAACGAAGCCTGATCGTTGTGTCTGAGTATGATGCAGACAGACCTGTTACTTTTCCCGGAAGGGAAGCTGCGGAAACAGAAGTACAGAACAGGCAGAGCAGCATGCATACCAGAGGTAAGATTTTTTTGATATTGTGTCTCATAACATACCCTTTCTTTCCTAAAATTAT
>CAKRON010000092.1 GCA_934373455.1 uncultured Marvinbryantia sp.
CGGGACACGCGAGGATAGCTTGTAGATACTTGGCTCAGTAGAGCCATTGAGCAAGAAGCCCCCACTTCAAAATTAGGAATTTAAGTGGTGGGAGCATGTCACTGTATCCATTAACAGATTCACCTACAGCATCTGCTTCAAGTTTGATTTGTTCATATTTTGTCTTTGCGCTAGTCTCTGGCATAGTAAAGACCCTTTCTAAGAAATGTAGATAACTAGATTCTCTTAACCATCATATCATAAAAAACTATGTTCATAGTAAAAATGTCAAAAGTGAAAACAATGTGATCGCAAGACATACCGGAGCATCAGCAAAAGATAATATTTCCAAACAAAACATTCTATCAGTAGACAGAGAAAATGTAGAGTGCTATAATATATTCGGGTTACTTTCATTTGAAATAAAGCACAAACTTGTTGTGAGAACGACATTTTATTAGAAAAAGGAAAATATAATGGGAAAACATGAAGTAGTATTGGGCAGAACAGCAGATAGAGATAAGATAGGTGGGATTTTACCTGTAAATGGCGAAAAATTGTGTCTTTCTGATATCATAAATGTGCTTGGAAATGAATATAGTGACTTGTTTGCAGTAAATATTAAAACACAGAAAATGCAGCCATTCCGTTGCAGTGGAATGGTGTTTGGAATACAGGAAGATTCACATCAGGATTTATTCTATGAAGCTGCAATGGAAGAATATATTGAAAATAATGTGGCATCAGAAGATAAAGGTAAACTGCAGTTTGCAGTAAATTTATCAAACATTTGTGAACAAATGAAGATTCTTCCGCAGATTACGGTACATTATCGTACCAGAAGAGATAATGAACTCCATTATTATTATATGAAATGTGCAAGAATTGGAGAGGGAGATTGTTTTGAAAATCTGATTATTGCCTTTGCCAATGAAGATGCAGATGCAAGAAGAAATGATCAAATTAAGAGGGACAATCCATCAGATACAGTAAAAAGAAAGATTCTTGTAGTAGAAGATAATAAATTGAACCGAGAAATTCTGACAGAAATTTTATCAGAAAAATATGATGTTATGACAGCAGAGAATGGCGAGATCGGTTTGAAGATGATGTCAGCGTATTACAGAGAATTGTCAGCAGTATTGCTGGATGTGTACATGCCGGTTTGTGATGGCTTTGAATTTTTGGAAAGAATCAAAGAGGATGTAATGCTTTCATCCATTCCTGTTATTGTAACTACTGGAAGCAGCAGAGCAGAAGATGAGGAATATTGTCTGGAATTAGGGGCGGTAGATTTCATATCAAAACCATACAACGCCAAGTTAGTAAAAAGCAGATTGAATAGTGTGATACGGTTAAGAGAATCTGTTGCAGCGTTGTCAGCAATTGAATATGATGAATTAACAAAATTATATACAAGGCAGGCATTTTATCATCATGCAAAGACCATGATTAATTTTAATACCAATAAAAAGTATCATGTGATAGTGGCTGATATCAGAAATTTTAAGCTGGTAAACAGTATTTATGGAGATAAAATGGGAGATAAGGTTCTGGTGTATCTTGCAAGGATATTTTCAGAGAATGCAAAAGAAGGTCTGCTGGCACGATATGGTAGTGATCAGTTTGTTTGTATTACTTCAGGCAATATGAATTTATCTGTAGAATACCTTGAAGAAGAAATCAAGAAAATTGTAAAGGAAGCTCCGGTTCCGAATCTTGTCATTAAATATGGTGTATATGAAAATGCTGATATTTCTCAGCCCTTAACAATTATATGTGATCGGGCTTTTACAGCAATGAAAAGTATACAATATAGTTATGATCAAAATGTGGCTACTTACGATGGAGAAATGAGTAAGAAGCATATGCGTGAAATGATGATGGAAAATGAGTTTGAGTCCTCACTTGAAAATGAAAAATTTGTGGTTTACTATCAGCCTAAATATGATGTAAATACCGAAAAGATTGTCGGTGCAGAAGCACTGGTAAGATGGAGAAAGGACGATGGGACGCTGATTTCACCGGGAGAGTTTATTCCGCTATTTGAGAGAAATGGATTGATTGTACGACTGGATGAATATGTTTTTCGAAAAGTTTGCGAGATGCAGAAAGAACGTATGGACAATAAAAAGAAAATAATTCCGGTATCTGTAAATTTATCCAGAGCGACACTCCATCATGAGGGAATTGTGGAAAGGTATGCACAGATCGTATACAATAATCAAATTCCATTTGATATGGTTCCTATTGAACTTACAGAGACGGTAGCATTACATAGTATTCAGATACAAGGGCTTACAAAGAAACTGGCACAAGTGGGATTCCTCCTTCACATGGACGATTTTGGGTCAGGATATTCATCTATGACAAGCCTGAATGTTTTACCATTTCATGTGTTAAAACTAGATAAAACGTTGATTGATTATATTAGTAATTCCAGGGGAAAACAGGTGGTTCAGCATACGATAGCTCTGGCTCATGGTCTGGGTATGAGGGTGCTGGCAGAAGGTGTGGAAGAAAATATACAGGTAGAAGAATTGAAATCTTTAAGCTGTGATGAAATACAAGGATATTATTATTCCAGACCACTTCCATATGAGACATTTGAGAAAACATTAGAGGGAGAACAGCCATAAAAGTCAGGCTTGTATTTTCAAATTGCGTATATTATAATTACCGTATTAAATAATTGAAGAAAGACCAGGGGAGTTTCGATGGAGAAGCTGAGAGTAAGGTATTCCTTAGACCCTTTTAACCTGTTGGATCATGCCATTGTAGGAAGTGTTTAGAAAGAATAAAGCATTTGCATGGACTGCAGGTGCTCTTTTTTTAACATAAAATTGCAAAAATTTAAAGGAGGCAAAGAAAATGAACGCAAGTGTAGCAATTCAGGTACTGCCAAATGTGCAGGATGAGGAAGAGGTAATCCGTATAGTAGATGAGGTGATTGCATATATTCGGTCTACGGGATTGAACTATTACGTAGGACCATTTGAGACTACAATAGAAGGCGATTATGACGAGCTAATGGATATTGTTAAGGAATGTCAGCATGTGGCAGAACGCGCCGGATGTAAGGCAATGAGTGTGTATGTAAAAGTATCTTATAAGCCAGAAGGGGATGTATTGACCATTGAAAAGAAAGTTACCAAACATCATCAGTAAGATACCTCCTGTGATTGCAATGGCGTTGATCCTGACGATATGGCAGCTGATTAGTACGACAGGTGTTCTTCCATCTTATATGTTGCCTTCACCGGTGGCTGTGTGTCAGGCACTGGTTGGGGATATATCAACGATCCTGTTTCATGCAAAGTTTACATTGCAGGAATCCTTTTATGGTCTGCTGATCGGCATTGGCCTGGCATTTGTATTTGCTACGATGATGGATCGATTCAAAATACTGGATCAGGCATTTTACCCGATTATGATCATTACACAGACCATACCGACGATTGCCATTGCACCGATTCTGGTACTATGGATGGGATTTGGTATGGCACCAAAGATTACATTGGTAGTAATTACCACGTTCTTTCCAATTACGATTGGTTTGCTGGATGGATATAAGAGTGTGGACAAAGATGCAATCCACCTGCTTCAGGCCATGGGAGCCAGCAGAGTACAGATATTTTATCATGTAAAGTTTCCTTCAGCGCTGCCACAGTTTTTTTCAGGGTTGAAGATATCTGCTTCCTATGCAGTAGTAGGTGCAGTTGTATCGGAATGGCTGGGTGGATTTAACGGTCTGGGAGTTTACATGACAAGAGTAAAGAAAGCATATGCTTTTGATAAAATGTTTGCAGTTATCATTTTTATCGTTATCATCAGTTTATTATTGCTTCTGGCTGTAAATGTGATCCGACGATTATCAATGCCATGGCTGCATTTAGAAAAAGGAGAAAAACAATCATGAGAAAAAATACGAAGAGATATGCAGTACCAATGATGACAATGGCACTTGCAGCTGCATTTGCAGCAGGAGTATCTGCGGAAGATAAAGATTTAGAGAAAGTAACATTCTGTCTGGACTGGACACCAAATACGAATCATACAGGTCTGTATGTAGCACAGTCCCTGGGGTATTATGAAGAGGCAGGATTGGATGTAGAGATTGTACAGCCACCGGAAGACGGAGCCGCACTGATGTGTGCAGCCGGACAGGCACAGTTTGCAATCGAAGCACAGGATACCATGGCAGCATCTCTGGCACTGGATGATCCTCTGGGAATTACTGCTGTGGCAGCAGTCATTCAGCATAATACATCCGGTATCATTTCCAGAGCAGGAGACGGCATTGATACGCCGGCAGGACTGACTGGCAAAACTTATTCCACATGGGAATCACCGATTGAACTTGCTATGCTGGAAAATGTGGTAAATGGTGACGGCGGAGATTTTAGCCAGGTGACACTGATTCCAAATGATATCACGGATGAACCTGCAGCATTGGCAGCTCATCAGACAGATGCCATCTGGGTATTTGAAGGATGGGGCTATATCAATTCCGAAGTAGAGGGAATCGACTGTGATTATTTTAATTTCTCAGATGTGAATCCGGTATTTGACTACTATACACCAGTTATTATTGCCAATAATGATTATCTGGCAGAGAATCCGGATCAGGCAAAGGCCTTCATGGAAGCAACTGCTAAAGGATATGAGTATGCAGCGGAACATCCGGAAGAAGCAGCTGATATGCTGATTGCAGGCGATAATACCGGGTCATTAAAAGGTGCAGAAGAGTTGGTAAAGAAGAGCCAGGAATTCTTATCAGCAAAATATATTGATGATGCAGACAGCTGGGGTGTGATTGACGCAGACAGATGGAATGCATTCTACAGCTGGCTGTATGAGAATGAACTCTGTGCAAAAGATCTGACAGGTATTGGCTTTTCCAATGACTATCTGCCGCAGTAAGGAGCTGGTATGTCGGTAGTCAGAGCAGAACATATTTCAAAATCATACGGAGACCATCAGATTCTTCAGGATGTCAGCATTCATCTGGAAAAGGGAGAGTTGGTGTCGCTCCTGGGAGTCAGTGGCTCAGGAAAGACGACACTGTTTCATATTCTGTCCGGATTGGTGACACCAGAAGAAGGAAGAGTTTATCTGAGAGACAAAGATGTCACATCGACACCTGGAAGTATCAGTTATATGCTTCAGAAAGATCTGTTGCTGGAACATAAAAAAGTGATTGATAATGTATCCCTGCCACTGGTGTTGAAAGGCATGAAGAAGAAAGAAGCCAGAGAAAAGGCGAATCCCCTTTTTACAGAATTTGGACTGGGAGGAACACAGTATAAGTATCCACATCAGTTATCTGGCGGCATGCGTCAGCGTGCAGCCTTGCTTCGTACCTATCTGTCTTCCAGTGGAGTAGCGCTTCTGGATGAACCATTCAGTGCATTAGATACCCTGACAAAGTCTAGTGTTCATAAATGGTATCTGGATATTATGCTGCATATAGATTTATCTACGTTATTTATTACCCATGATATAGATGAGGCGATTTTACTGTCAGATCGAATCTATATTCTGAACGGAAAGCCGGGGCAGATCAGAGATGAGATTGTCATAAAAGAAAAAAAGCCAAGAGGGGAAGATTTCCCACTTTCAGAAGAATTTCTCGCATACAAACGGGCGATTATCAGTAAATTATGATTGCATTGTGGGAATATAAGATATGGAAAATCCCTGTAATCAATAGTAGAAAAAGGTCACAGACAGAGTAGTAATTTGTCTGTGACCTTTTTTCTTTACATATATAACCTAGTATGTTAATATGAAAAGAAAACCGAGGACAAAATTATGAAAATAAGATCCAGATTGATACAGGAATTTGATGAGCTGACAGCCATTGATGCAGAGAGCCTTTCAGAGAGAAATATGTGTGATGTGTTAAAGGTGAAGCTGCAAAATGTGGGATTTACCGTGACGGAAGACCATGCCGGAGAACAAATTGGCGGAACAGCTGGGAATCTGTACGGTTTTTTAAAAGGAACATTACCGGGAAGCCCCATTTTATTGTCGGCTCATATGGATACGGTAAGTCCGGGAAAAGGCAAAAAAGCAATACATAAAGATGGCAGAATTACCTCGGATGGAACGACAGTACTCGGTTCCGATGATATTGCAGGTATTGTAGAAATAATAGAAGGAATCCGTCAGGCCGAAGAAAGTGGAAGAGATCACAGAGACGTGGAAGTACTGTTTTGTGTAGCAGAAGAGATGTATACGGTGGGAAGCCGGGTGTTTGATTATAGTAAGATTCGCTCCAAGGAAGCTTATGTGCTGGATTTAAGCGGAGCAGTGGGAGTTGCTGCGAATCAGGCACCTTCACTGATTTCTTTTGAGATAAAGATAACAGGAAAAGCTGCTCATGCAGGCTTTGAGCCGGAAAAAGGAATACATTCCATAAGAGTGATGGCACAGGTGATTGATGTAATACCGCAGGGACATATTGGTACGCAGACTACCTGCAATATTGGAACGATACAGGGCGGTACCGGAACGAATATCGTACCGGAAACATGCATGGCATGTGGAGAGATTCGAAGTTTTTCTCATGAGGAAGCACTTGACTGCCTGAAGAAAATAAATGAAACAGTGCAACAGATAGCAGAGCAGAATCAGGCAAAAGGTGAAGTGACGCATACGGTACATCTGGTAGCTTATAAGATGGATGAGAACTGTAGCTGTGTCCGCCATTTCAGAGCAGCCTGTGAAAAGCTGGTACTGGAAGGAAAACTGGTATCTACTTTTGGGGGAAGTGATAATAATAGTTTTGCGGAGCGTGGAATACCAGGACTGGTATTGTCTTGTGGAATGAAAAAAGCGCACTCTGTACAAGAGTACATAGAAGCGGAAGATTTACAGAAGGGCGCAGATTTAGTAACGGAACTGATTTGCCAAAAGGAGGAAAGAGAATCATGAGGAATCCACTTCGCTATCAGATGTCTGAATATGACTGTGGACCAACTGCAATGTTAAATGGAATCAGTGTTCTATTTGGCAGAGAAGAGATACCGCCGGAAGTGATTCGCAACGTGATGCTCTATTGTCTGGATTGTTATAGTGCAGAAGGTGTACCTGGAAAATGCGGGACATCCAGAATGGCCATGATGTTCTTATCGAACTGGCTGAATGAATTTGGAAAGGTCGGAAATGCATTGGCGGTGAGTAGCAGTTATCTTTCGGGAGAACAGGTTTTCCTGGGTGAAACCAGCAGAATCAATGATATACTAAAAAGAGGCGGTGCGGTGGTAGTCAGACTGTTTTTGGATGAATGGCATTATGTGACATTAACAGGATTGAAAGATGGATATATAAAAGTATTTGACCCTTATTACTGGATAGAAGACTTCGAGGAAAAAGAAGTTAAGATTATTATGGATAAGCCGATGGAGTACAATCGCCTGATTCCAGAGCCGATGTTTAATTCAGAAGAGGAGAGCCTCTATGCATTTGGACCCATAGAAGGAAGAGAAGCAGTGTTGCTGACAAACAAGCAGACTATTCTGACAGAAGAAAAGACAATTGAATATTTTATCTAGTAAATGAGCCACCCAAAGGGTGGCTCGTAATAGATGCCTGATGTTATTATTCAGCAGCTGTTTCTGTTTCGGAGACTGCTTCTGTATCGGCTTCAGATGCACCTTCTGTTTCTGCTTCTGTATCATCAGCTTCTGCGTACTGTGCGGCGATTTCGGAGATAGTTCCGTCTTCCAGCATAGTGTTGATGGCATCGTTGATAGTGTTAAGAAGTTCTTCGTTGTCTTTGTTTACAGCGATTGCATATTCTTCAGAAGCGAAAGCATCCGGATCTTCTACGATCTTCAGACCTTCATTATCATTTACATAGTTCTGAGCAGTAGCGGAGTCGATAACAACAACATCACATTTGCCATTTACCAGTTCCATGATTGCTTCGGTTCCCTTTTTGAATGCTTCGTATTTGTAACCCATTTCATTTACACAGGTTTCACCGGTGTATCCCTGAATAACACAAATCTTTTTATCAGCCATATCTTCGGCTTTTTCAATATCTGAATCTTCCGGAACGATCATAACCTGTGTTGCTGTGTAGTAAGGTGTGGAGAAGTTTACTGCTTCTTTTCTTTCATCAGTGATAGTCATACCAGCGATAGTGGCATCAATCTGACCATTCTGAAGAGCGATCAGAAGAGAGTCGAATTCCAGAGATTCCATCTGCACTTCCATACCGGTTAATTCACCGATTTTTGCAGCGATAGCCATATCGATACCATCAAACTCACCGAGAACACCATTAGCAGAAATATATTCAAATGGTGGAAATTCCGGATTGGTTCCGAATTTGATAACGCCGTCTTCTGCACATGCAGAAGCTCCTAAAAGCATGGTTGCTGTTGCTGCGATAGCTACGGTTTTAAACATTTTCTTCATAATTTTCTCTCCTTTTTCTTTTTCAATTTCTATGTGAAATTTCTGAATCAGAAATTAGACATCATAATACTTTGCTTAGGAAGTTCTGAGTACGTTCATTCTTTGGATGATTGAATACTTCATCCGGGGTACCGCTTTCCAAAATTTTGCCCTGATCCATGAACAGAACACGAGAAGCTACTTCGCGGGCAAATCCCATTTCATGGGTAACGATTACCATGGTCATACCGCTTTTGGCAAGATCCTTCATAACGTCAAGTACTTCGCCGACCATCTCAGGGTCAAGAGCAGAAGTTGGTTCATCAAAAAGCATAATCTCAGGATTCATGGCGAGAGCTCTTGCGATAGCGACACGCTGCTTCTGACCACCGGATAACTGAGCTGGATAAGAGTCTGCTTTATCTAAAAGACCAACAGTTGTGAGAAGCTCTTTTGCTTTTTTTTCTGCATCTTCTTTGGTCATTTTCTTTAACAAAACTGGTGCCAGGGTAATATTTTCCAGAATGCTTAAATGAGGGAACAGATTAAAATGCTGAAATACCATTCCCATTTTCTGGCGGATCAGGTTTACATTTACAGATGGAGAATTGATCATCTCATCGTCTACGTAAATTTCACCTTCTGTGACCTCTTCCAGAAGATTCAGGCAGCGAAGAAAAGTACTTTTGCCGGATCCGGAAGGACCGATCACTACAACAACTTCGCCTGCTTTTATATGTTCGTCGATGCCATTTAATACTTTCAGGTCTCCGAACTGCTTGTGTAAGTTTTTTACTTTGATCATGCGTTCGTTACTCCCTTCTAACGTACTTCAGAAGCTCTCAGATGATTCTCAATACGGTACAGAATCAACGTGAGAATCTTAATCAGTACATAATAAATAATTGCAGTGCCAATCAGAGGCATAAATGCTTCAAAAGTAGCACTCTTGATAAAATCACCGGCTTTCTGGATATCCATCAGACCTACATAACCGACGATAGCAGTCTCCTTAATTAATACGATAAATTCATTGCACAGGGCTGGAAAAATATTTTTTACGGCCTGTGGGATGACAATACGTATCATAGTCTGAGAAGCACTTAAGCCAAGAGAACGACCGGCTTCTGTCTGTCCCTTATCTACAGAAAGAATACCTGCACGTATGATCTCGGATACGTATGCACCGGAGTTGATACCAAATGCGATAGCAGCAATGATCCATTTACTTAAATCTACAGATGCAAAAATAACGAAATAGATGATCATCAGCTGAGTGACAGAAGGTGTTCCTCGAATCACATCTGTGTAAATACCACCGATTACTTTTAGAAATTTATTACTGGATAAATTGCATAGGGCGATCAAAAGACCTATTGCAATACCAATCAGTACAGCCACCAGGGACACTCGGATCGTAACGCCGATGCCGTCCAGCAAAAGCATATAACGACTATCTTTGATGAAACATCTGGTAAAGGTATCGCAGAAGTCAGCTGACCATGTTTGAAACCATTCCATAGTTTTCTTCCTTTCTTATATAATGTAATCTCTTTTTTATA
>CAKRON010000093.1 GCA_934373455.1 uncultured Marvinbryantia sp.
TATTTTTTCTTGCCAACAGTCAAACTTCCTACCATATTGCCAAGCGCTGTTCCGATTGCTCCAACCAGAGCGGATGCGCCACCGCCGCCAGGAACAGGTGCTTTTGATGCCAATACTTCCACAAATTCATTACATGGTACTGTAGAAAATCCCATAATTCATCCTCCATCTACTGCATTTTTTTAAGTGTTGTAATACTTATATCTCCAACAACTGCCAGATCATATGTTTCAAATGACAGTGGGAAATTATCAGAAAATAAAATCTGTGAGGATGGTGGAAATTCATCATCCCCTGACCAAAGAATAAATCTTACATAATGGTCATTGATAAATTCGATCTCATAAGAAATATCGCCATAGGTCAGCTTTTTAGCTCCCAGACGTTCAAATATGTCTGCAAATTTATCAAGTTTAAATCCAAACCCATAAGCAAGACGCATCAGGCATCTGCCCTGAAACTGCTGAAAATACAGATCTCCACTTGGCAGTTCCCGATATGTCAGAAATTTCCCTGTAGATTCTGATTTCACTCCGTTTAACAGATAGCGGATTGCAAATATCTTTGCATCTACAGCATCTTCCATAATCGCATAAGTATCTTCTGATTTATTCAGGCAGGTCACCTTGCAGTCCGGCCAGGTAATCTCATATGTTTTCTGCATCATTCTCATAGTAAAGCACTTACGCGCTTCATCATAAGGGATACCTGTGCGAGCAGATGCTGCTTTCGGATCCATTGCCTCAAATTGTTCCAGATATTGACCGAAAGGAACCTCTTCGATATTATTTTTTGCGTAATCTAAATTCATCTTTTACCTCATTAACCTTTTTGATCTATTTTAACATAAAACCATAACATAAAGCAACAGGATGTCGGACAAATCTCCGACATCCTGTGAAAAAATTTACAAACTCTTCATACAAATTATATAATGCTTGGGAACAGCGATGCATCTGTATGAGGCAGGAAACACGCTCCTACGAACTCATCCATATAAGCATTGATATTACTGAGTTCAATATATGTCATATTCTGAGCAATCTCATATACTTTTTGTTCAGACTCTGTAGAATACAACATTGCATAAGCTCCTACCAATGAAGAATTGCCAATATATTCATACAATTCCAATGGTACATCTGGGAACATTCCGATACGGACAGCGTTCTGCATATTAATACCGCTTCCGATACCACCTGCTACGTAAACATGCTCAATCATAGACACATCAAAATCGCAATAGGACAGCATTGTTCGAATAGCAGAGAAAATAGCACCTTTCGCACGAATAAAACTGTCGATATCCACTTCTGTGATCTCGACGTCTTTCACTGATCCGGCCTCTTCCTGGAATGCAATCACATATGATCCCATACCATGTTCATCATGACGCACCCGTTTACCTTCCCGAATAAACTTACCTTTCGGGCTGATGATCTTACACCGGAACAATTCTGCGATAATGTCAATGATTCCTGAACCGCAGATACCCACCGGCTTTGTACCTGGATCGCCTACTACCGAATAGGTTGGTTCCATGGTTTCTTCATCAATGGTACATGCTTCTATTGCGCCATCTGTTGCACGCATACCGCAGCTGATGTCTCCGCCCTCAAAGGCAGGACCAGCGGAACATGCACAGCTGAACATAAAATCTGAGTTACCAAATACAATTTCTCCATTTGTACCAAGGTCAATAAACAGTGAAAACTCAGGTTTATTCCATACCATACTGACAAATGTACCAGCCGTAATATCACCACCGACATAACTGCCAATATTTGGCGCCAGAATAATATGGGCATCCTGATTTACATTGACACCAATATTATAAGCATAAACAGAATTTGTCTTAAAGAATGACGGAACAAATGGTTCCATACGTACCGGATCTGCATATACACCTAATAGCAGATGATTCATGGTTGTGTTGGACGCAATACACAAACGATAAATCTGTGAATGATCCAGCTGCGCCTGTCGGCACATGGTATCAATCAATGGATTAATTGTCTCATCTATTACTGCTTTCTGCAATTTTTCGCGTCCGCCAGGCTTTTCGGATTCAATAATGCGGTTAATAACATCCGCACCATAACGGATTTGTCCGTTTCCGGCAGATCCTTTGGCAAGAATCTCGCCTGTCAGCATATCGATAATAATTGCAGAGACAGTCGTAGTACCTATATCTACAGCCATACCACCTACAATTACATTTTTTTCTTTTTCAAATACGTCATAGACAAACAGGTCTTTCGCAGTCTCACGCAGTACAACCTGAATTTCAAATTGACTTTTCCGCAATACAAAGGCAAGTTTATTCAGGGCTGTATAGGATATTCGAATAACATTTACTCCCGTTTGCGCACGAAGTGCACGAGTGAAACGTTCGTTATCCGGCATCGTATCATCCAAAGTCGGTTCACTCATCTTTAATGATACAATTTTCATATCATTTTTTAAAGTAATGCCAGCTTCTGCAACCTGTTTTTTTAAATCATCAAATATCTTTATTTCGTCCGGAGAACTCAAATCAGCCACTTTCATTCGGCTCTTATAAGCAGATGCGATATCCGGAACCATTACCTCTACATCTGCACATATTTTACTACAGCAGGCCAACCTCCAACCACCTGCATACTCCTCATCCGTAATATGATGAGTTTTCTTTGAATCCAGTTCCCCACTAAGCAGACGAACCTTACATTTTCCGCAGGCTGCATTTCCATTACATGGGGCATCGATAGCTACGTTTGTTTTTCTCGCTACCTCAAGAAGGTTTTCACCAAGAGCAGCGAAGACGATAACGTCTTCGCTGTTCTCAAACTTAAATGTAACCTTATACATTTATTAGATCTCCAGATAAGAATCTGCGTACAGAGTGTTTCCTCTGAATACATCACAAGATTTGATGGTTTCCATCAGTCTCAGGTCGTTAGGATTAACGATTGCAGATGTAAGACCCTGCATCATACACATAGCTACCAGAGCGGAATCCATGATCGGACGGATATTCTTTGGCATACCATTACTGTTATTTGACAGACCACCTGTAGAGTTCAGTCCCATATCAGACAGCATCTTGATGAATTCAAGAATCTGCATCTGCTTGTCCTGCATTCCCTTAACAACCAGGAATAATGGGTCAAACCACAGATCTTCTGCTTCCATACCGTGTTCCATACCTCTTTCCAGAAGTGTCTGGCAGTATCCCATACGTTCGTCATTGTCTTTTGCAATACCTTCTGCATTACACAGAGCGATAACGATTGCATCGTTAGCTGCTGCAAGGTCAACGTATTCAATACGGCTTCCTGCGTCAGCAGAGTTTACGATAGGTTTTCCTTTTTCACGGTTGTATACAGAAATACCAGCTTCGATAGCTTTTTTATTAGCTGTATCCAGTGCCAGAGGAACGTTATCAAAGTTGCTCTGAAGTAACTGAACTGCCCATTTCATCAGGTCTTCTCCGTCACTTTCAGCAGGTCCGATGTTTACATCAAGATAAACTGCTCCAGCATCCAGCTGCTGTTTTGCTCTTTTCAGGATTGGTTCTTCATCTCTTTCTGTGAAAGCTTTATTTACAGCAGGTGCTGTAGTAGAAAGTCTTTCGCCGATTGTAATAAATTTTGCCATTTTTGTAGCCTCCTTATAGTTTTTATTTTAATAACTATTTATTTGATCACTGCACAAATGTCAAATACTCTTAAGCTTCTCCGTTTGCCTGCATATCTTTCAGGAATTTAACAAGCTCTACTGCTTCTCTAGGAGCAATGATAACTTCCCATCCTGGCAGTTTAGCTTCGATTTCACCTTTCAGTACTGCAACTTTACCTGGGATGATCAGCTTACGATTCTTAATCTTGCCTTCGATGTCAGCTTCTTTCCAGAATTTTTCGATGGAAGAAGAAGAAAGTTTTCCAGCTGCCCATGCAGTCAGTACAGAAAGTCCGCCTGCATCACTGATGATCAGGTTTACAGGTACTCCTGAACGTTCCAGTTCTCCGGATACCAGGAAGTATGTAAGTGCAAAGTCAACAGTTGTCAGACAGATAGAGTTCTCATCTGCACCATTCAGTGGGTAGATGCCTGGTTCTACACGCATTGGCTTCTGAGGGTCTGTGAAGATGTTCTGACGCAGACCATACAGTGGAAGTGCTTCAGCGTATGTGATTTCCTGCATAACAACGATAGAACCGTATTTAATTGTAAAGATAGCAGCCAGAGCAGCCTGCAGATGCAGATCATCTTTTGCTACTTTTACAAGGTTTACGATAGATGGGTAACCACATGTTCTGTCACCGTCTTTGATTGCAGCTTTACGAAGCTGTACAGTATTTGCAAATGTTTCTTTTACAGTAGCGCCTGTGGTATCGATAACCAGGTTCTTGTTTCCAAGTCCTTCCAGAGCTTTTACTGTATCATAAATTTCGTTCATATCAGCCCCGCTGACACCAAGAACAACGCCTGCTTCTGTAGCAACAGCGCTCATATCAGCGTAGTTAGCCGGTGTAGCACCATTCAGTACAGGCTTGCTGTCTTTACATACAGCCAGAGCAGCCTTAGCTACTTCTACATCTGTACATCCAAGTACCATTGTTCTGCCAAGTGCAGCAACTTTCTTAACCAGTTCTACATAATCGTAAGAACCTTCTGCAGAGTAATTTACATAAACCAGTTCTGCGTACATTCTTTCACCGATACGGTCATAATCAACCTTCGGGATCTCAGCAAGTTTTGCTTCGATAGTTGCTTCATCCATGCAGTTGCAGATTGCGTCTGCATATCTTGTTTTGTTTACAAATGTTTTTTCATGACGTTCCATAACGGTCTCTCCGCCGAGAACCATTTCTTCTGCGCCAGTACCAATTTTGATGCTCTTCATAGGAGGTGCTGTAGCTTCAGATAACTGAGCTTTTGCATCTTCTGAGAAATAAGGGCAGGCAGCAATATCAGCAGCACCCTGAGCAACTTTCATACAGAAAGCCATACATGTAGGGCTTCCACATTCTTTACAGTTTTTCTTTGGTGATAATTTAAAAATATCAAGACCTTTTAATGCCATTGTCTTTTATCCTCCTTAAACAGTGATTAAACTAATTCTTTGATCAGTTTGGAAACAGTTGCCACGGATACAGGATGTTTTAAGATTACGGCATCAGAACCACAAGCTAAATCTGCTGCTGCAGTTTCAACTTCCATATCGATACCACGTTTTTCCTGATCTCCCCATTCCGGTGTATCTGCTTCTGCCTGTGTTGCTTCTTTTGTAGACCATGTCTCAGATGCAACTGGAGTAATGATAGGCATCTGAAGCTGTGCATCGTTCTGAGACAGAGCTGCAGATTTGATACGCTGCATGGTGGATGCAACATATTCATATCCGTATCCGGCTGCTGCTGTACCAACGTTCATGATAACAGATTCCGGCTTAACACCTAACTGACTTAATAATACGTTTAACTGTTTTGCAAGGTTGATATCTACAGAAGATTCAGCACCTACTACCTGATTATATGCAAGGCCTGCTGCTGCACCAACTGTTTTGTAATTTTCTTCTTTTGCTGCCAGAATCAGAGCGTTCTTTCCCTGTACTGCTTCTGCTGCTTTACCAAGAAGTTCTGCATCTCTTTCCGCATTCTTGCTACCGCAGATAACAAGTGGAAGATCAACTGCTTCTGCAACTTCTTTTACAAGTCCGATCAGTTCTTCTGTGGATTTGTTTGCACCATTAGGATCTCCACCTTCCAGACGGAAGCTCAAGAAATCAACACCTTCAAAAGAAGCTGCTTTTTTAGCGATTTCTCCGATTGTAGAACATCCTTCGTAATACTTCTGAACGCATTCTGGTTCATGTTCCATACCAAAGTCTGTAATTTCAATACCTACTTTTGGAGCATTTGCAAATGGAGCATCAAAGCTCTGTAATGGAAGTGCATTTTCGCCACCAAGTGTGATTGCTTTGTCACCTGTTCCGATTGTAACAGTTTTAATGCTGGCATTAAATTTTCCTGATTTTGCTGTGAACGGCATTTTTCAATTTCCTCCTTCAGTTTTCAACCGCCACAAACTGACTGCATTTTTATGATTACGCAGTCAGTTTGTGTCTATTTTAACAATAATTCTTACTTATTATATACAGATTTTTCCAGAAAATCAAGCAATAGTACATTTTGCATTTAATTTTATGCTATTTGTATATCTTAGCAATGCAATTTGGCACCACATTCCGCAATTATGCCTGATTATTTGGTTAAATATTACATCATTGGTTCCATTGTCAGAGCCGGATGACCCTTTTCTTCCAGGAATGCCAGTAATGTTTCTGGATCTTCTGCAACTGTTTCATCACCGATCATGTCTGTGAAGTTCTCAATTCCGTAAAGTTCCTTAGCAGTTTCATTCAATCTTTCTGCTACAGTTTCTTTCAGTTCTTTTGGCATCCATACGATTCTTGCTACGCCGCCTTCTGCCTTCATGAACTTCTTAGAAGCGATGAAGTGTTTACCATGTCCCATGAAACCAGGTGTCTGAACACCACCACCTGTCATAGATGCCAGTTCTGAGAATGTCATACCGATTGGTGTCATACCAGCGTATTCACGGTTGGCAATACATACACCATTGGAAAGTGGTTCAATACCACAGATACATTCGAAGCATCCGCAGGATGTCATTGGTTTTTCAATGATAGAATACAGTGATACATCTTCCAGAGCACCCTGGGAGAATTTACGAACTGCTTCGTTAACATCTTCGTATTCACCGATTCTTTCATCAATTATTTTTTCCTTTGTAATGATCTGGCATGGTCCCTGAGGATCCAGTTCGTTTGTTGCTTTTGCATCCAGCCATGAAACAGCACCGCAAAGTCCAAGACGTTCTGGTGTTACTACACATACGTGGCTTGGAGAGAATGCCTGACACATGATACAGCTGTAATATACGTCTACAGATTCATCTGTCATAGATGTCAGTCTTTCATCACGTTTATCAAATGCCGGGATAGCAAGATTATGACGCAGTTCTGTACATTTTTCTGCATCTGTGTATACTTTAACCTGACATTTATCAACTACTGCTGCGAATTCATTCTTAACTTTTGCGTAAAGAACTTCACCGATGTGTTTTGCTCTAAATCCAGCATTGAAAGTATCTTTGCTGACACGGATACGGATCATGTCACGCTGTCCTGTATGCATAAGGCCTTCTACGCAGTTCAGGTAAGAGTGGAATTTACGTTCAAATACAGATTCAAAGTCTGTCTGCATGTTCTTTCCGGCTACTTCTACTACATATCCGATGGAATGCTTGCTTCCAACTTCAAATTCATCAAAGTCAGGTCCGATTACTTCGATCTTATGATCTTCGATTTCGGAAGCTTCTTTTGTCTGAACAAGTTCGAAACAGTCTACACGAGAACCATCGAATTCTACCTGCATATCACCACGACGGATGATTTCACCTTCAAATGCAGAAGCAAATGCTACAGGAATATCGATGTTTGTAATCTTGATCTTGATGTCTCTTGCTTCCAGAGATGTTGCATTGAATTTGCTTACATCTTCCTGAACGATTAAGCTCTTTGGTACACGTCCGTTAACAGCATCAACTGTTGGCTGGTCGTTTGTGATAACAGGGAATCCAAGAGCGATTGCTCCAGCACCACATGCTACGATTACTTCATTCAGTGGAGCAAATGCATTTACAAATGCCGGTACACGTTCCATTGTGTACTTCATCAGTCCTGCAGCATCTCCTGGCTGAATGTTACCGAAGATCAGAGCTGCTCTGACTGCTACAGATACAACATGGATAACAGATGTAACGTCTTTTCCAAGAGGGATTACACGTACATTAGCGCCTGTTTTATATCCAAGTTCTTCACACTGATCAATGATTCCACCAACCAGAGTTACCAGAATACCCTGTGCCTGATAAGATTTTACAAGGTCTACACCTTCCTGAGCAGTTGGAGCTGCGCCGAGGATAACTGCAACACCTGGGATATCTCCGGTTACAAGTGGTACACCAAGTTCACGGATCACAGCATCGCCAAGATGTCCGTAGCAAGGAGCTTCATATGGTGTTGCTCCATCCATGTATTTCAGTGTTTCGATGAATTCTGCACAAAGAGCAGTAGCTACACCAGACATGAATACATCATTCAGTCTCTTTTCTCTTGTCATAAGAGTCTTCAGTACGCCAAGAGCTTCTTTCATTTCTCCAAGATTTCCAATCTTTGTACCTGTTACAGCATAGTAGCATGGAAGGCTGTATGCAGTATCAGGAAGTGCAACGGCTTTATCCGCACCGTTTGCAGCAATCGCGTCATCGATTGCTTTTTCTGTCATTCCAAAGACAGCGTCATTTCCAGCAAATACAACATCAAATAATGTCATTATTTTATCCTCCTAAATCATTTTGTGGATCGTGCATCCATTTTTTCTTTGATCGCCCGTATCTCATCTACAGCAGTTTTGCTGAAATCATACGGCGAACTACCTTTTCGATCTGCATCAATCACTTCTTTGTTATAATGAATGAATCCAAGCAAATCCTCTTCCGGTATCTGGCTTTTAATGAATTCTTCATCATCCACGTCCCTGACTTTATTAGCGACAACATTCACCTTTTTCACACCCAGCTCATTTGCCAGACGCTTTACATTACGGTATGTCTGAATACTTCTTGCACCAGGCTCAATGACAACAACAAACTGATCCATTCCTTCGGTAGTACCTCGTCCCAGATGTTCCAGGCCGGCTTCCATATCCAGAATTACTACATCATCGCTGCGTAATACGAGATGATTGATGATCCTCTTAAGGATTACATGTTCCGGGCAGACACAGCCACTGTTGGCAGTATCTACAGTTCCCAAAACCAGAAGCTTCACACCGTTACATGTTTTTGCATACTTATCCGGAATATCACTTACCATTGGATTTAATTTGTAAAATTTATTGTCGTCAGATGCTCCGGTACGTTCCTGCACCAGTTTACGCATTTTAGTAATGGGTACGATCTGATCGATTTCTTCCTGTGAAAAGCCAAGAGCCAGACCGAGGTTTGCATCCGGATCTACGTCCGCTGTCAACACCTGCTTTCCTTCATCTGCATACAATCGTGCAAGCGTTGCAGCAAATGTTGTTTTTCCGACTCCACCTTTACCAGTTACAGCTATTTTCATTGTATTTCATCCACCTTTATTTTCAGTCATTGTTTCGATCTTTAGGACAGCGCTCCGCTTTTCATGAAACGAAGCACCTGTCCATATGAATGTCCTGAGAAATTAAATTCCGAGGGCAGCACGTTTTTCTTCAATTCTTTCGATCATCAGATCGCCCAGTTTATCCAGGTCTTTTTCTACTGTGTAAGCAGCTTCTACCCAGTCTCTTACGCCATTTGTAAGCAGTTCGCACATCTGATCAGAACCAGATACATAAGGATCAACACCAAGGAAAGTATCAAGACCTGTTGATACAACGTAGTTTCCGATAGATACCGCTTTTTCGGACATCCATTCCGGAGCACATCCAACAACCGGAAGCTGAGAAATGTTCAGTCCTGAATCCTTGGACAGCTCTGCTGCAAGCATCAGCATACGGCTGATATCTACACAAGATCCCATGTGAAGTACCGGAGGGATATCTGCCAGTTCACAGACTCTCTTCAGACCAGCACCACAAAGATCTTTTGCAGCCTTGTCCATCAGACC
>CAKRON010000094.1 GCA_934373455.1 uncultured Marvinbryantia sp.
TTTATTGAAAAACTGAAAACACTCTCGTTTGTAAAAAATGTTTTTTTGGAAAATAAGAACGAAGACCCGGAAACAGAAAACTTTCAAGTTACTGTGAAAGAAGAATGTTATTATAAAATGCTTTCTGATATGTCAGGTATTGCGATAGAAGGCGAATACCAGTTAATTTCCCTGATACGCGATTTGAGTATGAGAAAAAAAGAATATGAAGAAATTCATGAAGCAATGCAGTCGGTAAAAGAAACAGGATATGGAGTGATCCTTCCTCAGAGAGAAGAAATCAAATGGGAAGAGCCGGTGGTGACACATAACAGTAATCGATATGGTGTAAAGATGAAAGCAGTCAGCCCAACCATACATTTAATCCGGGCAGAAATAGATACCGAAATCTCTCCCATTGTAGGAACAGAAAATCAGGCCAATGATTTGATTCGATATATACAGGAAGGAGAATTGAACGAAGAGGGAATATGGGAAATTAATATATTTGGAAAAACGGTAGAACAATTGATGCAGGAAGGAATGGCAGCAAAATTGGGACAGTTTACAGAAGAGAGCCAGATAAAATTACAAAAAGTGATTTGCCGCGTACTGGATGAATCAAAAAATGGTATGATATGTCTGATTATTTAATAAGAGTAGTATAAGAAAACGATATATAATATGTCACATATATTGACAAGTGTATAAAAAAGACTTATAATTATCACATATTTTTAATACTTTTGTAACAAAATTAAAAGTATGTGAGGGACGTTTATGAAATATAAGAAGAGAATTACCAAATTTTCTGTTATGCTATTGATCGTGCTACTATGTGGAACATCAGGATCTGCAGCATGGAAAAATACACCGACAGGAAAGAAGTATACCACTTCATCCGGAAAGTATGTGAAATCCAAATGGATGAAGATAAAAAAGAAGTGGTATTATTTTGATGAACGTGGTAATCTAAAGACAGGTAGAATAAAAGTCGGAAATGACTATTATTATGTCAGAAGTACGACAGGAAAAGTCTGCAAAAAAAAGATTGGCAGTTATTATTATGGTGCTGATGGAAAAATGGTTGTGGATACCTGGAAAAAGATAGGAAAATACAAGTTCTATTTTGATAAAAAGGGAAAAGCCCGTTATGGAAAAATCAAAGTGAACGGTAAATACTATTATTGCAGCAAAAAAACGGGGAAAGCCACATCCAGGTGGGTGAATAAGAATTATTATGATAAAACAGGAGTTATGGCTGTTAACAGATGGGTGAATAACAGCTATGTGAATCATAAGGGAATGATCGTAAAAGGCGATCGTAATCCAAAGAATCCACCTACAGAGTCAGAAGTCAGATGGCTTGCCGCAATCACATACCTGGAAGCCGGGAATCAGTCCTATTATGGAAAGAAGTGTGTGGCCAGCGTGGTTGTGAACAGAGTAAAGAGTAAGAGATTTCCCAACACCATAAAGAGTGTGCTGTTTCAATCCGGACAATTTACACCGGCAGGAAATGGAAGTCTGACAAGGCTCTATAACAGCAAAAAACAAATTCAGTCTCAGTGCGTAAAGGCTGCTAGATATGTACTGGAACATGGATCGGTATTAAAGGGCTATTATTTTTTTAATACATATAGCGGTAGTTTAAAAATTGGAGAGCACTATTTTGGATAAGGAGGACGGAAGAATGAGAAAGAGAAAAACGGGAGTGTTCATGACATTGCTGCTGATGTTGATTTTGATCTGTATACCTGTACAGGCAAGTGCAGCAAAGACTGGATTCCAGACAAAAAAGGGCGTGATCCGTTACTATGATGAACATGGAAAGCTGGTAAAAGGAAAATGGTTTAAAGTAAAGAAAAAAAGATACTATGCAAAGCCAAACGGAACACTTGCTACCGGAATCAATAAGATCAACGGAAAGCTTTATTACTTTGATAAAAAAGGAGTAAATAGAGCAGGCTGGGTTACTACCAAAAAGGGAAAATATTATTTTATAAGTGCAAAAAAATATGCTGCTACCGGGTTCTTTACATTTAAAAATAAAAAGACATATTACTTTGATCAGAATGGTATCATGCAGACCGGCTGGGTAACCATTAATGACAAAGAATATTATTTTAAAGATTACATGAGAACCGGATGGATTACCCAGGATTCTAAAAAATATTATTTAGTGAAGTCTTCTGGCAGAAAAGGTCAGAAAGTATACGGTGTATTTTCAATTGGTGGAAAACTGTATTATTTTGATGCGGATACAGGAGAATTACAGTATAATACCACAGTAGAATACAACGACCGTACATATACAGTGGATGCCAATGGTGTGTGTACGGTAAAACCAGACAATCGTGCACCATCTGCCGATATGTTGTTTTTCCTGAAATTTGAATCAGGCTCTGCCGCTTATAATCAGACAGGAGGAGACGGCGGAAAAGCCTGTGGCGCTTATCAGTTTGATTATCGATATGCATTACTTCCGTTTGTGAAATATGCATATGCTGAAAATAAACTGGTATGCAAAGAATTTGCACCATATGTGAAATATAAAAATGGATCAAAGCTGAAAGGTAATAAAAATTTCTATAAGGCATGGCATCAGATCTATAAGAGAAATAAAAAGACATTTTCAGCTCTGCAGGATACATATGCCAGAATTAATTATTATGATAATGTAGAGCGAAGACTGCAGATGGCTGGTATCGATATCGCATCCAGATCAGATGTGGTAAAAGGTGCAATCTTTAGTTATTCCATCCAGCACGGTCAGACAAGCGCAATCAATGCAGTGAGAGCGATTAAACCAAAAAGTGCTACATCCGATGCACAGTTTTTGAAAAAATTGTACGATTACCGTAAGAAAGCATTCCCGTTATATGCAATCAGATATACACAGGAATATAAAGCGGCACTTGCAATTTTGAACTCATAGTAGTAAAAGGATACGGAGATCTTTTCCCTGATTTAATGGGAAAGGATCTCTTTTTACATACTTGACACAATCCTGTGTATTTTCTATAATGGAAAAGATGACTAGGGGGTAAAATTCTATGATAATTAACAAAAAAGAATATACAATTACAAACATTAATAAATCTGCGGAGATGATCTGTAAGAAGAGATGGGACAGTATCGCAAAGCCACTGCACAGCCTTGGTAAAATGGAAGATTTATTGATCCAGACTGCGGGAATTACAGGAGATGCAAATGTACATTTTGATAAAAAGGCATTGATTGTAATGTGTGCAGATAATGGTGTGGTAGCAGAGGGTGTAACTCAGTCGGAGCAAAATGTGACAGCGATTGTTTCTGAAAATTTCTTATCAGATAGAGCAACAGCCGCTATTTTATGCAAACAGACAGGCGCTGAGATTTTTCCGATTGATATAGGAGTCGCAGTAGATACGAAACTGGAAAATCACAAAATAGCATATGGCACAAAGAATATGGCGAAAGAACCTGCAATGTCAAGGGAAGAAGCAGAACGGGCCATAGAAGTTGGTATACAGAAGGTAGCGGAACTGTCTGATAAAGGATATAAGATTATTGCTACAGGGGAAATGGGTATCGGAAATACCACAACCAGCAGTGCTTTGGCCTCTTATTTTCTGAATGAAGACGTAGAGAAAATGACAGGAAGAGGAGCAGGACTTACCAGCAGCGCATTGGAGAAAAAGATCGCAGTTGTAAGAAAGGCCATTGCAGATTACAGTCCTTCTTTCACGGATGCCATTGATGCACTGGCTGCATTAGGAGGTTTTGATATTGCCGGAATGGTCGGTGTATTTATTGGTGGAGCAATTTACCATGTACCAATTGTTATGGATGGATTTATTTCTACAACAGCAGCATTGACTGCAGTGCGAATCTGTCCTGAATGTGCAGATTATATCATGGCTTCTCACGTATCCAAAGAGCCGGCAGCAGAAAAGATTCTGAATGCCCTTGGAAAAGAAGCTGCCCTGCACTGTGATATGTGTCTCGGGGAAGGAACAGGTGCAGTAACCTTATTCCCAATTCTGGATCTCGCAGTACAGATATATGAGCAGATGAGTACATTTGAAGATATTGAAATCGATGCTTATGTGGAATTAAAATAAGGGATAGATGTTATGATAATAGTTGTAACCGGCGGTAGCGGCAGCGGAAAATCAGCATATGCCGAAAATCAGATTCAGAAGTTTGGGCAACTTCCTCGTTATTATCTTGCCACTATGGAAAATCGAGATGAAGAGAGCCAGAAAAGAGTAGACCGCCATCGCGCGATGCGTGCAGATAAGCATTTTATCACGGTAGAATGTCCGTTTGATCTGGACAAGGTATGTTTGGAAGAAAAGGGGGCAGTACTTCTGGAATGTATGTCAAATCTCGTGGCAAATGAACTGTTTCTGAGAGACGGAATGGGTCAGATGGAACATACTGTGGAAAAAATAATACAGGGAGTTCTCCATTTGAAAGAACAGAGTTGTCATATGGTTATTGTGACAAACGAAGTGTTTTCAGATGGCTGTCGATATGATGAATGGACAGAACAGTATATTAAATGTCTTGGAATTGTAAATCAGCGGTTAAGTGACCTCGCAGATCGGGTAGTGGAAGTGGTTTACACAATTCCTGTGATACAGAAAGAGGAAAGAAGATGAACTTGTTTTATAATTTGATTATTGCGTTTGCGATGTATTCGAAGATACCTATGCCACATATTGATTGGACAAAGGAGCGGATGCGATATGTTTTCTGTTTCTTTCCTGTCATCGGTGCCGTCATCGGTGCCGTCATGATTCTGTGGATGAAAGTTGGAATGAAACTGACCGGGAATGCAGATTTTTTTACTGCGATACTGATATTAATACCGATAATCATTACTGGAGGTATACATTTTGACGGATACCTTGATACCTGTGATGCACTAAGTTCATATAAAACAATGGAAGAAAAGCTGGAAATATTAAAAGATTCCCATGCAGGAGCTTTTGCTATTTTAATGGGCTGCTGCTATTTTGTGTTAGATTATGGTGTATTTCATGCAGTGGATATGCGAGCTATTCGTCTTCTGGCAATTGGCTATATATTATCCAGAGCATTAAGCGGTCTGGCAGTTGTATGTTTTCAGAAAGCAAAAAAAAGCGGTCTGGCAGCGACATTTTCAGATTCTGCACAGAAAAAAACAGTGGCAGTGACCATGATTGCTTATATCGCAGTATGTGCTGTTCTGATGGTGATGACAGATCCTCTGGCAGGCAGTATTTGTTTTCTGTCTGCGATGCTGGTATTTGCATGGTATCGGTTTATGTCATATCGTAAATTTGGTGGAATTACCGGAGACCTTGCAGGATTTTTCCTGCAGATTTGTGAATTAACGATGGCAGTAGTAACTGTGATTACATTACATCAGATGTGAGGTGACTCCCACCTCTTCAGGTGATGAGGAGCAAATTAGTATCAGTGGTGGGAGGCATTCTTGAAATAATTTAAATTTTTATGGGTGGAAAAAATGGAATTAGTGATAGGTGGAGCGTATCAGGGAAAGCAAGATGTGGCCGTTCGTATATTTGAATTAAACCCTGCTGAAATTCTAAATGGAGCAAACTGCAGTCTGCAGGAAGCACTGCAGGCCAGAGCGATCCGAAATTTTCATTTGCTGATTCGAAATATGATGGAAAAGAAACAGAGTCCGGAAGAATTTTTTGAGCAATTGAAAGATCAGAATCCAGATGTGATATTGATTTCAAACGAAGTGGGTTACGGAATTGTTCCATTGGAACGTTTTGAAAGAGAGTGGAGAGAGACAACAGGAAGAATCTGTTGTATGGCCGCTCAGGAAGCAATACATGTGATTCGTGTAGTGGCTGGTAATGCGGTATATATAAAAGGAGAAAAATAATGGTTGTCTATTTGATACGCCATGGAATGACTGCCGGAAATCAAAAGAAACGATATATCGGAACAACGGATGAATCGCTGTGCCCAGATGGAATACAAGAGCTGCAGAAAGTGAAAAAGCTGCAGCTTTATCCTGTTCCGGATATTTTGTATACCAGTCCTATGAAGCGCTGCAAGGAAACAGCAGAACTTCTGTTTCCGGGACAAGACAGAAAAGAAGTGGCAGATTTTCGAGAATGTGATTTTGGGGAATTTGAGAATAAGAATTATTTGGAACTTTCTGGAAATCTTCATTATCAACAGTGGATTGACAGTAATGGCCAGCTTCCATTTCCGGAAGGAGAATCCAGAGAGGGATTTCAGAAAAGAAATGTACAGGCATTTCAAAGACTGGAAAAAGAATGGATGCAAGAAGATCTGGATGATAAAATCATTGCGATTGTTGCTCATGGAGGAACGATTATGAGTATTCTTCAGGCAATTGGACAGCCGGAAGGAACGTATTATGATTTTCATGTTGGAAACGGAGAAGGATATTGTCTGGAGGGTAAATCCGGAAGGTATTTTTATCATAAGCTGAATTTCGAAAAAAACTAATCGAACATATGGTTGATTTTTTAAAAACGGCATGATATGATGACTTGACAAAAGGAACTGGGAGAGGAATATGATTGCTTTTTTAAAAGGTGAAATAGAAGAACTGGAGGAAACCAGAGTACTTCTGGATGTGAATGGAGTCGGTTATGGTGTCTTTATAACGGGAAGGGATGCCAGTGCCTTATCAGGGAGGCATGATAACATTAAGCTGTATACTTACCTGCAGGTAAGAGAGGATGCTATGCAGTTATATGGTTTTCTTCGAAAAGATGATTTGCATGTATTCAGACTGTTACTTGGTGTAAATGGAATAGGACCCAAAGCAGCACTTGGAATGTTATCGGCGCTGTCAGCCAATGACATACGTTTTGCCGTATTAGCAGGCGATGCAAAGGCAATTTCAAAAGCACCTGGAGTAGGTCCCAAGACTGCACAGAAAATGATATTAGAATTGAAAGATAAATTTGATCTGCAGGAGACATTTGACAGTTCTGTGGCAGAAGGAAAAGAAAGTGGAATCCCAAATACAGGCACAAAGCAGATTCAGGACGAAGCGGTACAGGCACTTGTGGCATTAGGATATCCTGGTTCAGAAGCATTAAAAGCTGTTCGGGCTGCAGATACCGGTGAAGATATGAGTACAGAAGATCTGCTTCGGGCAGCATTGAAAAAAATGGCATTTTAGGAGAATAAGATGGATAGAAGAGTAATACAAACAGAAGTTTTGCCGGAAGACTCCCGTATAGAGACAAGTTTGCGCCCTAAGATGCTCAAAGACTACATCGGACAGGAAAAAGCAAAGAAAAATTTAAAGATTTATATTGAAGCTGCAAAGCAAAGAGGAGATTCCCTCGATCATGTATTATTTTATGGTCCTCCGGGTCTTGGTAAGACGACACTTGCCGGGATTATTGCAAATGAAATGGGTGTAAATATGAAAGTTACATCTGGTCCTGCTATTGAAAAGCCGGGAGAAATGGCGGCTATCTTGAATAATCTGCAGGAGGGAGATGTCTTATTCGTAGATGAAATACATCGCTTGAACCGGCAAGTAGAAGAAGTGTTATACCCTGCAATGGAAGATTTTGCAATTGATATCATGATCGGAAAGGGCGCAGCAGCCCGATCTATTCGATTGGATTTACCACGATTTACTCTGGTTGGCGCAACAACAAGAGCAGGTCTTTTGACTGCACCGCTGCGTGATCGTTTTGGTGTCATTCATCATTTGGAATTCTATACAGAAGAAGAATTGGCTGAGATTATCTGCAATTCAGCGAGAATTCTGGATGTGGAGATTGATCCACAGGGGGCTGTGGAACTGGCCAAGAGATCACGAGGAACACCAAGACTTGCAAATCGTCTTTTAAAAAGAGTGCGGGATTTTGCACAGGTGAAATATGATGGTAAAATTACAAAAGAGACTGCTTCTTTTGCATTGGATCTTCTTGAAGTAGATAGATATGGTCTGGATGTAACAGACAGGAATCTGCTTATGACTATGATTGAAAAATTTCAGGGTGGACCGGTTGGACTGGATACGCTGGCAGCAACTATCGGAGAAGACTCCGGGACAATTGAAGATGTATATGAGCCATATCTCCTAAAGAAGGGTTTTCTGATACGTACTCCAAGAGGAAGAATGGCAACAGAGAAGGCTTATCATCATCTGGGCTTGCAATTACAGTAGAATTTGGATATACTGGTGTTATACGAATGAGGAGGAAGTAACATTATGTCAGCGAAAAACCAGACACAAGTGGTCATTAATGGTCAGATCTTTGTGATCAGTGGTTATGAAAGTGAAGAATACATTCAGAAAGTTGGCTATTATTTAAATAATAAGCTGACTGAAGTTCAGAAGCTGGAGAGTTATAAACGTCAGTCGAATGATATGAAGAATATTCTGGTTCAGCTCAACATTGCAGATGACTATTTTAAAGCGAAAAAACAAGCCGAGATATTGGAAGACGGAATTTCTTCCAGAGATAAAGAGATTTTTGATCTGAAGCATACACTGATTGATATGCAGAGACAATTAGATGATTTAAAGAAAAAATAAACACAGGCTGCAGAATCCTGTAGAAAGGATTATGGCAGCTTTCTTTTTTTCATAACTACATGTGTGAATTATAGAAATGGGAAGAAAGGCGTAGAGATGAGAGTAGAATTACTGGCACCTGCCGGTTCTTATGAAAGTATGATGGCGGCATATAAAGCGGGGGCTGATGCAGTATATCTTGGCGGTACAAGATTTGGTGCCAGGGCATTTGCAGATAATCTCGATACAGAACGCATGAAAGAAGCAATCGACTATGCGCATCTTCGGGGAAAAAAGCTGTATCTGACTGTGAATACGTTGTTAAAGCAAAAAGAGATAGAAGAAGTATACGACTATCTCCTTCCTTTTTATAAAGAAGGACTGGATGCAGTCATTGTGCAGGATTTTGGAGTTTTTCAGATGGTCAAAGAGAGTTTCCCGGGAATGGATTTACATGCCAGCACACAAATGACAGTAACAGGTGTAAAAGGGGCGCAGTGGTTGTTTGAACGCGGTGCATCCAGAGTAGTAACTGCCAGAGAATTGTCTTTAGGAGAAATTCAAAAGATACACGAACAGGTTCCGGTGGAGATTGAAAGCTTTGTTCATGGTGCACTTTGTTTTTGTTATTCTGGTCAATGTCTTCTCAGCAGTATGATCGGTGGCAGAAGCGGAAATCGTGGACGATGTGCACAGCCATGCAGACTTCCATACCAGCTTTATGAAAATGGAAAAAAGATTTCGAGAGACGATCAACCATATTTAATGAGTCCGAAAGATATGTGCACTTTAGATATCATTCCTGAGTTGATTGAAAGCGGCATTTACTCTTTTAAGATGGAAGGACGTATGAAGAAACCGGAATATACAGCTGGGATTACTGCGATTTACCGTAAGTATATAGACCGCTACCTGGAATATGGACAGCAAAAATATCAGGTAAGTTCAGAAGATAGAAGCAGCCTGATGGATTTATATAACAGAGGCGGCTTTTCTTCAGGATATTACAGACAGCATAATGGCCGGGAGATGATGTCAATGGAACGGCCAAATCACTGGGGCACAGAAGCGGCAAAAGCAGTCGGGTCCGAAAAGTCCGAAAAGAATGTGAAATGGAAAGCACTGGAAGATCTGCATGCACAGGATGTTCTGGAACTTAGAGGAAAGAAAGAAGAGTGTCCGG
>CAKRON010000095.1 GCA_934373455.1 uncultured Marvinbryantia sp.
TAAAGGTGAACGGAAAAAAAGGAAAGGTAAAATGGTATTCCAGTAAAAAATCTGTTGCCATCGTCAATTCCAAAGGTGTTGTAAAGGCAAAGAAAAAAGGGACTGCTAAAATAACAGCAAAAATTGGCAAGAATAAATACACTTGCAATGTTACTGTGCAGCCACCGAAACTTAGCCAAACTAAATTATCATTGAAATATGGGAAAAGCTACACATTGAAGTTGTCTGGAACTAACCAAAAAGTGAACTGGTCTTCTTCAAACGGAAAAGTTGCAGTAGTTTCTTCCAAAGGAAAAATCAGTACAATAGGAAATGGAACGGCAATTATTACTGCCAGAGTATTGGGAAAGAATTTTTCATGTAAAGTGACTGTTTCTGGTAAAAAGCAACCTAAAAAATTTAGTGAAGCAGACGCCAGAAAAAATATATCTATTACCTCTGATGTAATTGACGGAAAATTAGTTGTATTCTTTAATAGTCACTATGAATGGACAACATACATTGATTGCACATGCTATTATTATGATAAAAACAAAAATCCTGTTTATGTTGGTGGAAGTGATGGCGCTATTGTAGAAAACGGCAGACAAGCTGTTGTGGTATTTAATGACCAAATTGAGTACTCATCTTATGAACTTAGATATAAATTTTTTAACAATAGCAATCGCCCAAATGAACCTACTCTTTCTAAATACATACGTGTTTCAACAAGAATATCTGGAAATGATATGTTTTTAACTTTTAAAAGTTCTTATGGGAAACATATTGATGGTGTTTATTCATTCATAAAGTACTATGATTCAAAGAATAACCTGATTTCTGTGGACACTTGCTGGACTGGAAATATTCCTGCTAACGGATACTCTATTAGCGATGTTTTGTTGCCTTGTGTCTGGGATGAAGAAACATATGATTATAAAAATATTCCATTTTCAAGATATGATATATATATTTCTCATGTTGATATTTATAATGGTTAAAATAGAACTTTTTTAGAGGGTGCTCCGGCATCCTCTTTCTTTATACTCATAGTAAGTGTAACTGGAATAGGGAAAGGGAGAAGAATCGTTAAGCATTCGGGGGGTTGGAAAATAGAGATATATCATTTATAATATGGGTAAATTGATGAAGAAAATTTGAGTTGAATGAAAGGAGAAGACAGATTATGACAAATTCACAGGCATGGGATTATGCTATTGGTATGATAAAAGTAGATGGATTAGAGCCAACAGAAGAGTTTAAAAAATATATAGAAAAAGAAAAAAAAGGCGAGATTACTATGGAGGATGCAAAACGTTTTTTGGATAAGAAATATAAAATGAAGGAGAAGATAAATGCGTGATCCATATCTATATCCAGACGTACCGGTACTTCGCAATAAGTTAGAGATTCGGCAACAAGAGTTATTAGATAATGCAGAAGCTGATTATGTGGTATATCGTTTAAAAGATTTGGCATTAAATCCATTGCTGGGGAAATATGATACAGAGCATTTGATGAGAATGCATGAATTTATTTTTCAGGATATATTTGAATGGGCTGGACAACCAAGAATTATCGCAATTTATAAAGAAGAGGATGTATTGGGAGGACAATCAGTAGAATATTCTGATCCATTTGATATAGTGAATGATATATCCCATGTACTTGCAGATATGAGGGTGAAAAAATGGAAAGATATGGGGCGTCGAGAGTGTGCAGTAGAGTTTTCTGATTCGTTGGCACGATTATGGAAAATACATCCTTTCCGAGAAGGAAATACAAGGACAACCGTTTCTTTTGCATGTCAATACGCAGATGAGATGGGATTTATGATGAATAGAAAGTTATTTGAGGATAATGCTGGATATGTCAGGACTGCGCTTGTTGCATATAATGCATATTTTTCTGATGGAACAGACTTTTCTAAAAAGGAATATTTAGAAAGAATAGTATATGATGCGTTGGGAAGTCTGAGATGACCAAGTTTTGGCATCAAAAGAAAAAGGCGGGCAAGTTAATATGTGTAGTGCTTGGAAAGAATTAGAACAGCAAGGAATAATGAACGGAGAATATAATGCAATCCAATTATGAAAAGCAGGTTTATATAGGAAGAGAATATTTTTTGAAATATGACCAGAATATGCTGATAAAAAAATACGGACTGGAGTATGATAAAGATTATCTGTATCTGAAGTATATCGGAACAAAATATCGTATCACTCGGGCAGACGGGACAATAGAATATGAAGATCATATGGAATGGAAGATATGTAAAGAATATACCATAGTTATGACGATGTATGATCTGCTCTGTTATTCGGGAGAAAAATCGTTACCGCCGCTTACCGGACAATGGCAGCCGGTGTCCGGATTTGCAGCAGCCGGAAGCAGTCCTTCAGCAGAGGTTTTTGCAAAAAAGTATGAAAAGGCATTTTCAGGAAGGGTAAAAGAAGTAAAAAGAGTCTGTATGGAACTGGGCGGCATTTTGCAGCCGAGACTTGCAGGGGCAGATCTGACTTTTCAAATGCCGGTGGTGCCATATTTTGATGTGTTATTTCAATACTGGGAAGCTGATGAGGAATTTCCAGCTAAAATACTGATTTTGTGGGACAAAGTATCCATGTCATATCTTCACTTTGAAACGACATATTATCTCCAGGGGGATCTTCTGGAAGCTATTTTGCAGAATCTTTAACTGATGCGGGACAGAGTCTGCAGATAAGTGCGCAAAAGATAGTATAATTCTTCCGGTGTTTCACGCTTATTGTGACGGATCCATACAGAGATGATGCCTACCACCAGTGAACTGAACAGGCTGCATGCATAATCCTCTGTTGCAGAGATAAAGTTGTCATTTCCCAGTTCTTCACGGATATAGAATGGAATATACTTATTGTGTATCTTTTGCATGAGATGAATGAGATTGTTTTTAATCAGAACCTCCAGGATATCAGAATTAGCATATAAGTCTTTTAGAATATAAAGCAGAAAAGACGGTCGATGCTCTTCTGGAAGCTGATGATATCCATTGTAGATATTTTGAATACGCTGTTCATAAAGATATTCCAATACATCTTCGGTACGGTCAAACAGACGGTAAAAAGTAGAACGTCCCACAGAGGATGCCTTTTGTAAATCGACAATAGTGATTTCTGAAAATGGTTGTTCCTGTAAGCATTGCAGCATGGCGTCGCAGATGAGTTTTGCAGATGTCCTGGAACGTTTATCTGATTTAATATGGTACATTTTTTGCTCCTTTGTTTTGTTTTTCGAAAACTATTGTAACATATTTTTATTGGTGATATAATCCTCAATATCAAAATATAATACATATGTATCATAAAAAGAATGGAATGGAAGGTAAAGATTATGAATACTGCATTGGATAAAGCATCACATGCCATTCAGAGAAAGGCAGTCGAAGCAATCGTTGATGTTATGCTAAACAAGTTCGATAAGGATCGAGAAAAAGCATATAAAGAGATTCTTGATTTGATCAGACAGTTCTGGGGAAAGAACTTTTCAGAAGAAGCCTATGAAAAGGTATTAAAGGCAATGCAGGACCCGAATAATAAATGGATGCGTTATATCAATCGGATTCTGGATGAGACAGATAAAAATGTGGCGAAAGTGACATTAATGAATCTGGGATTTGAAGCATTTATTCGTGGAACAAAGACCATTCGTAAGAATCGAGAGATTTACAATTGTAATATTCCATGGCTGATTTTATTTGATCCTACCAGCGCATGCAATATGCACTGCAAGGGATGCTGGTCTGGTACATACGGTCATAAATACAGTCTGACCTTTGAAGATATGGACAAAATCGTGACAGAAGGAAAAGCACTGGGTACTTATCTGTATATGCTGACTGGTGGAGAACCAACTGTCCGAATAAAAGATATATTCCGTTTGGCCGAGAAGCATCATGATGCCTATTTTGCATTGTATACCAATTCTACATTGATTGATGAAGAAATGTGCAAAGAAGTAGTCAGACTTGGTAATATTACCTTTATGTTATCGATTGAAGGCACGCCGGAGACCAATGATGCCCGAAGAGGAGAAGGTCATTATGCGGCAGTTATGAACGCGATGGATCTTCTGAAAAAACATGGAATTATATTCGGAACATCCATTTGCTATACAAGAAATAATGTAGAGGCAGTCACAAGTGATGAATTCTTTAAGATGATTTCTGAAAAAGGTGCCAGATTCGGATTTTATTTCCATTATATGCCGGTTGGAAATAATGCCGTGCCGGAACTCATGCCGACAGTCGAACAGAGAAAGTACATGATTGATCGAATTCGTTTTGTACGTTCTATGGAATCTGACATCGAGTTTTACCCAATGGATTTCCAGAATGACGGAGAATATGTGGGTGGCTGTATAGCAGGAGGAAGAAATTATTTCCATATTAATTCTGCAGGAGATGCAGAACCATGTGTATTTATTCATTTTTCCAATGCCAATATACATGATTCCTCAATTTTGGAGATTTTACAGAGTCCATTGTTTATGGCATACCATAAAGGTCAGCCATTTAACTGCAATCATTTAAGACCATGTCCAATGCTGGAAAATCCGGAATTGCTGCAGAAGATGGTGCATGAGACTGGTGCTCATGGAACGAATCTGGAATCGCCGGAGAGCGTAGAGCATCTGTGCGACAAATGTAAATCCTATGCAGATACCTGGAAACCGGAAGCTGAGGAGATCTGGGCAGAAGAGACGCATAAAGTTCCAAAATATGAAAATTATGCACCGGAAAACAAAACAATAAAATAAATTTGAAGAAGGATCTCGCATTGCGGGATTCTTTTTCTGTGAGGAAACATTGTAATTAAAGAAAGAGTATGTTATCATTTCTTGGAATGAATTTGATGCCAGGACGGAAAACAAAACAAACATGAATAATAAGAAGAAAATAAGAAATATGTGTGCGGCAGCAATGGCAGCATCTGTCGTACTGACAGGAAACGGAGTCTGTGCAGAGGAACAGAACATAGAAGAATCAGTGGTGGTAAACAGCATCACAGCAGAAGAGGAATCGGTTGCGGAAGACTCTGAGACAGAAGAAATTAACGAAGAATTGACGACCGAGTCAGAACAGGAAGAAGAAATCATAGTTACAGAAGAAGAAACGGAAGTAGAAACAGAACAAGAATTGGTTCTGGAGCCGGAATATAATTCAGAGCAGGATCCAAATCCATTGGTAAATCAAGTACAGAAATCACTTGAAAAAAGTGAACGTGAGCAGATACATCACATTGAACTGCCAGATTCGGAATGGATTGCAATAAACGGTGAGAAAGCAACTTGTACCAGTTTTGCCCGTCTGCAGTACGGATATGCACCGGAAGTACAGCAGGGAACGATACGTTATATTTCTCAGCTTACCGGAAGCGGTCTGTTTGACTGGAGCTACTGGGGTGGTTGGGGAAATCAGGCTGAAACCGAATGTGGAACAGCCAGTATTTCTATGGCTTTGTCATATATAGGGGTAAATCTGACACCGCAGGAGATTCTGGATGCGCATGGAGGACTTACTGTGTTTTCTGGATGGGGAGTGACAGATCTGTCTCCGGATGTGGCTGGAGGAGTAGAGCAGTATATAAATGGAAGAGGTCAGTATAGCCCGGTGATTGTTCATTTACCGACATATTCGCAGCTTGGACATTACGTTGTGCTGATTGGAAAAGTATCAGATACAGAGTATCTGGTGCTTGACTGTGCACAGGATACTACCTGGGTAATGTCTGTGTATTCTGATTTTTATAATTCCATTGATCAGGTATATCAGTATTATAATTCAGAGGTACCAATGCTGGATCATACACTGGTAACTGATAAACCGGTGTTGGCCACCTGCACGAAAATGGGATGGACAGCAGGTACGCATTGCCAGATCTGTGACGAGGTGATAACAGAACAGCAGGCAGTGCCATGCAATGGACATGCCTGGTCGGACTGGGTAACAAAAACAGAACCTACAACACAGCAAGAGGGTGAAAAGATACGGATCTGCCGTGTGTGCGGACAGACTGACAGCAGAAGTGTGGAAGCTTTGCCGGCAGAACTGATACTGGAAATACCGGCGTTTTGAGTAGAAAGATGAACAGAGAGTTAAAATATCAGAATTCCAGATCACAAAGGAGAAGAAAATGGGAAAAGTAGTAGATTATTTAGAAAAGTATTATAAGCAGACCAATTATAATTGTGCGGAAGCAGTATTCAGCGCAGCAGCAGAAGCGTGGGGATTAAATACTTCAGAAGATGTGATCCGTACCATGGGATGTTTTGGCGGTGGCATGGGATGCGCAATTGTCTGCGGAGCTGTTTCAGGAGGAAGTGCAGCGCTCAGCTATAAGTTCGTAGAAGGAGATGGCGGACATACCAGCCCTGAGATGATGAATATGGTCAGGACCTATATTCGTAAAGTGCGGGAAGCATATGGTTCAGAAAACTGTAAGGATCTCCGTCCACAGTTTTACAGTAAAGAAGAGAGATGTTTCCATACGATTTATAAGATAGCAGAGATTTTGGATGAAGTATATCAGATGCGGGATGGAGGAAATCAAGAATGATTCATGAAATAGCACCAGAGCATATGGACAATCAGTACCATAATAAAGAAGTACAGCCAGACAGCAGAATTTGTTTTTGCAGCGGTCGAAAAATGCTGGTACGGATGGAGGATGGTGAACTTTCATGGCCTCTATATAAGGAAGTAAAAGCACTGTCAGGGGAATGCACCTATTTGTTTGATATCAGCGGAAATGACTATTTTTTGGCAGAAGAGACCAGAGAAATAGAAATTCCGGGCGCAGAATGGAAGGAATGGAAAGAGATTCGTGATAAGCAGCCGACAGCAGAAGCATTTGCTTTAATGACGGCCATGCATCTGAGTCAATGGCATAATTCTGTGCAGTACTGTGGAAAGTGTGGAACAAAGGCGATACATGATAAAAAAGAACGAATGATGCGATGCCCATCCTGTGGCAATATGATGTTTCCGAAGATTTCACCTGCGATTATTGTAGCAGTAACGGATGATAATAACCGTTTGTTACTGACAAAATATGCGGGAAAAACACAGGATCAGTATGCACTGGTGGCAGGGTTTGTAGAGATTGGTGAGACACTGGAAGAATGTGTACAGAGAGAGCTGATGGAAGAAGTAGGAATTAAGGTAAAAGATATCCGATATTATGCCAGTCAGCCGTGGGGATTTGCAGGAAATCTGATGGTTGGATTTACAGCAAAACTGGATGGCAGTGATCAGATTCATCTGGATGAGAATGAACTGGGACTGGCCAGGTGGCTGACACCGGAAGAGATACCGAAGATTGAGGATTACAGCAGTCTGACAAGAGAAATGATCCGCAGATTTAAGCATGGATGTCTGTAAGAAAGAGAGGAGAATAATGGAATACTGGGATATTTATGATAGTGAAAAAAGGAAAACAGGACGGACCATGAAACGTAATGACTGGTGTCTGAAAGACGGAGAATATCATCTGACGGTACTTGGAGTAATTATGAGACCGGATCATAGATTTTTGATTACCAGAAGAGTGATGACGAAAGCCTGGGCACCTGGCTGGTGGGAAGTATCAGGTGGTGCTGCAATATCCGGCGAAACATCAGAAGAAGCTGTGAAAAGAGAAATTCTGGAAGAGACAGGTCTTGATGTGACAGGATGTGAGGGAGGTTATCAGTTTTCCTATAAAAGAGAAAATCCGGGAGAAGGCGACAACTATTTTGTAGATATTTACCGTTATACCGTAGATTTTCAAGAATCTGATCTTCATCTGCAGACGGCAGAGACAGATGGATATCGTCTTGCTACGGCAGAGGAAATATCCGAATTAGCGGCTCAGGGAATTTTTCTTCATTATGACAGCATACAGCAGGTATTTCATATAGAATAAACAGAACTGGAATGAAAACAGAGGGTTATCAAAGAAAAAGGCGGCACAGTCATGACGACTGTGCCGTTTTTAAAAACTGCTATTTTTTCTTTTTGTTGACCCGGCGGTTCAAAATACCGCCTGCAATGATAATGAATAAAGCCATGAAGATCACTCGCTTGGCAGCCTCCTTAGGCATTTGGCTGGTAGAACCGATGGAGTTTGAAAAAAATGTAATTGCATAATTTACTTCATGCGGAGTTCCCATTGCTGTGGTATCGGCAATCACAGACATTTCTTCATCCATCTTAGTGACTGGAATATGAAACTGAGATGCAGCACCTTCTTCAGATTCATTTAGATAAGTTTCTCCGGCCACTATCATGTAATCATAATTCGAACTGCTCCAAATAAGCTCAGCATATGCTTTGCCGTCTTTCACGGTAAGAATACAAGGGGATACTACACTGGCTTTGCCGCTTCCTCCGGTAAGCGTTAATTCGATGGAATAGTCGCCATCCTTCCTGTCTAAAGAAATTGGATCAGCAGGAGTATGAGCCTCTTCGTTAAAATCATCAGAAGCATTTTCTGAAGAAGTACTCAATGCAGAACCAAGATCCTGGTATGCATCATGGCTCAGGGAGATGTGCAGTTGACCATCTTCATTTTCTGTTACTGTAGCATTCTCGATAAACACAGAAGAGGAGTCATCGCCAATCGTAATGGAATAATTTCCGGAAATAACGGAATCATGAACCGTTTCAGGTGAATCAGAAGCAGCTGTTGCTGAAAATTCAGAGCAGAAAAAAACAGGACAGACTGCTGCCCAGAAGATAACGGGGAAAAATATACGTTTTACAAAACTTGTGTATTTCATAATCAAACCTGCCTTTTATTGAAAAATAGCACGCCATTTATAAAGACGCATTAAATTACATAATATCATATGTCTGGATTGGTGTAAAGAATTGTAAATGAAATATTTGCATCTTTTGTTGAAAAGAAGAGAGGAAAATAGTATAATAGAACAATCTGAGTATTGGAGAGAAGATATGATTGAAATAACACACCTAACTAAGAAATTTGATGATTTTACAGCAGTGGATGATCTGACACTGAGAATAGAGACGGGAGAGTTTTTTGGCCTTTTAGGACCAAATGGTGCCGGAAAGACGACTACGATCAGTATGATATCTACATTACTTCTTCCGACGCAGGGAGAAATTAGGATTGACGGAGAACGCCTGACAAGAAAGAATCCGGCATTAAAGAGAAAAATCAGTGTAATTACCCAGGAATACTCCATGCGCCAGGATATGACGATGGACGAAATTATGGAATATCAGGGAAGGCTGTATTTTATGCCAGTGAAGAAAATACGGGAAAAGTCAGAGGAACTTCTGAATTTTTGTGATCTGTTACCATTTCGAAATCGAAAGGTACGCCATCTGTCCGGTGGTATGAAGAGAAAGCTTATGGTCTGCAGGGCACTTTTGACAGATCCGGAGATTTTACTTTTGGATGAGCCTACGGCGGGAATGGATGCTTTGTCCAGAAGACAGATGTGGAATTTGCTGAGACAGTTGAATGACAAGAATCTGACCATTTTGCTCACAACCCATTATATGGAAGAAGCACAGACCCTTTGCGAGAGAGTAG
>CAKRON010000096.1 GCA_934373455.1 uncultured Marvinbryantia sp.
TCAGTTTCAAATATTCTTCTTCCGAAATCACCGGTACTCCCAACTGCTGCGCTTTCGTAAGCTTGCTTCCGGCTTTCTCACCTGCCAGCACATAATCGGTCTTCTTTGAAACAGAACCAGCAGCTTTTCCTCCATACTGAAGGATTTTATCTGTTGCCTCTTTTCTCCCCATATTCGGCAGTGTTCCGGTTACTACAAAAGTTTTGCCGGTCAGCACACCATCTTCCGCCACTACATCTGCTTCCATCTTCACACCTTCTGCAGCCATCTTCTCAAGAAGTCTGCGATTCTCTTCATTTGCAAAAAAATCATAGATAGAGCAGGCACTGATCTGACCGATATCCGGTACTTCTTCCAATTCTTCCACCGATGCCTGTTCCAGCTTCTCCATGGATCCAAAATGCTGCATCAATTCTCTGGCAGTAGCTTTTCCCACATTCGGAATACCGAGACCTGCCAGAAGATGCTGAGGATCTTTCTTTTTTGATTCTTCAATAGCAGCCAGAAGCTTATCTGTATTCTTCTCTTTTCCGATCAATCCTTTTTCAATCAACTCATCCCGGTGATCCTTCAAAGTAAAGATATCAGCCACATTTTCCAGATATCCCTGACGCACCAGCTCTACGATATAGTTTTCTCCAAATCCTTTGATATCCATGGCATCTCTGCCTACAAAATTAATGATATGACGTTCTTTCTGCGCCGGACAACTGATGCCGGTACATTTGATATCCGCAGTCTCTTTTTCCCGCACGGCCGGAGCACCACACACTGGGCAAGTATCTGGAATCTGGAATTTCACTGTACCTTCCGGACGTTTTTCTTTCACCACAGATTTAATCTTTGGAATAATTTCGCCGGACTTATATACCACAATCGTATCACCGATACCAATATCCAGATCATCAATAAAATCCTGGTTATGAAGTGTCGCTCTGGATACACTGGTTCCACACAGACGAATCGGATCAAAGATAGCCGTAGGTGTAATTCTTCCGGTTCTTCCCACTGACAGTTCAATATCACGCAGCACCGTCTCTTTCTCTTCCGGTGGATATTTATAGGCAACTGCCCATCTTGGTACTTTGGATGTCTCTCCTACTGTGACACGATCTTGCAGATTATTTAATTTCACCACTGCACCGTCGATATCGTATCCCAGCTTTCCGCGCTGTTCTCCGATCCTCTGAATTGCTTCCCACACCTCTTCTTTTGTGGTGCAGACCTGATAATTTTCAATTACTTTTACGCCATTGCTCTTCAGATAATCGTATCCTTCAGTATGCGTCGCAAACGTTCTTCCTTGCGTCTCCTGAATATTGAATACGAACATGGACAGATTTCGTTCTTTTGTGATTTTGCTGTCCAGCTGACGTAAAGTACCTGCAGCGCAGTTCCTTGGATTGGCAAATGGTTTTTTCCCCAGCAATTCCTGCTTTGCATTTACCGCATCAAAGGCATCATTGGTCATATACACTTCTCCACGGATCTCTATATAAGGAATCGGATGCTTTAATTTCTTCTTTACATCTTTGATCACACGGGCGTTTTCTGTCACATCTTCCCCCTGAATAATTCCATCGCCTCTGGTGATGGCTGTCGTCATGACACCATCTGTATAACGAATCGCCATGGAAAGTCCGTCAATCTTTGTCTCTACCACAAACTCCGGATGATCTAACTGCTGCTGCATATTTTCTACAAACTGCATTACTTCTTCTTTGGAAAAAACATCCTGCAGACTGAGCATCGGAACTCTGTGGCGTACCAGCACGCCTGCCTCTCTTTTGGCTGTTCCGCCCACATGCTGCGTCGGAGAGTCCGGCGTGATTCGTTCCGGATTCTCTGCTTCCAGCTTCTTTAATTCCTGCATCAACATATCATACTCATAATCTGTGATCTCAGGATCATCCTGATTATAATAACGATCGATATGATAATTAATAATTTCCCGTAATTCCTCTATTCTGTCTTTCATGATCTGGATTCCTTTATTCTTTCATATAATTCTTCGATTTCACTGTCGGACACTTCCCGATATTCTCCTGTCTTTAATGTACCAAGTGCAATATTCATAATCCGTACTCTTTTCAGCCGCAATACCTTACATCCACACGCCTGGCACATGCGGCGAATCTGCCTGTTTAATCCTTGTGTCAATACAATCGAAAACTTTTTCTCTCCGATCTTCTTCACCTGGCAGGGTCTGGTTTTGATTTCCAATTGGGAAAGCCACACGCCCTGCTGCATCTTCTGAATAAATTTCTCTGTTACCGGACGATCGATCTCAACTTCATATTCTTTCTCATGATAATTTCCAGCACGCATGATTTTATTCAAAATATCTCCATGGTTCGTCATCAACAGCAGTCCTTCAGAATCTTTATCCAGTCTTCCGATCGGAAACACTCTCTTTGGATAATTTAAAAACGCATCGATCGTTGTATCACCCCAACGGTCATCCGTACTGCACAGCACTCCACGTGGCTTATTCACTGCCAGCAGAATCATCTCTTTTTCTCGTTTTGCCTGCTGTCCTTCCACCGTTACTTTCTGGGTTGGCAAGATCTTTTGACCTGTTGATGCCACCTGACCGTCCACCAACACTTTTCCCATCTCAATCAGCCGGTCTGCTTCTCTTCTGGAACAGATTCCGGCTTCACTTAAATATTTATTCAATCTGACCGGTTTGCTTTCATCCTTTTGTTCAAACTCTGACTGCATTCGATTCTTATGCATCATTTTCTTTTCACGCTCCTCAATAATTTTATAAGTATAACATTTCATTGCAATAATTTCAACAGTCGCCTATACTGGATTTGTACAAGAAAAATAAGGAGTTTTGGCTATGAAAGAATCTATTTACACCATCCCTCTGATGGATGCTTTCCGTTCCGAATACGAATGTCCCTTCTGTTTTCTGGAACGTCAGATCGAGGAACATTCTATTGATTTTGTTCTGGGAAGCGGTGCTTCTTATATGGAAGGTGATATCCGCGCTCAGACTGATGCAGCCGGCTTTTGCCGCCAGCATTATAAGAAGCTGTACGATTACGGCAACCGATTGGGCACTGCCCTGATCCTGAGCACCCATTTTCATAAATTAAATACAGACTTGGATGCTGAAATCAAAAAATTCACTCCAGGAAAAAGCAGTCTGATGAAACGCCTAAAAAAAAGCAGCTCCGGAGAAATTCCTTCTACTTCCATCGGTCAGTGGGTGCAGAGCCAGACATCCCACTGCTATATCTGCGATCACATGAAATCCGATTATGAAAGGTATCTGGATACCTTTTTTGAGCTTTATAAAAAAGATCCTTCTTTCAAAGAACTTTTTGAAAATAGCAAAGGCTTTTGTCTTCCTCATTTTGGAGATCTGGCTGATCTGGCTGACAGTAAACTGAGTAATAAAGAAAAAGAGAACTTTTATCCTGCTCTGTTCAAACTGATGCAGGATAATCTGAATCGTTTAGAAAAAGAAGTGTTATGGTTTACAGAGAAATATGACTACCGAAACCGTGATAAAGACTGGGGCACTTCCCGGGATAGCATTCAGCGCTGTATGCAGAAAGACCGGGGAGGGCACCCGGCTGATCCGCCGTATGAATCGGATCGATAAAAAAGAGGAATCCCTGCAGTTCGTATCTGTAAGGATTCCTTTTGTATTTACACTATTTTTTTCAGTTCCCGAATATAGTCCGGTGTGGTACCGCAGCATCCTCCTACGATTTTCGCACCTTTTTCCAGAAGACCTTTCATGCTGATTCCAAATCGCTCCGGTGTCATATCATAACTTGCCTCTCCGGTATCTGAAATCTTCGGCATTCCGGCATTCGGCTTTACGATCATCGGCACTGTCAGGATCTTATTCAGTCCTTCCACGATGGATACCAACTGTTCCGGACCAACAGAGCAGTTGATGCCCACTGCATCTGCCCCCATCGCCTGAAGCGTCTCTGCTGCTTCAAAAATGTGTCCACCGGCATAAATACTGCCATCTGCATCGATGGTCATACTGCAAAGTACCGGAAGATCGCAGACTTCCTGTGCTGCTTCCAGCGCTGCCATTGCTTCATCCATACTGGTCATGGTCTCCATCAGAATCACGTCCACGCCTGCATCTACCAAATAACGGATCTGTTCTTTGTATCGTTCCATTGCTTTTTCATAAGTAGCATCCGGTGACATGCCGATCATTTTTACAATCGCAGTAATATCACCTGCTACATACGCATTTTTATCTACTGCTTTTTTACTGATCTTTACCAGTTCATGATTCATCTCTTCCACATGCGCACCAAGACCATAACTGCTTAAATTAAAACGATTTGCCCCAAAGGTCGGTGCGCACAGTATCTGACTTCCCGCTTCTACATATTCTCGCTGAAGCTGAATCAGTACATCCTCATGATCCAAAATCCATTCTTCCGAACAGATTCCTCTTGGCATTCCCATGACAAACAAATTGGAACCGGTTGCTCCATCTAAAAGTGTTACTTTTTCTGTCAGTTTCTGAAATTCTTCTTTTGTCATATATACCTCTGCTGTCTTTTATGCAGCCTCTTCTTTCTTTTCCTCGAAGAATACCTGATACCATACCAGGAAAGAATAGATTGTCCAGATTTTCCGGCTGTTATCTTTCACACCATTCTTGTGTTCATCCAACAGATGCATGATTGGTTCTGTATGGAAATATTTTTTGGCAGCCTGGCTCTGAAATGCCTCTTTTACTTTTCCATATCCGGTATCTTCCTTCAACCATACACGAATCGGTACCGGGAAGCCCAGTTTCTTCTTATTAGTAGTAAACTCCGGCAGACATTTTTCTGCAACACGACGAAATGCAAATTTAGTTGTCTTATCTTTTAACTTCATACCGGTACGAATCTGTCTCGCCACCTGGAATACTTCTTTATCCAAAAATGGCACACGCAGTTCCAGTGAATGAGCCATGCTCATCTTATCTGCCTTCAACAAAATATCCCCCGGAAGCCAGTTGGTCAGATCAATATACTGCATCTTGGTGGTATCATCGTATTTGCTCATTTTTTTATATTTTTCCGCCAGAAGAGCCTCCGGTGACGGTGCATTCGTCTTGACTTTCAGGAGTTTTTTACGTTCTTCTTCTGTAAAAATATTGGCATTTCCGATGAAACGCTCTTCTACTGATTTACTGGCTCTGATTAAATAACTGCGTCCTTTCATGCCTTCCGGCAGCTTTTCTGCCAGATTTGCCATGCTCTTTCTCCAGCTCTTTGGAAGCCAGGAAATCCATCTTAATGATAATGGCTCACGGTAAATTGTATATCCGCCAAAGAATTCATCTGCTCCTTCTCCGGATGTTACGACCTTTACCTGCTTTGCCGCTTCTCTTGCCACAAAATAGAGAGCTATTGCCGCAGGATCTGCCAGTGGTTCATCCATATGATACATAATCTTTGGCATCTCGCCCCAGTACTCTTCCTCTGTAATCTGATGGCTGTAATTCTCCAGTCCCAAATATTTGGCACACTCTTCCGCATACTGCGTTTCACTATATTGATTATTTTTATCAAAAAATCCAACCGTAAATGTCTTCTTTCCGGAATATTTTGCCGCAATGTAACTGGAATCCACACCGCTGGAAAGAAAAGCACCTACTTCTACATCAGCCAGCATATGTTTCTCTACAGAATCTTCCAGTACGTCACTCAGTTTCTTTACCAGTTCTTCCTGACTGTCTTTGGATACCGGTTCCAGCGTCGGGTCAAAATACTGTGTCACATTCAGTTCTCCGTTTTGATAAGTCAGATAGTGTCCCGGCAACAGACGATATACGCCTTTGAAAAAAGTTTCCTGTAAATTAGAATACTGGAAAGAAAGATATTCTTCTAAAGCTTCATTATTTACTTCTTTCTTAAATCCAGGAAATTCCAAAATACTTTTGATTTCAGAACCAAATACCAGATTTCCATGAACCATGGCATAATAAATCGGTTTGATTCCAAAGAAATCTCTTGCCATGAACAGCCTTTTCTTCTTATTATCCCAGATGGCAAATCCGAACATTCCACGTAATTCGTGTACCAGTTTTTCACCGTACTCTTCATAACCATGTACCAGAGTCTCTGTATCGGAACTGTTCTTAAATACATGACCTTTTGCCTGAAAACGCTCTCTCAATTCCGGGCTGTTATAGATCTCACCGTTAAATACAATCCCAACTTCACCATCTTCATTAAACATCGGCTGTGACCCGTTTTCCAGGTCAATAATACTTAAGCGCCGAAATCCCAGTGCCACCTGATCATTCACATATTTCCCAGCCGAATCCGGACCGCGATGTACAATCACTTTCATCATATCATCCAGTACCTGCTCTTTATCTCCCTGTTTTCCAACAAATCCAACTATACCGCACATGTTTTTTCATTCCTCTTTTACTTAACTTATATCTGCGTATTTCATTTTTACACTGATATATTCTATTTTTTCCAAAATTTCAAGCTTTAGTATAGCAAATATACAAGAATTTGGCAAATTTTTTGTTATGATGAATTCTGATAGGTATGCTTTCTTTTTTTCATAAAAAAGAGAGAACCGCAAAGAAAATTCCGCAGTTCTCTCTTTTTCATCTAATTAAAATACAATTCTATACAATACCCTGAGCTGTCATAGCATTTACAACTTTTTCAAATCCCGCAATATTTGCACCTGCTACGTAGTTGCCTTCCATATTGTAACGTTTTGCAGCATCTACCATATTGTGTGTAATGTTGATCATGATCTGCTGAAGTTTGCTGTCTACTTCTTCGAATGTCCAGCTCAGTCTTTCACTGTTCTGTGACATTTCCAGAGCAGATGTTGCTACACCACCTGCATTTGCAGCTTTACCAGGTGCAAAGATTACACCATTCTTCTGCAGATATTCTGTAGCTTCCAGTGTCGTAGGCATATTTGCTCCTTCGCATACAGCAGTTACACCGTTTGCTACCAGCTGCTGTGCATCTTCAAGAAGCAGTTCGTTCTGTGTAGCACAAGGAAGAGCCAGGTCTACTTTTACGCTCCATACGCCACGTCCTTCATGATATTCAGAATTTGGACGATATTTCTTGTATTCTGTCAGACGGGCACGATTTACTTCTTTGATTTCTTTTAATGCAGCCACATCGATTCCTTCCGGATCATATACCCATCCATTAGAATCAGAACAGGTTACTACTTTTGCTCCCAGCTGCTGTGCTTTCTGAATCGCATAAGTTGCAACGTTACCTGATCCGGAAACAGCTACAGTCATGCCTTTCAGTTCTTTTCCATTCAGTTTTAACAATTCCTGAGTCAGATATAACAGTCCGTATCCTGTAGCTTCTGTTCTCGCAAGAGATCCACCGTAAGAAAGTCCTTTACCTGTCAGAACCCCTTCATACAGGCCTGTCAGTCTCTTATACTGTCCATACATATAACCAATTTCTCTTGCACCAGTTCCGATATCACCTGCAGGAACGTCTTCATTTGCGCCGATATATTTGCTCAATTCTGTCATGAAGCTCTGGCAGAATGCCATTACTTCTCTGTCTGATTTACCTTTCGGATCGAAGTCTGATCCACCTTTACCTCCACCAATTGGAAGACCTGTCAGAGAGTTTTTGAAAATCTGCTCAAATCCAAGGAATTTGATGATACCTAAGTTTACAGATGGGTGAAGTCTTAAACCTCCCTTGTAAGGTCCGATTGCACTGTTAAACTGTACACGGTATCCTGTATTTACCTGAACCTGTCCCTTGTCATCTACCCAAGGTACGCGGAATTTGATCTGTCTTTCCGGTTCAACCAGTCTTTCCAGTAAAGCATCTTTTCTGAATTTCTCTTCATTTGCTTCAATAACAACTCTCAGAGATTCCAGAACTTCTTTTACTGCCTGATGGAATTCAGGTTCTGCTGGATTTTTTTTCACTACCTGTTCGATTACCTCATCAACGTATGACATTTTTCATATTCCTCCTTAAATCTGGGCCAAAAAAAATGAACCGCAAGGATTCATCTGTTATATCTCTGACGCCCTTGTCTGCCATTATTATATACGTTTCGTTTTTTTGTGACAAGCTTTTTTCTATCTCAAATATGCAGATTATTATGATTAATATAATCGAATTTTTGAATCATATGACACAAAAAGAGGCTTGCGATCTCTCGCAAACCTCATCACTCTTTCGTATTAAGCTGCCTCTCCTGATCCATCAACTGCTTCTGTTTCAGGCACAGAATCTTCTCCGGTGTAATCCGGTGAGAAATAGTCTGCATCATCAGAACCTTCTGCAGCCTCTGTTACACTTGTATCATCAGCGGATGAAAGGAATTCGCTCTTAACATATGCATTCTGTCCATAGAAATCAATCTCTGTCCAGCCATCATCTGTCTCACCCAGCTTCGTAACGGTATCTCCTGCTACCAGACCGCCGATTACATTCTCGTCAGACTCTGTACTTGGTTCTGAACGTACATTACAGGAATCATTGGCTACCATCTCTGCTGATCCTTCTGTCTCTGTCTCAGCTTCTGTCTCGCCATCCTGAGAATTACCGTACTTACTCATAAACTCTTTCAGAACAGGATCGGAATTCTTTGCATCCTCACACTGCTTATTTACCGTATCAATCAGATTCTGTACTTCTGTACTTGTTCTGGTCTCTTCAATAAAGCTCTCTGCTGCCTGATCCCCTGTCGGGTCAGTAATAATATAATTACCGTCCGCATCTTTCTTCAGGTAGAACTGTGTCAGACTCGGTACTAACGTATCAATATTCTGTACCTTTCCATCATAGCATACATATACCACACAGCTGCCTTCGGTAGGTCCCTGCTTGGAATATGTCTTAATATTGCTGTAGCTTTCTACATAGCTGCTGTCCAAATTTGCCTTCTCTTCTGCTTCGTCAATAGACGGATCCAACTTCTTCAAAGTCTCAAGATCTTTGTTCGTCTTTGCTGCATAATAGGAAGTCATAACTGTCAACACATCTGCATCATTCTGTACCAATGCTGACGCTGCTGCGCTTCCATCTACAATCGTATCGGTACTGGCTGATGTCTCTGCTTCTGTCTCCGTCTTTCCGGAACTTCCGCCTTTTCCAAGATTACTGATCGCCCTGATTCCTGTAACTGCTAATAAAATAATTACAATCAGAGCTACTCCCAACAATATGTATCTCAGATTATCTGAAATCCACTCTCTTATATTGTCCATAATGATCTGCCTCCTGTTCATCCAAAATAAGCGCACCTGGAGGGATTCGAACCCCCGACACGTGGTACCGGAAACCACTGCTCTATCCCCTGAGCTACAGGTGCAATATGGACAGTCCACAACACTCATTATAGTACAATAGAATCACTCAAAAGTCAAGGATTATGATTCTGAGCCTTCTGTCTCATCATACATCTCCACACAGGTCAGTCTGTGCAGAATGCACTGATAATAATAGATATCGTCAGAAAGATAGTCCTGAGGTGCCACTTCTGTCTGATTCACTTCCCATACCAGTT
>CAKRON010000097.1 GCA_934373455.1 uncultured Marvinbryantia sp.
AGCCACTACAGATCTGCAGGAGATAGGCACACAGGTGGAATTATCCAATACCTATCATCTACATGTCAGACCGGGGGATAAAGTAGTAAAGCAACTGGGAGGACTTCACAAATTTATGAACTGGGACAAGCCAATTTTGACAGATTCCGGTGGATTTCAGGTGTTCTCTCTGGCAGGTCTTCGCAAGATTAAAGAAGAAGGCGTTTATTTCAACTCTCATGTAGATGGAAGAAAGATTTTTATGGGACCGGAAGAAAGTATGCAGATTCAGTCTAATCTGGCATCTACGATTGCTATGGCGTTTGATGAATGCCCATCCAGCGTGGCAGATCGTGACTATGTAAGAAAATCTGTAGAGCGTACTACCAGATGGTTAAAGCGATGCAGAACAGAAATGGACCGTTTAAATAGTCTGCCGGATACCATTAATCAGCATCAAATGCTTTTCGGCATTAATCAGGGAGCAATTTATGAAGATATTCGAAAGGAACATGCACAGCAGATTGCAGAACTGAATCTGGACGGATATGCAGTGGGCGGACTGGCAGTTGGAGAAAGTCATGAAGAGATGTATCGGATCCTGGATGAAGTGGTACCATGTCTTCCTCAGAATAAACCAACCTATTTGATGGGGGTTGGTACACCGGCCAATATCCTGGAGGGAGTCGAACGTGGAATAGATTTCTTCGACTGTGTATATCCAAGCAGAAATGGACGTCACGGGCATGTATATACCAATCATGGTAAGCTGAACTTATTTAATGCAAAATATGAACTGGATGACGCTCCGATTGAGGAAGGATGTCAGTGTCCGGCATGCAGACATTACAGCAGAGCGTATATTCGTCATTTATTAAAAGCAAAAGAGATGCTGGGAATGAGACTTTGCGTACTTCATAATCTGTATTTCTATAATCACATGATGGAAGAAATACGAGAAGCGCTTGAAAAAGGTGAGTTTAAACAGTACAAAGCAAAAAAACTTGCCGGATTTGAAGAAACTACTTGATGATAATGTCATTTTTGTGTATTATTAACAGTACTAAGAATTTTAGCGAAATAAAAATGGAGGAAAAGCAACATGAATTTATTAACAGAGGCATCTTCCGGCGGAGGAATGTTACTCCTGCTGGTTTACGTAGTCGTCATTGGTGGTGCAATGTACTTTTTCGCAATCAGACCTCAGAAGAAGGAACAGAAACGTCTCAATACGATGCTTTCCAGTCTGGAAGTCGGAGACAGCGTAGTAACGACCAGTGGTTTTTACGGTGTTGTCATTGATATTACAGACGAAGACGTAATAGTTGAGTTTGGCAGCAACAAGAATTGCAGAATTCCAATGAAAAAAGCTGCTATCTCAGAAGTAGAGAAAGCAGATGCTGAATAATTTAAAGCAGTAAAAAAGCGGGGGACAGAGCATCATTGCTGTGTCCTTTGTTTTTATATAACTTGAGAAGAACGCAGGTCGTGTTTCTCATAGTTAAGGAGGAGTGTGTATTATGAGTAGTTACAACATTGCGCTCATTCCAGGAGATGGAATCGGCCCTGAGATTGTGGGGCAGGCAGTACGGGTCCTGGATGCAGCAGGAAAAAAGTTTGGTTTTGAACTGAACTACACGAAATTGTTAATGGGAGGAGCATCCATTGATGTTCATGGAATTCCATTGACAGATGAAACAATTGAGACAGCAAAGAAGAGTGATGCCGTACTGATGGGATCGATTGGAGGGGATGCAAAGACATCGCCGTGGTATCAGTTAGAACCATCCAAAAGACCAGAAGCAGGGTTATTAAAGCTTCGCAAATCTCTGAATCTTTTCGCTAATTTAAGACCGGCATATCTTTATAAAGAATTAAAAGATGCCTGCCCTCTTCGTGATGAAATCATCGGTGATGGATTCGATATGATGATTATGAGAGAGCTGACTGGTGGTCTGTACTTTGGAGAAAGAAAGACAGTAGTAGAAAATGGTGTAAAGAAAGCCATTGACACACTGACTTATGATGAAAATGAAATTCGCAGAATCGCGAAACGCGGTTTTGATATCGCAATGAAGAGAAGAAAGAAAGTTACCAGTGTGGATAAAGCGAATGTGCTCGATTCCTCAAGATTATGGAGAAGTGTGGTGGAAGAAGTCGCAAAAGATTATCCGGAAGTGACACTGGAGCATATGTTGGTTGACAACTGCGCAATGCAGCTGGTTCGTGATCCCAAGCAGTTCGATGTAATTCTGACAGAGAATATGTTTGGAGATATTTTGTCCGATGAAGCCAGCATGGTAACAGGTTCAATTGGAATGTTATCTTCCGCAAGCCTGAATGAAACAAGTTTTGGTCTGTATGAGCCAAGCCATGGATCTGCACCTGATATTGCAGGAATGGATATAGCCAATCCGATCGCCACTATTTTATCTGCAGCCATGATGCTGAGATTTTCATTGAATTTGGATAAGGCAGCAGATGCAATAGAGGCAGCCGTATCTCAGGTTTTGAAAGATGGATATCGCACAGGAGATATTATGTCAGAGGGATGCAAGCAGGTCGGTTGTGAAGAAATGGGCAAACTGATTGCAGAAAGAACATAGAAAGGCGGAATGATTATGAGAAGCGATGCAGTAAAAAAAGGTATGCAGCAGGCACCACACAGATCTCTGTTTAATGCACTGGGGCTTACACAGGAAGAAATGGAGAAGCCGTTAATCGGTATTGTAAATTCATACAATGAGATAGTACCTGGGCATATGAATCTGGATAAGATTACAGAAGCAGTAAAAATGGGTGTAGCCCTGGCAGGTGGTGTGCCAAGAGAATTCCCGGCAATTGCCGTATGTGATGGTATTGCCATGGGACACGTCGGAATGAAATATTCGCTGGTAACAAGAGATTTGATTGCAGATTCCACCGAATGTATGGCTATGGCGCATCAGTTTGACGCATTGGTTTGTATTCCAAACTGTGATAAAAATGTACCGGGTCTTTTGATGGCAGCAGCAAGATTAAATATTCCGACTATTTTTGTAAGCGGTGGTCCTATGCTGGCAGGTCATGTGAAGGGACAGAAGAGAAGTCTTTCCAGCATGTTCGAGGCGGTTGGATCTTATGCAGCCGGTACTATGACAGAGGAAGATGTATACGAATTTGAATGTAATACCTGCCCGACAAGCGGCTCCTGTTCTGGTATGTATACAGCAAACAGTATGAATTGCCTGACCGAAGCACTTGGTATGGGATTAAAGGGAAATGGAACCATTCCATCTGTGTATTCAGAAAGAATTAAACTGGCAAAGCATGCAGGTATGCAGATTGTTGAATTGGTGAAGAAAAATATCCGTCCAAGAGATATTATGACAGAAAAAGCGTTTATGAATGCGATGACCGTGGATATGGCACTGGGATGTTCTACCAACACGATGCTGCATCTTCCGGCAATTGCTCATGAAGCAGGTGTGAATCTGAACATGGACATTGCAAACGAGATCAGTGCAAAAACACCAAACCTGTGTCATCTGGCACCGGCGGGACCTACGTATATGGAAGATCTGAATGCAGCAGGCGGTGTGTATGCCGTGATGAATGAATTAAATAAAAAAGGCTTACTGTATACAGATCTGATAACAGTTACCGGTAAAACAGTAGGCGAAAATATTGCAAATTGTGAGAATTTGAATCCGGAAATTATTCGTCCGATCGATCACCCATACAGTACAACAGGTGGAATTGCTGTGCTGAAAGGAAATCTTGCACCGGATTCCGGTGTTGTAAAAAGATCAGCAGTGGTTCCGGAAATGCTGGTACATGAAGGACCGGCAAGAGTCTTTGACTGCGAAGAAGATGCGATTGAAGCAATTAAAGGTGGAAAGATCGTTCCGGGAGATGTTGTAGTTATCCGTTATGAGGGTCCAAAGGGAGGACCGGGTATGCGTGAAATGCTGAATCCGACTTCCGCAATTGCAGGTATGGGTCTGGGATCTTCCGTTGCACTTATTACAGATGGCAGATTCAGTGGTGCATCAAGAGGAGCATCCATTGGACATGTATCACCGGAAGCCGCAGTTGGAGGACCAATTGCACTGGTAGAAGAAGGAGATATTATTAAGATCAACATTCCGGAAAACAGACTGGATTTTGTTGTATCAGATGAGGAACTGAAAGCTAGAAAAGAAAAATGGCAGCCAAGAGAGCCAAAGGTAACCACAGGATATCTGGCTCGTTATGCAAAGATGGTTACATCTGGTAACCGTGGAGCAATTCTTGAGTTTTAATCAGGAGGGATACTTATGAAATTAAATGGATCACAGATTGTTGTAGAATGTTTAAAAGAACAGGGAGTAGATACTATATTTGGTTATCCTGGAGGAGCAATATTAAATATATACGATGAACTTTATAAACACAGCAATGAAATTACCCATATTCTGACTTCACATGAACAGGGAGCGTCCCATGCAGCAGATGGCTATGCCCGTGCGACAGGAAAGGTGGGTGTATGCCTTGCAACATCCGGACCGGGTGCAACAAACCTGGTTACAGGAATTGCTACCGCTTATATGGATTCCGTACCAATTGTTGCAATTACAGCAAATGTAGGTGTGCCGCTTCTTGGAAAGGACAGTTTTCAGGAGATTGATATCAGCGGCGTAACGATGCCAATTACAAAGCATAATTACATCGTTAAAAATGTAGAAGAATTGGCGAATACTCTTCGTAATGCGTTTCGTATTGCAAAAGAAGGCCGTCCGGGTCCTGTACTGGTAGATATTCCAAAAGATGTGACAGCCGCAGTTACAGAGTATGAAGCAGTGATTCCGGAACCAATTGAGAGAAAAACAGATTATGTAAAAACCTCTGATCTGGAGAAAGCCGCCGAACTGATTAATGCATCCAAGAAGCCTTTTGTGTTGGTTGGTGGTGGAGCAGTGATTTCAGATGCACAGAAGGAACTGCATGAATTTGTAGAGAAGATTCAGGCTCCGGTTGGCGATACTTTGATGGGAAAAGGTGCTTTTAACGGAACTGATGATAAATATACGGGAATGGCAGGTATGCATGGAACCAAGACAACGAATCTTGGTATTACAGAATGTGACCTGTTGATTGCAATAGGTGCACGTTTCAGTGACCGTGTTGTAGGTAATGCATCAAAATTTGCTAAAAATGCTAAGGTAATCCACATTGATATTGACCCTGCTGAAATCAACAAAAATATTATGGTTGACTGCAGCGTAGAAGGGGATGCAAAAGAAATACTTAAGAAACTGACTGCAATGGTAGAAAAGAATACACATGATGAGTGGTTAGAAAAGATTCACAAACTGAAAGAAAAATATCCACTGAAATATGATCATGCGGCATTGACAGGTCCGGCAGTTATTGAGGAAATTTATAATGTAACAAAAGGAGATGCCATCGTTGTTACGGATGTTGGACAACATCAGATGTGGGCAGCTCAGTATTACAAATATAAAGAGCCACATCAGTTTTTGACTTCCGGTGGTCTTGGTACCATGGGTTATGGTCTGGGTGCAGCAATAGGTGCGAAGGTTGGAAGACCGGACAAAGTTGTTGTTAATATTGCAGGCGACGGATGTTTCCGTATGAATATGAATGAGGTGGCAACGGCTGCAAGATACAATATTCCGGTGATTGAAGTAGTCATCAATAACCATGTTCTGGGAATGGTTAGACAATGGCAGACACTTTTTTACGGAGAACGCTATTCAGCAACAATTTTAAATGATGCCGTAGATTTTGTAAAACTGGCAGAAGCTCTTGGAGCAGTTGGTATGCGGGTAACAAAAATCAGCGAATTAAAAGAAACTCTGGAAAAGGCAATTGCGCTTGGAAGACCGGTTGTCATAGACTGTCAGATTGACCGGGACGATAAAGTATTTCCTATGGTACCTGCCGGTGCAGCCATTGAAGAAGTATTTGATCAGGACGATCTGAAAAAATAGTAACACTTTAGCTTGACAAAGTGTCACCGAAAGAGTAAAGTGTATAAAAATACAAAAAGGTTTCTGATAGAAACATGAGGAGGAAGAATTATGAGCAGAGTTTACAATTTCTCAGCCGGTCCGGCAGTATTGCCGGAAGAGGTACTGAAAGAAGTAGCAGATGAAATGATGGATTACAGAGGCTGCGGTATGTCAGTGATGGAGATGAGTCATCGATCTAAGATGTTTGATGATATCATTCATGAGGCTGAGAAGGATTTGCGTGATCTGATGCATATTCCGGATAATTATAAAGTGCTGTTTTTACAGGGAGGCGCATCCCAGCAGTTTGCTATGATTCCGATGAATCTTATGAAAAACAAAGTGGCAGACTACATTGTCACAGGACAATGGGCAAAGAAAGCATGGCAGGAAGCTCAGAAGTACGGAAAAGCCAACAAGATCGCATCTTCAGAGGATAAGACATTTTCATATATTCCGGATTGCTCTGATCTGCCGATCAGTGAAGATGCTGATTATGTATATATCTGCGAGAACAATACTATTTATGGAACAAAGTACAAAGAATTGCCGAATACAAAGGGTAAGATCCTTGTATCAGATATATCTTCTTGTTTCTTATCAGAACCAATTGATGTGACAAAATATGGCTTGGTGTATGGCGGTGTTCAGAAGAATATCGGTCCTGCCGGAATGGTCATTGCCATTATCCGCGAAGATCTGATTACTGAAGATGTTTTGCCTGGGACACCAACGATGCTGACTTATAAGACTCATGCAGATGCTGAATCTCTTTATAATACTCCAAACTGTTTCTGCATATATGTATGTGGAAAAGTATTTAAATGGCTGAAGAAAATGGGCGGACTGGAAGCAATGAAAGAACGCAATGAGAAAAAAGCAGCTATTTTATATGATTTCCTTGACCAGAGTGAGATGTTCCACGGAACAGTAGAGAAAAAAGACCGTTCACTGATGAATGTGCCATTTGTAACCGGTGACAAAGAACTGGATGCAAAATTTGTGAAAGAATCTCAGAAGGCTGGATTTGAAAATCTGAAGGGACATCGTACCGTTGGAGGTATGCGCGCAAGTATTTACAATGCAATGCCAATGGAAGGCGTAGAAGCTTTGGTAGCATTTATGAAGAAGTTTGAAGAGGAGAATAAGTAAGATGTATCAGTATAGTTGCATGAATGTCATTTCTGAAGTGGGATTGCAGAAATTTACAGACAAATATAAGAAAACAGAACAACAAGAAGATGCAGATGCTTTGCTGGTGCGTAGCGCAGCACTTCACGATATGGAATTCTCCGACAAGCTGCTTGCGATAGCGAGAGCCGGAGCCGGAGTAAATAATATTCCACTGGATCGTTGTGCAGAGCAGGGAATCGTTGTATTTAATACACCTGGTGCAAATGCCAATGGTGTAAAGGAAGCTGTAATAGCAGGATTGTTGATGGCATCCAGAGATATGGTGGATGGAATCAACTGGGTAAGAGCCGAGAGCAACAATGAAAGTATTGCAAAATTGGCTGAAAAAGAAAAGAAGAACTTTGCAGGAAGCGAAATCAAAGGGAAAAAGTTAGGCATTATCGGTCTCGGAGCAATTGGTATATTGGTTGCTAATACAGCTGTTCATCTTGGAATGGAAGTATATGGTTACGACCCTTATATATCGGTAGATTCAGCCTGGAACCTTTCCAGACAAATCACTCATATTACAGATGTCAACGATATTTATCGAGAATGTGATTACATTACGATACATGTACCGCTGTTAGACAGTACGAAGAAGATGATCAATGAAGATGCGATTGCTCAGATGAAAGATGGCGTGATTCTTCTGAATTATGCAAGGGATCTTCTGGTAGATGAGGAAGCAGTGGTAAAAGCAGTACAGGAGGGAAAAGTCAGACGCTATATGAGTGACTTCCCGAATCCGACTACAGCCGGAGTTAAAAATTGTATCGTGACACCTCATCTGGGTGCTTCAACCAGCGAATCAGAAGACAATTGTGCGGTGATGGCAGTAAAAGAAATTATAGATTATCTTGAAAATGGAAATATAAATCATTCTGTGAATTACCCAACCTGTGATATGGGTAAATGCAAAGGTGTATGCCGTATTGCAATTAACCATAAAAATATAAAAAACATGATTGGTCAGTTTGCTTCCGTACTTGGTGAAGCGGATATGAATATTGCTAACATGGCAAATCAGAGTAAAGGTGAGTATGCATATTCCCTGTTTGACCTGGACACACAGGTAACAAATGAAGTAATTAAAAAATTGAACAGTATTCAAGGTGTATTAAAAATTCGAATTTTGTAGAAGACAGGAAAAAGAGTTTTGGGAAAATTTCCGGAACTCTTTTTTTTCATACATTTCTGTGCTATGATAGAGAAAGCTTAAGATGACAGAGGAAAAAAGAATGGCAAATATCTATGCATTTCAGGCAATCAGACCGAAAAGTTCGTTGACAGAGCATTTCGCGGCATTGCCATATGATGTTTACAATAAAGAAGAAGCAAGACAGGAAGTAGAAAGAGAACCAGACAGTTTTCTTCGCATAGACAGAGCGGAGACACAGTTCGATACATCTGTAGATATGTATTCCGATGAAGTATATCAGAAGGCGCATGATACATTATGGGAATTGGTTCAAAAAAAAGAGCTGATTCAAGATTCCCATGCGGCATATTATGTATATGAACTTACGATGAACGGGAGAACACAGACCGGTTTGGTAGCCTGTGCGGATGTAGATGATTACATAAACGGTGTTATAAAAAAGCATGAAAATACAAGAGTGGAAAAAGAATTGGACAGAATTCGTCATATAGATACATGCGATGCCCAGACAGGTCCGATTTTTCTTGCATATCATTATGATCCGGTGATCGGAGATGCATTGAAAAGAGCAAAAGAAACGGAACCGATTTTTGATTTCGTTTCACCAGATGGCATTCGTCATCGTGGATGGATGATTTCGGCAGAAGCAGAAATTCAGGAAATACAAGATGCATTTCAGAAAATTTCCCAGATCTATATTGCAGATGGACATCATCGCGCTGCATCGGCAGTAAAAGTAGCTCTGCAAAGGAGAAAAGAACATGCAGATATAGTGCAGAACAGCGAATCTGACCGTTTCCTGTCGGTGCTGTTTGCGGAAAATGAATTATATATTATGGCATATAACCGTGTAGTAGCCGATTTGAATGGATACACGGAAGACGAATTCCTGAAAAAACTATTGGAATACTATGAAGTAAAAACCTTACAGCCATCAGAGAACATTTCACCGGATAAAAAAGGAATTACAGGAATGTATTTAGGCGGAAAGTGGTATCGAATGCAAATAAAAGAAGCATATAAAAGTAATGATCCGGTTCAGGGACTGGATGTGTCTGTGCTTCAGAATTACGTTTTGGATCCACTTCTTGGAATTAAAGATCCAAAGACCGATCAGAGAATCTCTTTTGTTGGGGGAATTCGCGGAGTACATGAGCTGGAAGAAAGGGTAGATAAAAATGGCGGGG
>CAKRON010000098.1 GCA_934373455.1 uncultured Marvinbryantia sp.
GTAGTTAACATATTAGGCAAATTCATTTTCCAACTCTCCTGTCAAATCATATTCTAATGCTCCGGTTACTTTTACCCTTACAAAGTCACCGGACATCAGTGTCTCTGCTGTATCAATAAACAGATACCCATCTATTCCCGGTGCGTCTGCATAGGTGCGCGCCACATATACATTTTCATCAGAAAGGTATCCTTCCACCATAGCTATCATGCTCTGACCAATCTTTTCTTCATTTTTATCCAGCGAAACTTCTTGCTGAAGTTCCATCAGTTCTTCCTGGCGATCTTTCTTCACTTCTTCATCAATCTGGTCATCCATCATTGCTGCCGGTGTGTCTTCTTCCTGAGAATAAGTGAATACTCCAAGACGGTCGAACTCCATCTCATCTACAAATGCCATCAGTTCCTCATGATCTTCCTGTGTTTCACCCGGAAATCCGGATATCAATGTAGTGCGCAGAGCAATATCTGGAATTTCTTTTCGAAGTTTTCCAATGATCTCAATCAATTGTGCTCTGGAAGTTCTGCGTCCCATTTTTTTCAGAACTCTGTCACTGGCATGCTGAATCGGAAGATCAAGGTAATGACAAATTTTTTTCTCATCACGAATTGTCTCAATCAATTCATCGTATATTTCTTCCGGATAACAATACAATACACGAATCCAACGAATGCCTTTTATCTCACATAATTTTTTTAATAATATATGCAAAGATTTTTTTCCATACAAGTCTATACCGTAAAGCGTTGTCTCCTGCGCTACAAGAATCAGTTCTTTTACACCCTGCTCTGCAAGATCCTGCGCTTCTTTCAGCAGATTCTCCATCGGTACGCTGCGATAATTTCCCCGAATCTTTGGGATGATACAATAGGTGCAATGCTTGTTACATCCTTCTGCAATCTTCAGATGTGCATAATGACCACCGGTCGTCACCACACGCTTTGCATCTATCTGAACAAGGCGATCCAGATCCTGTATCTCCAGTTCTTTTTGTCCATTCAACGTTTTTTCGATCACATCAAAAATTTCGTCATACGCTGTTGTGCCGACTACCGCATCTACTTCTTCGATCTCATCTATAATTTCCTGTTTATAGCGCTGTGCCAGACATCCTGTCACGATCAAAGCCTTGCATCTTCCAGCTTTACGGTACTCTGCCATCTCCAGAATATTCTGGATACTCTCCTCTTTTGCGTCATGAATAAAACAACAGGTATTAATTACAATTATATCTGCCTGTGTTTCATCATTCGTCATAGTAAATCCCTTCTGTGTCAGAAGCCCTAACATCTGTTCAGAATCTACCAGGTTTTTATCACATCCAAGTGATATGAATAAAATATTCATTTATTACTCCTCATCTGGCGCAGATACTTCTTCTGTCGGCACCAGTTCTGTCTTTTCCTCACTGTCTGTTTCTATGATATCTATATTCTGAGTGCTTTCCGTCTCAACATTCTCTGTCTCTGCCGCATCATTCTCCATATCGGTCTCGCAATCACTGTAAACAGGAATATCTTCCTCCTGTTTCTGTTTTTCTTCCTTCGCGGCTTTTTTACGGAAAAACGTACCACTTCCTATAATTTTGGAATCTTTTTTTCTGGCTTTTCCTTCATCCGAATGTTCTTCTGATACCATATCAATAATATTCTCTTTCGAGGATACAGCATAAGGATCAGCCGGCACTCGTTTCAGTCTCTTAAATCGTATTCCTGTCCAGAAAATACTGATCAGGTTTCCAATTCCATCTGTAAGTAATGATGCACCCGTCAATATTACCACTACTTTTTGCTGTTCATCGAAAGGATTCATTACCAAAACTGCACCCATAATCAAAAGCACCACTGCCCAGACCAACATAATATACCATCTGACAGCGCTCAGTCTTTTTAAATCTAATGCACTCTGTATTTTGACAATTCCGCCAAGTAATGCAACGATTCCCATTGCAAATGGAATAATTTCCAACATATATTCCATTTTCATCAAAATGTAGCATCCTGTTGAAACACACACAACACCAATAACCAAATCCGGCTGCATGACGCTCAAGAAACGATCTTTCGTAAAATAGAGTATCAAATGTGCACCGCCAAAGATAATCATTCCGATTCCAAATACAAAGCAAAAAGTATGTACCGATATATCAGGCCAGATCACCAGCACCAGTCCCAGTACAATATATGCCACTGAAAGCAAGCAGAAACTTTTCTTTACTTCTCTGCCATTCTCCATATCTCATCCTCCAGACCGGCTGTCTTTTCTTACTCTTCTACTTCTTCGGCTGTTTCATCAGCTAACGTCTCCAATACCCCAGGTTCAACCTGCAGTTCATCTGTAAGATTAATTTCTGCTGCCTCTGCTTCTTCCTCAGCTGATTCCGGCATAATTTTAAGTAATCCTTTGTTTAACTCATCTACTGCAATGCTAAGTGGTTTATGGATCTTTGGCAAGGACATAGGTTCTTTTCCGTCAATAATCTGACGTGCTCTTTTTGCAGTAGCAAGAACAATAGAATAACGACTGTTTACTACCGGAGTATCTCCGTCCTCTACCTCGCTGTTTACTACCTTAATTAATTCTGTGTAAGATGGATGTAACATAATCTTTCCTCCTCATATCTCTTTATAAAAATCTTTTTAAATCCTGTTTTAATGCATCAATAAACTCACATTTCTGATCAACTCGATGATGCTGGCTCTGAATGATCTCATGTGTCTCTCTGACACAAACTTCCAGATCGTCATTAACGATCAGGTAATCATATTTTGATATATATTCTGATTCTTCCACTGCACGATGCAGTCTTTTACGTACTACCGCATCTGTTTCCGTTCCCCGTCCGCGAAGACGATCTTCCAGTACAGATGCACTTGGTGGAACCATGAACAGAAGCAATGTATCCGGAAACTGTTCTTTGATCTTCAATGCTCCCTGAATCTCGATTTCCAGAATTACGTCTTTTCCATTTTCCAGTTGCTGCTGCACGTATTCCTTTGGTGTACCGTAGTAGTTTTCTACATAAGATGCATATTCTATCAGTTGATTCTCTCGAATCATTTGTTCAAATTCATCTTTGGTTTTAAAAAAGTAATGTACACCGTCTTCCTCTCCCGGACGAGGTTCTCTGGTGGTTGCCGATACCGATAATGCATAATTGTCGTATCTGTCCAACAATTCATGAACCAGTGTTCCCTTACCTGTACCTGCAAATCCGGAAATAACCAATAATATTCCTTTTGATTTACAATTCATCTGTCTCTCCCTTCAGTTCATCTGCATTAAAATGAAATCGTTTTACCAAAGTTTCTGGCTGCAACGCAGATAAAATTATATGATCTTCTTCTGTAACAATCACAGATTTCGTCCTTCTTCCCTGAGTTGCGTCTATTACTTTTCCAATCTGCTTGGCATTCTGAACCATTCGCTTCACTGGAGCGGCATCCGGACTGACCACTGCCACAACCTTCGAAGTATTCACAACATTACCAAATCCAATATTCATTAATCTTGCCAAAAAATCTACCTCTATTCAATATTCTGTATCTGTTCTCTGACTTTTTCAATTTCGGTTTTCAGATTGATTGCTCGATTGGACGTCTCCAGATCATTTGCCTTAGATAAAATCGTATTCGCTTCCCGATTCATTTCCTGCGCAAGAAAATCCATTTTTCTTCCAACGCTTCCTCCTCTGAGAAGTTCTTCCCGCATGCTTTCTATATGACTGCGCAAACGAACCGTCTCTTCATCTGTACAGATTTTATCTGCAAAAAGAATCACCTCTGCTGCAATGCGTCCCTCTTCCATCTGTGCATCTCCCAGAAGTTCCTCTACTTTCTGTGTTAATTTTTCTCTGTACTCTGCCATAATCTGAGGATATCTGTCCTCAATGGCATCTACATCCTTAATCATACCGTCCAGTTTGTCAAAAAGATCTTCTTTTAATCTCTCACCTTCTGTTATGCGGCTTTCTACAAACTGCTCACATGCTTCTTTTAAAGCAACTTCTAAAACTGCCCAGATTTCTTTTTCATCCACAGTCTGTTCTTCCATGGTAAATACTTCCGGGCAACGTCCAAGAACTGCAACACTGATATCATTTTTTAATCCAAAGGTCTCTTCCATCTGACGATAATACTTCAAATATTGAGCAGCAATGGCTTCATTATATTTCAATGATACATTCTCTTCAGTAAAATCTTCATAGGTAATAAAAACATCCACTTTTCCTCTCTGCATATAATTCTTCAAAAAAGAACGGATCGCTGATTCGAAAAAGCTCAATTTTTTCGGCATCTTAATGCTGACATCAAAATATCTGTGATTTACAGCCTTTATTTCTACTGTAAATTTACGGTTTCCCTGCAGATTTTCTGCTCTGCCGAAGCCTGTCATACTTTTTATCATGATATGTACTCATCCTTTACGTTTTGTGACATAAGAATCCACGTTAAATTATTATAAATCAATTTAAAGTAACCGTCAATTGGATTTATCTTTAATTTGTTACTTCCTTGATTCCGGTAATATCCGTAGGAACCAGCATGGAATAGTTGGTATGGTAAATAACAAATCCAGGCTTGGCACCTGCCACTTTTTTAACGTATTTTCGCTCCACATAATCGATCTCAGCCTTTTCAGCGCCTCTGTTTTTTGAATAATACGCAGCCAGTCTGGCAGCCTCTTCAAATGTTCGATCCGGAAGTTCATCGCCATTTGTTTTTACAATGACATGGGAACCAGGTGTTCCTTTTGCATGAAACCACCAGTCATTTCCAACTGCCATTTTAAATGTAAGGTCTTCGTTCTGAAAATTATTCTTGCCCACATACATATGATAGCCATCGGAAGAAATATAATGAAATGGTTTCGACGTAATCTTCACTTTTTTTCCTGTATAATGTCGTTTTATATATCCATACTCTGTCAGTTCTTCCTTAATCTGTACCAAATCTTCTTCTGATCTGGCTATATCCAGTGCCGTACTGATGGATTCCAGATGATCAATCTCTTCTTTTGTCTCTTCAATAAGCTTTACAGAAGCTTCATAAGTACGTTTCAGCTTATTATATTTTTCAAAATAATGCTGCGCATTCTCCTGAGGCGTTTTTGTCTCATCCAAAGGGATCGTAATTTCTTTGTTGTCGTAATAATTCAGGCAAGTCAGCTTTTTCGCTCCCTCTTCCAGATTATATCCATACGTATGAATCAATTCCCCATATATTTTAAATTTTTCTCTCTTTTCAGTATCTTTTATCTGTTTTTGCTGCAAATCATATTTCTTACGATTACGCTCCAATGCAGTCTGTACCACTCTGCGCAAATCAGAAGATCTTTGTCTGATTCGAGTGATGACATTTCGTGTTGCATAAAAATGCTCCAGCATACCAGATACTGTTTCATATGTTTCTTCCTGTAAATCTGCATACTGTGTCAAAGATACTACGCTAAAATCAACTGGTACCTGTCCGTCATAAACGATATTCGGTAACAGCTGTCCTGATTTCACAGTGTCAACCACAAGATCAAACTGATGTTCCAGATGAATGAATTCTGTTTCTGTAAAACTGTTTGCGCTTCTTCCAGAGTCAAGAGATGCCCGGTGGCAAATTTCTTCAGCAATCAATGGACTGATTCCTGTCATGGAACAATAAATACTTTTCGCCAACGGCATCGGTTTAGAGGATACTTTATCTATAAAATCTTTACTTTCATAATCTAACGGATTCAGTTTTTCCTGTGTTTCTGGTATAAAATATGTTCGTCCGGGAAGCACTTCCCGCACAGAACTTACCTGAGAAGAAATATGTTTGATACTGTCAATGATCATTCCATCTTCATTACAAAAGATAATATTCGAATGCTTTCCCATAATTTCAACTATGAGCGTTTTATGACAGATATCTCCCAATTCATTTAAATGCTCTATTTCAAAATTAATAATTCGTTCCAGTCCAGGCTGCCAGATTCGTGTAAATTTCCCTCCACCGATATGCTTTCTCAGCAACATGCAAAAATTCGGCGCCGTCAATGGTGCTGTTTTATTCTGTTCTGTAAAATAGATCAGAGGGAGACTGGCTCCAGCAGAAATCAACAATCGGTACTGCTGACGCCTGTCGCTTTTAATCGTCAGCATCAATTCATCTGACTCCGGCTGTGCAATTTTATTTATTCGTCCACCCAGAATGCATGCATTTAATTCCTGCACCATACCGGCAATAACAAGTCCGTCCAATGCCATATGTCATTCTCCTTCTTCTACAAAAAACCGACCTGAAATTTTACTTATATTATTTCAAGTCGGTTTTCTCTTTTTGGAATATTATTTATTTCTGAACAATATTAATAATTTTCTTTGGTACATAAATCTCTTTTACAATCGTACCCGTCAGTTTATCTGCAATGGCTTCTTTTCCTGCTGCAATAGCAGTCTCTTTCTCTACATCCAAAGGAAGCTTTACAACAGCTTTTGTTTTACCATTGATCTGAACAGGAATCTCAATTGTATTCTCAACAGTCTTAGCCTCTTCATATTCCGGCCATTCCTGCTGATACAAATGTCCCTTAAATCCACAAGCCTGCCAGATTTCCTCTGTAATATGCGGAGCCACAGGATTCAGCAGAGTCAAAAATGTCTTATATTCTGCTTTATTAATACCGTCTTTTGCAAAATCGTTTAATAAAGCCATCAGTGCAGCAATTGCTGTATTGTACTTCAGATTTTCAAAGTCACCGCTGACTTTCTTTATCGTCTGATGCATCTTTGTCTCATAATTACTTCTGTAAGTATCCCCTTCTGTCAATACATCCTGAAGTTTCCAAACTCTTTCCAGGAATCTGCGGCAGCCCTTTACACCATTTTCAGACCAGGATGCACTAAGATCAAATGCACCGATGAACATTTCGTAAGTTCTTAATGTATCTGCACCATATTCCATAACGATATCATCCGGATTTACCACATTACCTCTGGACTTAGACATCTTCTCACCATTTTCACCCAGAATCATACCATGGGATGTACGCTTCTGATATGGTTCCGGAGTAGGTACAACTCCCTGATCATACAGGAATCTGTGCCAGAATCTGGAATAAAGAAGGTGAAGCGTTGTATGTTCCATACCTCCATTATACCAGTCAACCGGCAGCCAGTATTTTAATGCTTCCGGACTTGCCAGTGCTTCTGTATTCTTCGGATCTGTATAACGAAGGAAATACCAGGATGAACCTGCCCACTGAGGCATTGTATCAGTTTCTCTCTGTGCAGGACCTCCGCAACAAGGACAAGTGGTATTTACCCAATCCTTCATTGCTGCCAGTGGTGATTCTCCGTTGTCTGTCGGCATATAACTGTCAACATCCGGCAGTTCAAGAGGCAGTTCACTTTCAGGCAGTGGAACATATCCGCATTTATCACAATGTACAATTGGAATAGGTTCACCCCAATAACGCTGACGGGAAAATACCCAATCTCTCAGCTTGAAATTTGTCTTTCCGCGACCAATCTTCTTTTCTTCCAAAAATTCAATGATCTTTTTCTTTGCATCTGCAACTTCAAGACCATTCAGGAAATCAGAATTCACCAGCTTACCGGTCGCCACATCTGTAAATGCTTCTTCCTGCACATTTTCTCCGCCTGCCACTACTTCAATAATTGGCAGATCAAATTTCTTTGCAAATTCCCAGTCACGAGTATCATGTGCCGGAACTGCCATAATCGCACCGGTACCATAGCTCATCAGTACATAATCAGACACCCAAATCGGAATTTCTTTTCCATTGACAGGATTTACCGCTTTCAGTCCATCGATTACAACACCTGTTTTATCTTTTGCCAGCTCAGAACGTTCAAAATCTGACTTTCTGGCAGCCTGCTCCTGATATGCATGTATTGCATCTATATTCTGAATATCTGCCTGATATTTTTCAATCATTGGATGTTCCGGAGATACAACCATATAAGTTGCTCCAAACAGAGTATCCGGTCTTGTAGTATATACAGTCAGATAATCATCTTTTCCTGAAATTGCAAAATCTACTTCTGCACCCTGACTTTTACCGATCCAGTTCTTCTGTGAAACTTTAACACGTTCAATATAATCTACATGATCCAGTCCTTCCAGAAGTTTATCGGCATATTCTGTGATCTTCAACATCCACTGACTCTTTACTTTACGAACAACCGGTGCTCCGCATCGTTCACATACACCATTTACTACTTCTTCATTTGCAAGACCTACTTTACAGGATGTACACCAGTTAATCGGCATTTCGCTCTTATAGGCAAGTCCTGCTTTGAAAAGCTTCAGAAAAATCCACTGTGTCCATTTATAATATTCCGGATCTGTAGTATTAATTTCACGATCCCAATCAAAGGAATAACCCAGAGAATGGAGCTGTTCCTTGAATCTCTTTACATTGTTTGCCGTAACAATCTTCGGATGAATCTTGTTTTTGATGGCATAATTCTCTGTAGGCAGACCAAATGCATCCCATCCCATTGGGTAGAGTACATTGTATCCCTGCATTCTTCTTTTTCTTGCCACTATATCCAGTGCGGTATATGGTCTTGGATGTCCTACATGAAGTCCCTGTCCTGATGGATATGGGAATTCAACCAATGCGTAATATTTTGGTTTTGTGTAGTCATTTGTTGCTGCAAATGCTTTTTCATCATCCCAGATTTTCTGCCACTTCTGTTCGATGGCTCTGTGATTGTATGGTACAGCCATTCCTTCTTCCTCCTATATTTCATACAGTTTCCTGTAAATTTTCGCTTTTTTCATTCTATGCTTTTCCCTGTATTTTGTCAAGCATTCACCATGTTTGTCATCACTGATAGTCGGAAATTACTATCTGCAGACTCTTCTGCCCGCGAAATTCATTTACAGTTGGATAGTAAATCACGGAAAGCGTAATATCTGTCTTTCTGTTCTGAAACATTTTTTCAGTTTCCTGAAATCCAAATTTTTCTTCCAGATATCTGCGAAATTCTTCTGCATCGCCAAAATACAGTGCATCCATCACCACACCTGAAACACTGGCTACCTGCATTTTTATCACATTGCGGTTCTGCCCAAGAATTCTTGCTCCCAGCACATGAAGATTTTTTTCTGCAAACACCGGCTTTTTATTTGCCGTTCCAAAGGGTTCCAGAATCTCTAATTCTTCAATTAGCTGTTCTGTAATGTATCCGATCGGCATCGGTACATCAATACAAATTTTTTCTATAAGATCTTCTTCTGTTAATTGAGCATTGGTGTTTAATCGCTCTCTTAATGGCTGTATATTTTCTTTTTCCAAAGAGCATCCGGCTGCCATAGGATGTCCGCCGTAATTCAAAAACAGATCATCACACTTCTGCATTTCTTCAAACATAGAATATCCTTCGATAGATCTTCCGGATCCTTTTAC
>CAKRON010000099.1 GCA_934373455.1 uncultured Marvinbryantia sp.
CCGTAGAATTAGGACCTGGTCTGATTGCCAGCATCTATGATGGTATTCAGAGACCGCTGGATGATATCATGAAAGTGACCGGAAGTAACAACCTGGTTCGTGGAGTAGAAGTACCGGCATTAAAACGTGATAAAAAATGGAAATTTGTTCCGACAGCAAAAGTCGGAGATGAAGTATCCGGTGGTGATGTACTGGGTACTGTACAGGAAACCATTATCGTAGAACAGAAGATCATGGTTCCTCCAACAACAAAAGGTAAAGTAAAAGAAATCAAAGAAGGCGAATTTACCGTAGACGAAACCATCTGTGTATTAGAGACAGCAGATGGCGACAAAGAACTGACCATGATGCAGAAATGGCCGGTACGTAAAGGACGTCCTTATAAGAAGAAACTGCATCCGAATATGCCTCTGGTAACAGGACAGCGAGTTGTAGACTGTATGTTCCCAATTGCCAAAGGTGGTGTGGCAGCAGTACCGGGCCCATTCGGAAGTGGTAAGACAGTTATCCAGCATCAGCTGGCAAAATGGGCAGAAGCAGATATCGTGGTTTATATCGGATGCGGCGAACGTGGAAATGAGATGACTGACGTTCTGAACGAGTTCCCGGAACTGAAAGACCCGAAAACCGGTGAATCCCTGATGGAAAGAACCGTGCTGATTGCCAACACATCTGATATGCCGGTTGCAGCGCGAGAAGCATCTATTTATACAGGTATTACAATTGCAGAATATTTCCGCGATATGGGTTATTCCGTAGCGCTGATGGCAGACTCCACATCCCGTTGGGCAGAAGCACTTCGAGAAATGTCAGGACGTCTGGAAGAAATGCCGGGTGAAGAAGGTTATCCGGCATACCTGGGAAGCCGTCTGGCTCAGTTCTATGAAAGAGCCGGTCATGTTATTACCCTGGGAAGTGAAGGAAGAGAAGGTGCATTAAGTGCCATTGGTGCGGTATCTCCTCCAGGTGGAGATATTTCCGAGCCGGTATCTCAGGCAACACTGCGTATCGTAAAGGTATTCTGGGGACTGGATTCCGCATTGGCGTATAAACGTCATTTCCCGGCTATCAACTGGCTGACCAGTTATTCTCTGTATCTGGATGATATGGGACCATGGTTCAACGAACATGTGGCACCGGATTGGATGAAGCTTCGTCAGGATATGATGAGCCTTCTTCAGGATGAAGCAGAACTGGATGAAATCGTAAAGATGGTAGGTATGGATGCGTTGTCACCGACAGACCGTTTGAAGATGGAAGCAGCAAGATCTATCCGTGAAGACTTCCTGCATCAGAACTCTTTCCATGAAGTAGATACCTATACATCTCTGAATAAGCAGCATAATATGATGAAACTGGTTATGGCTTTCTATAATGAGAGTCAGGAAGCACTGAACTCTGGTGCATCCATCAATGATATTCTGAAAATGAATGTTCGTGAAAGAATCGGTCGTTACAAATATACGCTGGAAGCAGATGTAGATACAGAATACGACAAGATTTATAAAGAACTTGCAATAGAGATTGCGAACATTTGCGGAAAGGAGGACCAGTAGAATGCCAAAAGAGTATAGAACCATACAGGAAGTAGCAGGTCCTTTGATGTTGGTACAGGGTGTAGAAGACGTAGCATATGATGAACTGGGTGAAATCGAACTTGCCAATGGAGAAACCAGACGATGCAAGGTTCTGGAAATTAACGGCAGCGATGCGCTGGTTCAGTTGTATGAAAGTTCCACAGGTATTAACTTATCAAACAGTAAAGTACGTTTCCTGGGACGAAGCATGGAACTGGGAGTATCCGGTGATATGCTGGGTCGAGTATTTGACGGTGTAGGACGCCCAATCGATGACGGCCCTGAGATTCTTCCGGAAGAACGCCGTGATATCAATGGTCTTGCCATGAACCCGGCAGCAAGAAGTTATCCTCAGGAATTTATCCAGACAGGTATTTCAGCAATTGACGGTCTGAATACACTGGTTCGTGGACAGAAGCTGCCGATTTTCTCAGCATCAGGTCTTCCTCATGCACAGCTGGCAGCACAGATTGCGAGACAGGCAAAGGTTCGTGGTAAAGATGAACAGTTCGCCGTTGTATTTGCAGCAATGGGTATTACATTCGAAGAATCCAACTTCTTCGTAGAAAGTTTTAAAGAAACAGGAGCTATCGATCGTACCGTTATGTTCGTAAACCTGGCAAATGACCCGGCAGTAGAACGTATCGCTACACCTCGTATGGCACTGACTGCAGCAGAGTTCCTTGCATTTGAAAAAGGAATGCATGTCCTTGTTATCCTGACAGATATTACCAACTATGCAGATGCCCTTCGAGAAGTATCTGCAGCACGTAAGGAAGTACCTGGACGTCGTGGATATCCTGGATACATGTACACTGACCTTGCAACTCTGTATGAAAGAGCAGGACGTCAGGTAGGAAAAGAAGGAAGTATTACAATGATTCCGATTCTGACCATGCCGGAAGATGATAAAACCCATCCAATTCCTGACCTTACAGGATACATCACAGAAGGACAGGTTATCTTAAGCCGTGATCTTTACAGAAGAGGTGTTACACCGCCAATCGATGTACTGCCGTCCCTGTCACGTCTGAAAGATAAAGGTATCGGTGAAGGAAAGACGCGTGCCGATCATGCCAACACCATGAACCAGCTGTTTGCAGCTTACTCCCGTGGTAAAGATGCAAAAGAACTGATGGTTATTCTTGGTGAAGCAGCGCTGTCTGACATCGACCTGATTTATGCTAAATTTGCAGATGCATTTGAAAAAGAATATGTGTCTCAGGGATATGATGCCAACCGTGATATCGAAGAAACTCTGGATATCGGATGGAAATTGCTTTCCATTCTTCCAAGAAGCGAGCTGAAACGTATCGATGATAAGTTCCTCGATATGTACTATGGCAAACAGTAAAGCGTAGAAAACTTGGAAGGAAGGTGAATGCAAAGTGGCATCTACACAGGTAAATCCTACCCGTATGGAGCTGACCAGACAAAAGAATAAGCTGAAAACAGCGGTTCGCGGTCATAAGCTTCTGAAGGATAAACGAGATGAATTGATGAGACAGTTCCTGGATCTGGTTCGTGAGAATATGGAACTGCGTCTGAAAGTAGAGGCCGGTATTCGTTCTGCAAACACCAATTTTGTCATCGCAAAAGCAGGAATGTCAGAACCGACATTGAAGACTGCGCTGATGACACCAAAACAGGAAGTATATCTGGAAGTAGATAAAAAGAATGTTATGAGTGTGGATATCCCGGTACTGGAATGCAAAACCAGAACGGCAGACGCCAATGACATTTATTCTTATGGTTTTGCTTTTACATCCAGTGACCTGGATGGTGCGGTGAAATCCCTGGCAGATGTTCTGCCGGATATGCTGAAACTTGCAGAGAGTGAGAAAGCCTGCCAGCTGATGTCAGCAGAGATTGAGAAAACCAGACGACGTGTAAACGCTCTGGAACACGTTATTATTCCGGAAGCTCAGGAAAATATTAAATATATTTCTATGAAACTAGGTGAAAATGAACGTTCTTCTCAGATCCGTCTGATGAAAGTAAAAGACATGATGTTGGAAGAAACCCATCATTATAAAGAAAAAGCTCACGAAAGAGCAATGGAGAATTCCTAAAAAAAGAACTAAAAAAAGACAGTATCTGTGCAAAGTGCAGAAACTGTCTTTTTTTGTATATATCAGGGCGAATGTCCACTTGTAATTGAAAAAAAAGCAATATATAATACAAAAGATATTGAAAAAGCAGAGGGATGGGCATATGAAGAAGGGACATTTGGTAAGAAACATAATTCTGACACTGATCCTGCTGATTGTTATTGTGCTTGGAGTCGGTTACTGGATATTTAAGACACAATTTTACGATCAGACAAATTATGTGGAAAAAGGCACTTATGGAACAAGCGGATTTTCTGCCGAAGATATGATTTCGGCAGGCGCAGTGGCAGAACAGACGGCAAGGAAGACAACTGGAAGTGAAGAAGGCGAAACAGATACAGAAGAATCAGAAGCGACGCTTACCTCAGAAGCAGAGTCAGAATTGATTGCGCAGCAGCAGGAAGCGATACTGAACACGGCAGATCAAATGTTTCAGACAAAAAATACTTACAATATATTATTGCTCGGTGTGGACAGAAGAGACCAGTCCTGGAATGGAAATTCAGATGTGGTAATGCTTGTAACCGTTAATATGGAAAAACAGAAGATCTATATGACATCATTTTTGCGAGATCTCTATGTGAATATTTCCGGAATTGGAGTGCGTAAATTAAATGCAGCCTCTGCCAACGGAGGACCGGAACTGGCGGTACAGACTTTAGAGGAGAACTATCAGGTTCAGATTGATAATTATGCCATGGTAGATTTTAATGCTATGATCGATGTGATTGATGCCTTGGGAGGAATTGATCTGGAAATTGATGAGGCAGAGCGTGTGACAGCAAATGATTATATCACTTGTATGTGTCAGGATAATGAAGAGGATCCGAAACCACACTATATCAAAGAGGCTGGGTTTGTACATTTAAGTGGTTACCAGGCAGTGGGATATGCAAGAAACCGTTACACAGGAAAAGGCAGCGATTTCCGAAGGACACAGAGACAGAGAAATGTCATGACTGCAATTCTGAAAAAGGTGCAAAGTGGAAGCTATGATTCGCTCACGGATGTGGTGAAGAGTATTATGCCATATATTACCCATGATATTACGCAGATGGAAATGATTGGTATTTTGATGAAATTGAACACCTGGATTGGATATGATACAGTGGAACAGCATATCCCATATGATAATGAATATTACGTAGAGAATGAGATTCTGATACCGAAGGATATGTCAGATACGATTACAAAGCTAAATGGTCTCCTGTACGGAGATTTAGAAATAAATGAAACAGAAAGTGAAACAGAAACAACAACGGAAGCGTAATATTTTGTGAGGTTTGAAAATGGAAAAAAAGAATAGAAAAGGAAAAAAGAAAAAAATTGTCGGAATGATCTGTCTGGTATTGATTGTTGTATTTGCAGGCACACTTGTTTCTGCATACAGTATGTTCAAAAGTAGATTTTATGATAAATCGAATTATGTAAAAAAGGGAACATATGTGGCAGCGACAGCAAAACCACATACCGTATCATCAGTTTCTCAGAAGAAATATGCTGTGGCACTTTCGGGTAAGACACTGGAGACGGAAGAAAGAAAAGCGTCAGTAACGGCGACTGCAGCGTCCTCGAAAAAATCTTCTGTGCAAAAGACAGACGAGGATGAACAAAGTGGAATTCTGGAGCAGATGGCAAAACAGTTTTTTTCTAAGAAAGATACCTACAATATTCTGCTTCTTGGTGTAGACCGAAGAGATCAGTCATGGAACGGAAATTCTGATGTCGTGCTTCTTGTAACAGTGAATAAAGAAAAAAGAACCGTATATCTTACCTCATTTTTAAGAGATTTGTATGCAGACATTCCGGGAATCGGAGTGCGAAAGTTAAATGCAGCCTGTGCAAATGGCGGTCCGGAGCTGACGGTCGAGACGCTGGAAGAAAATTATAATGTTGAGATAGACAATTATGCCATGGTAGACTTTAATGCCATGATCGATGTGATAGATGCACTGGGAGGTGTCGATCTGGAAATCGACGAAGATGAACGTGTGACAGCAAATGACTATATTACCTGTATGTGTGAAGATAATGGAGATGATCCGGAAAAATATCACATAAAAAAAGCAGGACTGGTTCATCTGAACGGTTATCAAGCAGTCGGTTATGCAAGAAATCGTTACACCGGAAAAGGAAGCGATTTTGGACGTACACAGCGTCAGAGAAATGTGCTGAATGCGATTGCGGAAAAAGGAAAAGAAGGCGATTATGAATCCCTTTCAGATACAATAGAAAGTGTAATGCCATATATTACTCATGATATTACAGAGATTGAGATGATCGGACTGATGATGCAGGTGGGAACCTGGCTGGATTATGATATTCAGGAACAACACATTCCATATGACGGAGAATACACGTCTCAGAATGAAATTCTGGTACCAACCGATATGGATGCAACAGTAGAAAAACTGACATCCATTCTGTATGGGGATGGAGAAATAGAGACAGAGACAGAAACCGAAACAGAAACAGAAACCGAGACGGAGACCGAAGCGGTGCGGTAAAATAGGACTAAAATAAACCAATCAAAGCTTCTTTTGGAAAGGCAGAAACGCCAGACTGAGAGAAGCTTTTTTGTGTCTTGAAAACTATTCTTAATGACATAAAAATAAAACTTTATGTAATATATACTTGACAAAAAGCTATTACAGGAATACAATGTTAGTATAAAAATTCAATATAAATACAAGATCAGGGAGGAATGAATTATGAACGAACATTCAATTGGATTTGCAGCAGGTTTTATATTAGCAGTAGTCGCAGTGATGGTGATCAAACGTATCATGTACAGTAAGTCAGGCAAGCAGCCGGAGTATGATGAGATGCAGAAAGCTGCCCAGGGAATGGCGTATAAATATGGATTTTTCACAGCAATTGCAGCAGTGGCAGCGTGTGCCATATTAGATATTATGGATATCCACCTGGTTGCAGATGAAGCCACATCTATGTTTCTGGTAATTTTCTTAAGTATAGGTGTATTTGCGGGATGCAGTATCTGGAAAGAAGCATATTTTGGTTTGCATGCAAATGCAAACAGATATATCAGATTTTTGATTGTTATAATTGCAATAAACCTGATACCGGGGGTTAAGAATTGGATGAATGGAAGTATGTTTACAGATGGAAAGCTAAATTACACTTGTATAAATCTCGGATGTGCGGTACTTTTAATTATCATGCTTATGATCATATTGATTAAGAAAAATCAGCAGCAGGAAGAAGAATAGGACGGTGCACACATGAAGAATCTGAGAATGAAAGCTGCCAGAGCAGCAAAAGATATGTCCCAGCAGCAGTTGGCAGATGTGGTCAATGTATCCAGACAGACCATTAATGCCATAGAAAAGGGAGATTATAATCCGACGATAAAGCTTTGCAGAGCCATATGCAGAGCTTTGGATAAGACTTTGGATGAATTGTTCTGGGAAGAGGATGGTCAGGAGTAAGAAACAAGAATAGTTGCAAAAAATAAAAAAAAATGTTAAAACTATAGAAGTGTTGTATCTGAAAAATCAGCAGATATACCACTTCTATTATTTTTTCAGGAGGAAAACAGATTATGCCAATTCGTATACCAGATGCTCTGCCGGCACATGATATATTAGAATCAGAAAATATATTTGTCATGACAGAGTACCGTGCCATGCATCAGGACATCAGACCTTTGAATTTACTGATTCTGAATCTGATGCCGACCAAGATTGTAACCGAGACACAGCTTCTGCGCATGCTGTCCAATACTCCGCTGCAGATTCAGGTAGACTTTTTGCAGACAGCAAGCTATAGGTCTACACATACCGATGCCAACCACCTGAAGCAGTTTTATTATACCTTTGATCAGATCAGAGACCGTCGTTATGATGGTATGATTATTACCGGTGCACCATTGGATTATGTGCCATGTGAAGAGACTCTTTACTGGGATGAAGTCTGCAAGATTATGGAATGGACAAAGACCCATGTACACTGTACCTTCCATCTTTGCTGGGGAGCTTATGCTGGGCTTTACTATCATTATGGGATTGAGAAACTGGATATGCCAAAGAAATTGTTTGGTATTTATTCCCATGAGATCTGCAAGAGTACATCTCCGTTATTCCGTGGATTTAATGATCATTTTCTTGCACCACATTCCAGAGCAACCGATGTGCGACTGTCAGATATAGAAGCGATTCCAGAACTGGAAGTGATGGCTGTGACAGAAACAGGAAGTCTAGCGATTGCAAAGACGACAGACAGCCGTCAGTTCTTTGTGACCTGCCATGCAGAATATGACAGAGATACGCTGGCACTGGAATATGAACGTGACATGAAGAAGGGATTGACCAGCGTAGATCTGCCGGTAAATTATTATCCGAACGATGATCCAACCCAGATCCCATCTATGACATGGAGATCAACCGGTCAGCTGCTGTATTCCAACTGGCTGAACTTCTATGTATACCAGAGCACACCATATGACCTGAAAGAGATAAAATAAAATTATATCTCAGTCGAGAAGACTCCCATCTCTTCAGGTGGTGAGTTATAACAAATTAGTCTCAGTGGGAGTCCAATCTCCGACTGAGATAAACGCTCCGCGAGGATGCGCAGTGATTCTGTAAAGAATATGTCAGCTTCGCTGACCAGAATCACGCGCCAAGTCTCACGGACGTTCGACTTGAATTGGCGGATACGCTGCACCGACGAAATACACAGTATTTTGGAGGCTGGCTCTGGACAGATACATAAAATACAGATGTACAAATGAAAAAGCTGGATTCCACAGATGCGGAGTCTGGCTTTTTGCGCATAAAAGTCTCCTCATATACATATAATAAGAAAAATGTACACTATGTACAATATTGACACAGTGTGCAGAATGCGATATTCTGGAGGTAGAAAAGGAGATGATAGATATGCTGGCAACAAGTGCAACTGAAGTACGAAAAGAGTGGAGTAGCGTTCTTGACAGTGTAGTGCGTGATAAACCCCAGTTTATTAAAAGAACACGAGATAAAATGTGGCTGTCCAATCTGGATATTATGAATGATATATTGGAAGCTTACAAATTTACGGCAGATAAATATATAGAAGATGATGGAACTGTGACACTGTCTCTGAATGAGATAGATTTGATTGAAAATGCGGACACAGAAGCAAATGCAAGAATGGCACTTGCCAATGCGATTATGGAATACGCAGAAGAATATTATAATAATTTTTCTTATTACAATACTGCACCAAACAGGAAAAAGCATGTTCCGTATATCTTTAAGGCTTTAATCATGGATGATATTGCAAAGATTGGAGAGAGTATTGAATGCCGCGATGGAAAGAACTAAAGCGATTTTGTGAGAAAGACGGTTGGGAATTGTATAAAGACACAGATCATTATTTTTATCGAAAAAGAATGGATGATGGAGAAGTAAAAATGACAAAAGTATCAAAAGGGTCAGGCGAAATACATACAAGAATGTGGCAACAGATATTGAAAAAGCAGCTGCAGGTTACACAGGAATATTTTAACATAATATAGCAAGAATTCTCCTTCCTCTGCAGGTGGGAGATGAATTGCGCCAAAAAAGAAAAAAGAACACTTGTTCTGTATTACGATCCGTGGTATAATAGAGTCAGTCGAAAACATAAATTATTAGAAAAAGGACTGATTTGCATGGAAAAAACAGATC
>CAKRON010000100.1 GCA_934373455.1 uncultured Marvinbryantia sp.
ATCTAAGTCCAGACCTTCACTTTTCAAAAATGCGCTCATAACAAGTTCAGGCTTTAAATTGGCAGCGCTTCCGGTTGCCAGTGTCATATGCACTTTATCATCTTTCACAGACAACTGATAAATCATCGGTCGAATATCTGTTTCCACTTCGCTTTTCTTTGTCTTTTTCAGAACCAGAATACTGTCTTTTTGGATAAATTCTTCCAGCTTACTCTGCCAGTCTCCTTCTGGTTCATAACCTGGACGAAACGATACCGTATAATCAGCAGCAGCTACAAGAGACATTGCTTTTCCGGCCTTGCCTTCTTCAATCTGTCGAAAACTTAAAACTTTCATGCCTTCCACCATCACTTCATTTAACTGACGGATGGCATCTTCAGATGAAACAGGTGTACGAATTTCAATATCCATATATTCTCCGTCGCTGGTTAAACCAACGCCAAGTGGGGCTGCAAATGACATAATCATATGTGGACTGAATCCTTCAGTAAAGGCAATGTCTATGTGGGCACGACGCATGGCTTTCTGAAAATACCGCATAATATCCAGGTGCCCGATAAATCTCATCACGCCTTGTTTGGAAAATTTAATTCTGATTTTCAAAGCAGACACCTCCTTTATAACATGCTGCACCGCAGCCGGTACATTTCTGGCGGCAATTCACGGTTACTTCTTCCTGATGGGCCTTTTCCCATTCTTTTAATAAATGTTTCTTCGTTACACCGATCTGAATAAAATCCCATGGCAGTTTTTCTTCCAGGCTTCTTTCTCTGTGTACATAAAAATTCATATCTGCTCCGGTACGTTCCAGCGCATCTACCCATTTTTGATAATCAAATGTTTCTGACCACGCATCATAAATTCCACCGTGTTCATAGACATCTAAAAGAACTTCTGCCACTTTTCGATCGCCTCTGGCCAACAGCCCTTCCAATACCGATACATCTGCCTCATGCCAGTTGTAACGGATACTCTTTTTATTCAACTGATCTTTGATTTCATGATTGACTGTTCTTGCACTTCCAAGGAACTCATCCATCGTACACATTCTTGCCCACTGAAATGGAGTAAATGGCTTTGGTACGAAGAAAGATGTGCTGACTGTAATCTGACATTTTCCATTTCTCTGATCTTTTGGAATCTCGTAATAACGCTCTGCTATTTTTTCAGCCAGGTGGGCAATTTCTTTCTGATCTTCCTCTGTCTCTGTTGGCAGTCCAAGCATAAAATACAACTTTACTTTATTCCATCCGCCTTCAAAAGCTTCTCCGGCGCCCTTAATTATAATTTCTTCTGTCAGACCTTTATTGATGACATCTCGCAGTCTCTGGGATCCTGCTTCCGGTGCAAAGGTCAGGCTGCTCTTTCTGACATCCTGTACTTTGTTCATAACATCCAGAGAAAAGGCATCAATTCGCAGAGACGGCAGGGATATATTTACTCCTCGCTGTCTGCATTCATCGATCAGAAAATTTACCAGTTCCGGAAGCTGTGAATAATCACTGGAGCTCAAGGAACTCAAAGAGATTTCTTCATGCCCTGTGGATTCCAGCATAGCAATCGCTGTTTTTTTCAGCATTTCCACATCACGTTCTCTGGTCGGACGATACAGCATGCCAGCCTGGCAGAAACGACATCCTCGAATACATCCCCTCTGAATCTCCAGAACCACACGATCCTGAGTAGCCTTTATAAATGGAACAATCGGTGCCGTCGGATAGGTAGCATCCGACAAATCCATTACAATTTGTTTTTCGATCTGTTCCGGTACACCCTCTCGATTCGGTGCAAAATCTGCAATGGTTCCGTCTTCGTTATAAGTTACATCATAGAACATCGGTGCATAGATACCAGGAATCTGGGATGCACGATATAAAAATTCTGTTCTTCCCACTCCGGCTTTCTTGCATTCTTTATATAAATCTATCAGTTTAAAATATACGGTTTCCCCTTCACCAATATAAAATAGGTCAAAAAATTCTGCCAACGGCTCCGGATTATAACTACATGGTCCACCTCCGATTACAATCGGACAGTCTTCGCCTCGCTCTTTTGCCCGCAGTGGAATCTGACTCAAATCAATGACCTGCAGAATATTGGTATAGCACATCTCATACTGGATGGTGATGCCAAGGAAGTCAAACTCCCTGATCGGATCCTGGGATTCCAGTGCAAACAGTGGAATATTCTGTTCTCGCATTAACTTGTCCAAATCTACCCATGGGGAATAGACACGTTCACACCAGATGTCTTCTCTCTTATTAAACATATCGTAGAGAATCTGAATGCCAAGATGGGACATACCAATCTCATAGACATCTGGGAAACACATGGCAAACCGGACATCAATCTTTTCTTTATCCTTCATCACTGAGTTCACTTCATTGCCGATATAACGCGCCGGCTTCTCAATACTCAGTAAAATCTCATCGCTTAACGCTAATTTTCTCATACTTTTCCTTTCAGAAATCATCCTAATAACGGGTACGCGTGAAAACCTATTTTTTCACAGTATTCCTATTATATACGGAATATAGAGGAAGTTCAAGGGCAAATAAAGTCTTCATATGTAAAAATATTGCCCGGACGAATCCGGGCAACATCATTAACTTTCACACCACTGTCTGTATTCATCCAGCCTCTGGATATATCCTGCAAATTCAGGAACGGTAAAATCCAGTTCTTTGTATCTTACCGGATAGATAATTCCTTTATTGATTAGCTGCGCTCTGGTTGTGGAAATAGAATTTACATTTTTATGAAGATTTTTTGCAACATTGGAAATCGTACAAGGCAACTCGCCACATTTTACCATTGCAAAGACAAATTTTTTATCCGTCTGGGCACATCTCTCATATCTTGATTTGAAGAATCCTTCATCTAATGTTTTCAGAAAGTCAGATATACAGGACTCTACATTTGAAATCTCGATCTTGTCAGAATCTGTTTTTTTATATACAATTTGGCAAAGCTGCTGAATAAAGAATGGATAACCTTTCGTAACATCTATGATTTTCGCAACAGCATCTTCTGTATAGGATACATGGAATTTTTTAGCAGGTTCCTCAATTGCTTTTTTAGCCTGATCGTATGTTAAAGAATCTACCTGTTTATACAAAAACAGTCTTTCTGAATAGGACTTTTCATCAGAAAGCATTTTATATATTTTAGGGAGTCCGGCGCCCACTACCATCACCGGATATCCTAACTGATTCGTCCGGTGAAGGGCTGCTATCAAAGATCCAAGCTGGTTCTGCTTCATATATTGAATCTCGTCAATAAAGAAACAGATCGGAGTCTCTGTTTTCTGCGCAGTCTCTCCAATCGTGGTAAATACATCTGTCAGGCTCTGAGTCAGATTACTGGAAAGGTACAATTCTCTGTCCTGCAGGGAAAGTGAAAATGTATTGTCATTTGGATTAAATGAAATCATCAGGGACTTGATGGCATCCAACGGCTTCTGCACTAAGTGCTTAAATTTTTCTTTTGCACTTACTGTTCTTAAAAATGCCTGAGAGCATTCTGCTATCTGTGATATAAAATCATTTCTCTCTTCGATCTCGATATGTTTGCAAAAAATTCCTTTTTCTTCGGCAATACTTTGAAGTTTATTGATTAATACCGTTTTTCCCACTCCACGAAGTCCGCTGAATATAATAGACTGCGTTGGAATATTCAATGTCAAAGCCTCAAACATTTGCTCCACATTCTGAATATCTTCATCTCTTCCCGCTATATATCCAGGCATTAATCCCGCACCCGGTCTGTATGGATTAATCTTAAACATTACGTTCACCTCCGTCTTTTCTTATAGTCTAACGCAACTTTACGTATGTTTCAACTTAAAATCGCTGCTGATCGCAGGAAAATTCCTATAAATTATAATTATAGAAAAAGCACAGCATATATCATTAACTTTTCCTTTTTCATGAATGTCTTATTTTTTTCCCTTCTTTTTCCACTGCGTTCCACCAATAGCCATAATCAATATTGCTATAAACGCCACTGTTTCATATATTTGTACACCGGTATTTACCGGACTATCATCAATAAAACGTTCATTTGACTGAAGGACTTCATTCATCGCCATCAAATCCATAAAATCTATGTACGCGATTTCTGTCCGATCAATTTTAAAAACAGTCCGGTAAATATTCGTATAATTGATTTCCAGCAGACTTACGCCGTCTCTGCTGATCCTTCCGGTTCCAATCCGGTTGCCGTCTCCGTCATACAGTTCCCATGCGCCCTTGCTGCCGAAATAGTCCAGCATCGTGCCATCTGTATCCAGAAAAACCAGAAATGGATCCCTGCTGCCATCCTCCATATCCAGATACCGTTCCTGTGCATATCCCAGGCAGTTCCCATCTGCGTCATAATAGCCGTATCCGGTAGAAGACTTTTCGCCTTTTACGTCAGATGTATAATCAACAGAAAACCATTCCTGGTCATCTATATAGACCGTATTCCACTTCACATAACCGGCTACCTTTCCATCTGCCAAAATCTTTGTTTCTCTGCGTTTGGAATACAGATCTGTATAGATCTCAATGGTAGATGCCGTATTCAATGCTTCTTTCGCCTCATCCACACTGGCAAATTCCATTTCCGGGGTGTCTCTGCCACATCCGGTCAGCAAAAAAATGACCAGTAACAGCAATATACTATTGCTCCATTTTCTCTTTTGCAAATCAACTCCCCCTCTTCTTGCAAGATATCGTTATGATTCTGTTTGTGGATTCCAGGAATTCTGCTCTAATTTTTGCAGCAGCTCTTCCAGAGTAACGGTGTATGCTACTTTTACGTCACTGTTTTTTTGGATAATAAATTCAGAAAGACCGTAGTCTTCGCCATTGTCTGCCCAGTCATAGGTGTATCCCAGTCTGGTCCATGGATATTTTCCATCAAAATAGCTGGAGATAATATTCGCATCAAACCACTCTTTATATTCTGCACTGACATCATCAGAAAAAGAATCTGTCATTTCTGTTGTCTCGATATCAGAGACATATGCCGGTCGGAAAATATCTTCCGGATTTGCCCACATGGCCGTAAAGTAATTAGATTCATTATCCGGGCGCAGACCGATTAATTCTTTCATTCTTGTCTGCCAGTCTGTCACACTCTCTTTGTTTTCCTGATACCAGTCTTCCAGTTCACCGCCTGTAAATGTCCATACATTTCCCCATTCCAGTGTTACGTTGGCACCGTCTGGATAACTGTCCGGATATTTATGAAAGGTATAGAGAAGGATTCTCCCATCTTCATCACAGACAGAATATTCTTCACCCTTTGCCAGACTTATTACCGGAAGGATTTCATTCTCTTCGATGATCATTGCATCTTCTACCGCATCGTTGAAAAGTGTCTGTAAATCCGTTTCATTTTCTGCTGAAAGATTTGTTTCTTCTTCTGCATGAACGCTTATAATTGTGTTACCTGACAATGTGATGGCAGGGATCAGCAGCATATTCATGATTATTATATTCCGTAATTTATGTTTCATAGGTTTCATTCCTTTTCTGTTCAGTGTGTTATGATAACATGTCAATTAATAACACGTCAATTAACTATTATATTTCTCCGTATCCAGCAATTTTTCTGATTTTGCTACTATAAGGGATACCGCCACATCTCCGGCAGAATTTACAGCAGTTCGGAACATTCCTAATAAGGAATCGATTCCCATTACCAGACTCAGTGCTTCTGCCGGAACTCCAATCTGTGTCAGGAGTACGGACAGACAGACCAGTCCGGCTCCTGGTATTCCCGGCGCACCGATGGAAAGAACTATGATCGAAAATATCATTGAAAACAGTTCGGATCCACCCATATGAATTCCAAAAACTTTAGCTAAAAACAATCCTGCTACTGCCATATATATACAGGAACCATCCATATTTACTGTAGCTCCCAGAGGTATGGAAAATGAACATATTCTGGGAGATATTCCCAAACGCTGACACGATTTCATATTAAATGGCATTGCGGCATTGGAGGATGCCAGACTAAAGCTCGCCATCATTGCAGATGCATGTTTTTTTAACAGAATGATCGGATTTAATCTGGTTGTGATAAATACTAATGCACAATAAACCATTAACATAGCCGCCAGTGCCAATATGAATGTTCCGAAGAAGCTCATAATGGCCAGCAGCGTTTCTGTTCCTGTAAGCATAACGAGAGACGTCATGGAACATAATACAGCCAGTGGTATAAGTTTTACAATCAGAGTGGTAATTTTCAAAAATAACATATTAAAGGCTTCAAAAAGGTTCTTCAAACTTTTTGAATAATCACCGATCATTCCAACTGCCACACCGGAAATAATTGCAATAAAAATAATTTGCAGCATATCCGCTTCCAAAAATGGTTTTACAATATTCGATGGTACGATATTTACAACGGTATCTAACAATGAAATATTTGTACTGCCGGCAGTCTCAATCGTCTTAGAGGCGGCATCTGTTACATACTGAGAAAGAGATGCATCACCCGGCTGTATCAGTCCAAACACACCAATACCGACAAGTACTGCCAGAAGTGTGGTAAAAAGATACATTCCCATCACTTTCAGACCGATTTTCCCCAAATCCTGAATACTGTCAAATTGAGACAGACAGGTAACGATAGAAAAGAATACCACCGGACCAACAATCATCTTTAATGCGTTTAAAAACATTATTTTTACAGGTGTCAGTAAGTACTCGTTTAGCATATTCTGGGCAGATGCTGATAATAATAACTTTAAAGCAATTCCTAAAATAATAGAAAACAGCATTGCGCCCAATGTCAAATAAAGCTGCATTCGCTCGGAACGTTTTACGATCAGGCGTATGGTGTTTTGATGTAGTTTATTTTTATATTGAAATATATCTGACTGAGAACGAATAATCAGATTTCGGATGGTTGCCTCTGCGTCGCCGCTTACTCCGTCAAAATCCATATCACCTGTCAATATGCTCTCTTCTGATATATCAAAGGTTTCACCACGCGCACTTATATTTAGAGAAATGTTACCAAATAGCTTCTTAAACACGATCTCTATATTTTCATGCTCTTTTGTATGACTCATCATACATACAATACTTTCTTCTGCCATAAGCATGGTCATTGTGGCTTCTCTGCTTTTGAGATTATATTTTTTTAACTCGTCTTCCACATATTGTAATGCTTTCCCAAGTTCCTCTCTGTTATTCCGTATAATCATTCGTCTTTCTCCAATTTCTTACAGTTTTTTTTTCATCCATAATCTGTTTTGCTTATTTATGTATTCATATTTTATTTCATCCATATTCCTCTTAACCAGATAAATGCCAAGACCACCGATGTTTCTTTCTTCTGAGGATAACGTGATGTCTGGATCTTCTGTTTCCAGTGGATTATAAGGAATACCATTGTCTGTAAATGTCAGACAGATTGCCTTCGGTGTATTTTGGAACTCCACGCTGACTGTTACAGTTCCAACAGAGTCTTTGTATGCATAATGACAAATATTTCCAAATATTTCATCAATCACAATATGTATCTGTATTTTGGACTTCATGGGGCAATCTATTTCCTCCAGAAGATCATCTACAAACGCTGTTACTGTATTTATATTTTCGATTAAGGCATTTATGGTTATCTCTTTCACAGGTTACTCCTCCATTTTTCTTGTATACTCCAGACACAGCATGGTGATATCATCAAACTGATCGTTGTCGCCGACAAAAGCATCAATATCTGCCTTCACAAGTTCCAATATTTTTTCAGGGTTGCATGTCTGACATTGTTGATTCAGAATATGGTGCAATCTGTCCATTCCATACAGTTGATGTTCTTTATCCATGGCTTCGGTTACACCATCTGTATATAGAAATACTTTGTCCTCTATATGCAACTGAATCATCTGTTCTTTGTATCTGATATTTTCCATGCCTGCTAATACAAAGCCGGGACGAACTTTATATGCTTCGTATCCTTCGCTTTTACGGTAAATAAATGGCTTCTCATGTCCTGCATTTACATACCGGAATTCGCCTGTTACAAGATCCAGAACGCCTTCAAATGCGGTAATAAACATTCCGTTATCGTTTGATTCACACAAAATATTATTTACTTCCGTGAAAACTTCTCCCAGATCACGACCAGGCTGGGTATGATCTTTTATCAGAGTTTTGCCGATTACCATAAATAATGCTGCCGGGACACCTTTTCCTGAAACATCTGCCATTACAATTGCAATATGCCTTTCATCTACCATAAAAAAATCATAGAAATCGCCGCCAACTTCTTTGGCTGGTGTCATAGTTGCATAAATATCTAATTCATTCCTGTCTGGAAATGCCGGAAAAATACATGGCAACATGGAGGACTGAATATGTGTTGCAACATTAAGTTCTGTACCAATGCGTTCCTTTTCAGCAGTGACAGCAGTCAGATTTCCAATGTAATCCTCCAGTTTTTTCAGCATAGCATTAAAAGAATTTCCAAGATCTTCTATTTCATCTTTTGTGCTGATAACAATCTCCTGTTTTTTAAAATTTCCAGATTTAATAATTTCGGTAGTAAATCTGGAAAGTTTTTCTATCGGAGTTAACACCATCCATTTCATTAACATCATATATAACAGCAATGCAACACATATGATAGTGCATGAAATTCCAAGCATCTTATACAGAAAAGAACTTAAATGGTCACGAACTGCCTGCATATCTAAAATGTATTGTATTTCGGCAATTGCCTCACCTTGTTCGTCCAGAATCGGAGAAACAGCCGTATAATTGTATCCGTAACTGTTGTCTGTTACAATTGGCTTATCCGTACCGCTGTTTTCGGCATACAGGTTCCATACATAATAATATTTTTGCAAATCTTTTTCATCGTATGCTGCGTCTGTGTATAATACATCTGTTCCATAGGTCAATTTATTCGCAGGATTATCACCCATTTCCGGTACACATGTGTCAATATAAAAAGTTACACTGTCTTCATCTGGAATTACCAATGACAGATATGTAATGTCTCCGTCTTTCTTTAAAGTGTTCAACATAGATTCCACATGGCTGTACACCTTACTGTCCTCACCGCCAGGTTCAATAATCGCACGTACATCCTCTATATCCAGCATAGTTGCCACACTTTTGCTCCCACTGACGACTCTCTGAGCATACATTTCTTCCAGATACTCTTTGGAAGACAGATAACTGAACAGAGAAATCGTAACCGTTAAAGCGACACCCAGCACACCTAAAGACAATACAAAT
>CAKRON010000101.1 GCA_934373455.1 uncultured Marvinbryantia sp.
ATTCAATCCATCCACCCAATTACACAAAATCACAATCGTCTCATAATTTACATTGATATATGTACGCAACCTTTTCTTCCACCAAGAATGGTATGACCTTTCAGGTCACTCCACTGAAAATCCGGCATGGGTTCTCTGGCAATCAGAAAGTTTCCGGCACGTTGGGTGAGCTGGGCAAAATTTAAAACAGTATCTGCAGTTCCCTCATTGTATGCATAAATCGTAGATTCGCATCCCATGAATCCGATTTCTGCAGAATCAGAGAGGAGAGCAGCCATTACTTTGTCAGCGCCAAATGCAGTTGTAATTGTTACATCCAGTCCTTCATCGATAAAATAACCTTGTTCATAAGCGACATATTGAGGTGCATAAAAGATAGAATGTGCGACTTCACTTAATGTGACAGGCTCAAGGGCATCGGAGTCAGAAGCAAGGACGTTCGAAGGAATGACAGAAGCGATTAGGATACCGGCAGTAAAAAAAAGTGCAGAGATATTTTTTTTCATAAAATAAAACTCCAAAAAATAAGATCAGATTATCATATGCATGAGAGTAAAAAATGGTGTAATAATTGCAGTTTAAATAAATCTATGATATACTCAAGGAATTAAGAAATTACCGCAGAAAGGAACGAATTATCATGTTAAAGAAAGAAAATACAACATATATTCATAAAAATAAAGGCGTCTGTTCTTCCGCAGTGACTTTTGAAGTAGAAGACCATAAATTAAAAAATGTGAATTTTGTTGGTGGATGCAGTGGAAACACAGCAGGAATCGGACGACTTGTAGAGGGAATGGATGTTGCAGATGTAATGCATCGACTGGAAGGAACAAAATGTGGAGTACGTCCAACTTCATGCCCGGATCAGTTAGCACAGGCATTAAAAGAATATCTGGACGAACAGGCATAAGAATAAAAAAGAAAAGAAAATGAGAATCTCATTTATCTAAAATGATAAGTGGGATTCTTTTATGTATTCACACTTTAAAACAGGGAAGTGGTTGATTAACAGAGCGGGAATATGTTATACTCAATAGTACGAGAAAGGAAGGATAGCATGAAAGATGTGTTAGATATTCATACCCATACACTGGTAAGTGGACATGCATATAATACGATTATGGAGATGGCACAGACAGCTACAGAAAAGGGACTGGAACTGCTGGGGATTACGGATCATGCACCGGAGATGTCCGGGGGACCGCATTTGTTTTATTTCAATAATCTGAAAGTTGTTCCAAGGAAAATAAATGGAATGCCAGTGGTTTTGGGAACAGAAGTGAATATCATGGATTATGATGGCAAATTGGATCTGCCGGAAACGACATTAAAGATGATGGATGTGGTAATTGCCAGTCTTCATATACCGTGTATCAGGCCTGGTAGTAAAGAAGAAAATACCAGAGCACTTGTGGCGGCGTTAAAGAATCCATATGTAAATATTATCGGACATCCGGATGATGGGAGATATCCGGTAGATATGGAGAGGGTGGTCGCAACAGCGAAAGAAGAACATAAATTGTTGGAGTTAAATAATCATTCTCTTAATCCATCTGGAAGCAGAGTGGGAGCAAAAGAGAATGATATACAGATGTTGAAATACTGTATGGAGTATCAGCAGCCTATTATTATGGGAAGTGATGCGCATTGGGCGGGAGATATCTGTAATCATGATCTGGCAATTGCGTTGATTAAGGAAATGGGATTCCCGGAAGAATTGATAGTGAATCGATCAACAGAGGAATTTTTGACATTTCTGAACAGAAAATAGGGCCTGTTTCAGGCGATGTAAAGGGAGGAAATTTATAATGAGCAAGACAGTTCATACAGAAGCGGTAAAACATTTATTTGAGGCTGTGTTACAATTGGAGAATGTAGAAGAGTGTTATCAGTTTTTTGAAGATGTTTGCACGATTAATGAATTATTATCATTATCCCAGCGTTTTGAGGTTGCAAAGATGCTGACAGAGAATAAAACTTATCTGGAAATCGCAGAACAGACCGGAGCATCTACTGCAACCATAAGCAGGGTAAATCGTTCTTTAAATTATGGTAATGACGGATATCAGATGGTATTCAGTCGGATGGAAAAGAATCAATAATCGATTCGATTAATTGCTTTTTCATATAGACATCAAAGCTGAGCAGGCAGATAAAGGAAAACAGGGTAAGAAAATCTCTGTCTTTATCGTCTGCATCAGCAAAAGACTGATTGGCAGTTTGATATTTGGCCAGCAGATCATTCTTTAAATATTCCACCTGTTCTTTTTCCATACCAAAGACTTCATTATAGAGATCTTCCATATTCAGACCGTCTTTTTTCTGGAAGTATTTATCGGCCAGTGGATTCAGAATTGCCTGAATATCTGAAATGGACAGAAAACTCTTGAAGTAGTAGATGAAAATCAGCATTAAAATATGCTCTTTGGAATATTTCTTTTTATTTGGAGAAGGAAGCAGGTGATTTTTTGCGTAATTATTAATCATGGTCTTTGTCAGTACCTTATCATCCGGGTAACGTCTGGATGATGCCATCTGAGAATCCATGAATGTAGTTACCTGATCCATGTATAATTCAATGTTGGGTATATCAGCAGTTTTGATATAGTCTGTTGCAGATATATTGTCAAGAATGCTTTTTAGCATATCATTTTTGTCAAGTTTCATAATACAACGCCTCCTTACTAGATTATACAGTTTTTAAAACTACATGACAAGTATTTTTTATAGAAAGGAAAAAAATGAGCAATTACGATTTATTGAATCAATGCCAGAAACAGGCGGTATTTCATACAGAAGGACCGTTGTTGATTTTGGCGGGAGCAGGATCTGGAAAAACCAGGGTACTGACGCACCGAATTGCATATTTAATAGAAGAAAAAGAAGTAAATCCATGGAATATCCTGGCAATTACTTTTACAAATAAAGCAGCAGGAGAAATGAGGGAACGAGTAGATCAACTGGTGGGACTTGGCTCTGACAGTGTATGGGTGTCTACGTTTCATTCAATGTGTGTACGGATTCTGAGAAGATTTGCGGATCGACTGGGTTACGGAACTAATTTTACTATTTATGATGGAGATGACCAGAAGACTGTTATGAAAGATATCTGTAAGCGTCTGGAGATTGATACAAAAGTATATAAAGAAAAAATGTTTCTGGCAGCCATTTCTCATCAAAAAGATGAACTTCGTGGTCCTATGGAGTATGAAACACAGGTATTTGGAGATTTTACTAAACGAAAAATCTGTGATGTATACAAAGAATACCAGTCTACACTGAAAAGAAATAATGCAATGGATTTTGATGATTTGATTGTGAAAACTGTGGAATTATTTCGCACATGTTCGGATGTGCTGGAATATTATCAGGACAGGTTTCGTTATATCATGGTAGATGAGTATCAGGATACAAACTCTGCACAATTTAAACTGGTCAAAGCTTTGGCAGATAAATACCGCAATTTATGTGTGGTAGGGGATGATGATCAGTCTATCTATAAATTCCGCGGAGCAAATATTGAAAACATTTTGAATTTTGAAAAAGATTTTGAAGATGCCACTGTGATTAAACTGGAACAGAACTATCGTTCCACACAGAATATTCTGGATGCAGCAAATGGTGTGATCAGTCATAATATTGGTCGTAAAGAAAAAGCTTTGTGGACGGAAAACGAACAGGGACAGCAGATCAAAGTCCGCAAGTGTATGACTTCTTTCGAAGAAGCTGAATATGTAACCGAAGATATTCGAAGAAGAAAAAATAAAGGAGAGTTCGATTATAAGGATTGCGCGATATTGTATCGCACGAATGCACAATCTCGTATGTTTGAAGAAAAACTGTTGATAGCGAACATTCCATATAAACTGGTGGGCGGAATTAATTTCTATGCAAGAAAAGAAATTAAAGATTTGCTGTGTTATTTGAAAACAATAGATAATGCAAAAGATGATCTGGCAGTTCGTCGTATCATTAATATTCCGAAAAGAGGGATTGGAGCAACATCACTGGCAAAAGTGCAGAACTATGCAGTAGATCGGAATATGAGTTTTTATGATGCATTGAAGGATGCAAAAAATATTGTGTCACTTGGAAGAGCGGCAGCAAAGATTGAACCTTTCGTGGCATTTATTCAGACACTGCGCAGCCAGGCAGAGTTTTACAGCGTTCATGAGTTATTGCAGTCTGTTATTGATATGACAGGATATGTGAAAGAACTGGAGACGGAAGGAACGGATGAAGCAAAAGCGCGTATTGAAAATATTGACGAATTAATTTCTAAAATTGTAACTTATGAGGAATCCACAAAAGAACCGTCTTTGAGTGGATTTTTGGAAGAAGTAGCATTGGTGGCAGATATTGATGATCAGGAAGAAGATGCAAATCATGTGGTGCTGATGACTTTACATAGTGCCAAAGGACTGGAATTTCCAAATGTTTATCTGACAGGAATGGAAGAAGGGGTATTTCCGGGTTATGCAAGTATTAATGCGGATGACCCGGATGAATTGGAAGAGGAGCGCCGTCTGTGCTATGTGGGAATCACCCGTGCGATGAAGCATTTAACCATAACCTGTGCAAGACAGCGAATGGTAAGAGGGGAGACACAGTATTATCCGGTATCCAGATTCTTAAAAGAAATTCCGATTCGTTTGATTCAGTCCGGACCAGAACAGGTGAAAACAGAAAAGAAAGAAAAGCCGCTGCCTGATATTCACAGTCCATATATGCAGGCCAAAAAAGCATTTAAAAGTAAGGCTTTTGATCCGAATCAGTTTAAGGTTAAGAAAGCCGACAGCCTGGATTACCATGTGGGCGATCAGGTGCGTCATATCAAATTTGGAGTTGGTACCGTAGAGAATATTATAGATGGCGGCAAAGATTATGAAGTAACCGTCAACTTCGAAAAAGTTGGTGTGAAAAAAATGTTTGCAGCATTTGCAAAACTCAAGAAAGTGTAAAATTCTTATGGTAAAAACAGGATAAAAGTGATATACTAGAGAAAATATGAATCATGAAAGGAAGAACCGATATGAATAGAATTGAGGATTTATTAGCATTAATGCAGAAGAAAGAAGAAGAGAAACACAAAAATGCGATTCTTTGGGTTCTGGCAGTAATCGGTGCTGTGACAGCAGTTGCAGGTATTGCATATGCAGTTTACAGATATTTAACTCCTGATTATCTGGAAGATTTCGAAGACGATTTTGAAGATGACTTTGATGATTATTTTGAAGATGAAGATTTAGAAGACGAGAAAGATACAGAAGCTGCAGAAGAAGAAAAGGAAGAAGAGATCTTTGTAGACGAGACAGAAGGAACAAAGACTGAAGAATAATCCAGAATGAATAAGGCAGATGCCATAAGGCACCTGCCTTTTATAATAAGATTTGCAAATTTAAAACAGGAGACAGGTATATGAAAAAAGGACAGGTATTAGAAGGTATTGTAAAAGAAGTGCAATTTCCGAATAAAGGGCTGGTAGAAGTCGAAGGAGAAGAAAAGAAAGTTATTGTTAAAAATGTACTGGCAGAACAGAAAGTAAAGTTTTCTGTAAATAAAATCCGCAAAGGAAAGGCAGAAGGGCGCCTTTTAGAAGTATTGGAAAAATCTCCAAAAGAGATAGAAAGTGCATGTCCACATTTTAAGGATTGCGGTGGATGTACGTATCAGAATCTGCCATATGAAGATCAGTTAGAAATGAAAGCCATGCAGGTACAGGAATTATTAAATGCTGTCTGCAAATCCTATGATTTTGAAGGAATTAAAGCAAGTCCATATCAGTTTGGATATCGAAATAAGATGGAATTTTCATTTGGAGATGAATATAAGGACGGCCCTCTGGCATTGGGAATGCATAAAAGAGGAAGCTTTTATGATATTGTAACAGTAAAAGATTGTCAGATCGTTGATAGTGATTTCCGTAAGATTCTGGATACAGTATTGCAATTTTATCAGAATCAGGGAGCGAAATATTATCATAAATTAAGTCATATAGGCTATCTGCGTCATCTTTTGGTGAGAAAGGCAGTAAAGACGGAAGAAATTCTGATCGATCTGGTGACAACAACTCAGACAGAATATTGTGGCGGAGAAGAAGAAATACAGCTGGCAGAGTTGGTCAGCCTTTTGCAGAATCTGGAATTAAAAGGAAAAATTGCAGGTATTTTACATACACAGAATGACAGCCTGGCAGATGTGGTGCAGAATGATCATACAGATATTCTATCCGGTCAGGATTACTTTTTTGAAGAACTGTTGGGACTGAAGTTCAGAATTTCGCCGTTTTCTTTTTTTCAGACAAATTCTTTGGGCGCAGAAGTGCTGTATGATACAGCCAGAAGTTATGTGGGGAATACAAAAGATAAGGTCATTTTTGATTTGTATTCCGGAACAGGAACGATTGCACAGATGCTTGCACCAGTGGCAAAATCTGTTATTGGAATCGAAATCGTGGAAGAAGCAGTTGAAGCAGCAAAGGAAAATGCAAAGTTAAACGGATTGGATAATTGTACGTTTATCGCGGGAGATGTGTTAAAAGCCATCGATTTAGTAGAGGAAAAACCAGATTTCATTGTGCTGGATCCACCTCGTGATGGAATACATCCAAAAGCATTAGAAAAGATCATTAAATTCGGCGTAGACCAGATGGTGTACATTTCCTGCAAGCCGACATCACTGGCAAGAGATCTGGAGATTTTACAGGCACATGGATATATGCCAGAAAAAGTATGCTGTGTGGACATGTTCCCGGGAACGGTACACGTAGAAACAATCTGTAAACTTTGCCGTAAATAAGCCATTTGTAGCATGACGTTCACCCAAATTCGGCGGCGGCGCCGCCATTTTGCCGCCATAATTTGAAAAAACATGCTGAAAATGAATAAGAGCACTGAACATCAATGAACTTTGTTCACTGGTTCAGTGCTCTTACTTGATGCTGCATATTACATGGCAGTAACACGTTCGAAGATATCTACGGATTCCTGCATCAGCTTATCGGTATCATGTACATAGGTCTGAAGGGTGGTAGATATGTTCGTATGGCCAAGTCGCATCTGTACGTCCTTGATATTGGCTCCGCCCTCGATGAGCAGGGTAGCGTGAGTGTGACGCAGACTGTGGTAATCAAAGGCAAGCTGTAATTCGCTGTGAATGACGCGGGAGCAGTATTTGAATGAATCGGTGGAAGTGTACTGGCCGTTCTCAGCTACGCAGACCATCCGGATGCGTGGGAGCTGCACTTCCACACACTTCTGGATCGGCACGATCCGGAACATATCATTCCCCTTTTCATCCGTCTCTTTTTTCAGAACATGGACTGTGTAATATTCGCCATACTTCAATTCGTTCTTCTTCTGGGATATCTGCTCGGTCTTCAATGCCTGGTATAGTGTCTCCCCGAACTTGATAGTTCTGACAGAGGTTGGAGTTTTGGTACTTCCGAAGTACCAGGAAGATCGAAGCTCTTTCTTTCCTTTCTGTTCGATTACCTTCCGGATGTCTGCTCCGAAGTTACGCTTCACTACCTGTTTATTCACTGAGAGTGTACGGTTATCCAGATCGATATCATCCCAGGTCAGCGCAAAAGTTTCACTGATGCGAAGCCCGGTATAGAATCCGATCATTAGTGGTATGTAGTATCTGGTTCCGCGGAACCGGTCAATGATCTGATTCCATTCATCCAGTGTCAGTATGATGCGTTCCCGTGGTTTACGTTCAATCTTAGGGAACTTTACGTAGGACATGGGGTTCTGTTGGATGTAGTGCAACGGCTCTACTGCATAATTCAGAGCAGCAGAGAAGGTAGTCAGGATCCCAACAATATGACTTCTGGCATACCCGTGCGTCTTCAGGTCATTGGCGTACTCTTGAAGCATGGCTGGAGTGACAGCACGCAGCTTATAGAATCCGAAGCGTGGCTTCAGATGGTTCTTGATGATCTGCAGGTAGCCTACCTGTGTGTTATATTTCAGGTTGACTTTGCAGTACAGTTTATACCATTGATCCAGATAGTCACTGACTGTCACCTCAACTGGATCATAGATATCACCGGTATGATTGAATTCATTGAGAGCGGCAACCAGGGCTTTTTCTGCTTCCCGTTTTGTCTTGAATCCGGATTTTTCTTTTCGTTTCCGTTTACCATCGATCACACCCAGTTCCAGACAGTAGGACCAGGAATTTCCTCTTTTTCTGACATTTCCATTCATAAAAACACCTTCCTTTTGGTTATTGAGTACACAAAGGAAAGGTGCTATAATAATATAGCCCCGTTAATATATCACCTTCCTAAGTGTATGTTATTGGGTTCGAGCTCTGGTCGCTGGCACGATCGGGGCTCATTTTCTTGTTGCTTTATGGACTATGACACCCCCTTTGACAGAAGTCTTTGGGAATGCTATATTGATGATGCAAGCACTACATGGGGTTGGTTACTTGCACATTAACTTTTCCTGTATTTACAGCACTGGTATGACGGAAGAGCTACAGGAAGCTCAGGTGAAACGCTGGAAGTTTAACTTCTGGCGTTTTTCTTTGCACCAAATGGCTGCCAATGTTTGAATAACGTATAAGGTCCCGCATAAATGCGAGACCTTTCCGAATAATAACTTAGATCCTGTAATAATGTCCTATAGACAAGATTTACTGTTATTATAATTTATGTCATGCCTCGAGTCAATTATTTGCGGTGTTTGGCTTTTTCGGAATCGGAAAGAGCGGTAAAATATCGATTTCCTTCTTTCCATTCTTTTAAACGATTCTGTTTTATCAGCTTGTTATAACAATGTCTTACTTCATCTGCCGTATATCCTTCAAAAGGAACTTTCATCAGGACAGAGCGTTGAATTACTTGTTGTTTTTTTACGTAAGCAACAATCAGAGAATAAAGCTGTTTTTTTCTTTTTAGTTCTGGCTCAAGTCTGGCATTGAATTCAGATAGTTTACGCACCAGAGCATCATGTGATTGCATACATGGATCATAATCCTCACCAAGCCAATCTTTGAAATACTTTTCAGGATAAATACTGGTAGTATAGCAATCAGTAGGAACTGCATAGAATTTTTCCCAAAGCGAAACACATTTCTTGCTGATTCTATCCACCCATTCGGCTTCTTTAAAATAATTGTAGCCACCATCCTTGAGTTCGGAATAACAAGCCAAGAATTCATCTATGTATGGA
>CAKRON010000102.1 GCA_934373455.1 uncultured Marvinbryantia sp.
CATCACAGCAACCCGGTCTGCTACCCGGGCTACTACGCCCAGATCATGGGATACCAGTATGGTCGCTGTTCCCAGCTTCCTTTGTATTTCCCGCAGGAGATCCAGAATCTGTGCCTGTATCGTCACATCCAACGCTGTTGTCGGCTCATCGGCAAACAGGATATCCGGATCTGCTGCCAGCGCAATTGCCATGACACATCTTTGGCGCATTCCACCGGAAAACTGCCACGGATACTGATGATATCTCTCTTTTGGATGAGTGATTCCTACCAGTTCCATAAGTTCCAGAACTTTCTGATATACCTCCTCTTTGGAGCTTTTTTTATTGTGGATGATGACTGCCTCCGCAATCTGCTTTCCGATTTTTATCGTTGGGTTCAACGTCGTCATGGGATCCTGAAAGATCATGGAAAAAGTTTTTCCTCTTAAATTCTGCATTTCTTTTTCCCGATACCCGGTAATATCCTGTCCGCAAACGCTTATGCTTCCGTTTGTAATTCTGGCACTTGGTGGGAGGAGTTTCATTACACTTTTACAAAGCATACTTTTTCCACATCCTGACTCTCCTACAATGGCCAACACTTCCCCTTTTTTTAAAGAAAAAGAAACGTCTCGCACTGCCTGTACTTCTCCGGCAAGACCGTCAATACTGACGGAAAGATTTTTTACTTCTAACAAATGTTCCATTTTTGTCCTTTTTCTGATCGTGCGAAAAAGGGGCACAAACTGTGCCCCCATCACACTTTCTGATTTTTATTCTTCTATTGTCCAATCTGCTACATTCCAGAAAATACCAACTCCGTGATGTCCCATAATGGTATCCGGATCAATTCCGTGAATATCGCTGTCTGCCACATAGTTTGCATCAATATAGCAGATAAATGCATAAGCCGGATCATTTGCCAGTTCTACCTGGAACTTGTCATAAGCTTCTGCTCTGACTTCCGGATCACTGGACTCTCTGGCCTCTGTCAGATATTCATCTACCTTTTCATTGGAATAGCTGGAGTAGTTTGCTCCCTTATCTGTACCAAATACTTTGTAGGTATGGTCATCCGCATCAAATGGGCTTCCCCATCCAATCAGGAATGCCATCTGTCCTGCCCAGTCTGTCTGTGCCGGAATCTCAACTGTTACATCCATGCCGATTTCTTTCAGTTCCTGTGCTGCGATCTGTGCCATATCGATACGCACCTGATCTCCTGAACTTACACTGATGACAAAACCGACCTTTTCTCCATCACGGTAATAGAAACCGTCATCTCCCATTTCACATCCGGCAGCCTCCAGTACTTCTTTTGCTTTTTCCGGATTGTAATCATAATGTTCTACATCTTCATTGTTATAAACATTTCTTTGAAGCGGTCCGTAAGCTTCCATTCCCTGTCCTAACAGCACTGCATCGATGATAGCCTGACGATCCAGTCCATAACATACTGCCGGGATCAGATCTCTGTTTTTCTGCCAGTATTCATTTCCAAAGTTGAACATAATTCCACGATAATCAGCTGTCTTCATATCATAGCAGGTATATGCATCATCATCCACAAATGTAGCGGCATCCTTTGGAGTCAGAAGTGCCAGATCCAGTTCCTGGGATTTCAGCTGTAATGCTTTCGCATTATCATCCGGAACTACTTTAAATATAATAGTATCAATGTTTGGTTCACCCTTGAAGTAATCTTCATTTTTGGTCAGGGTAATTGCCTGTCCTTCTTCCCAGGATTCCAGTTTGTATGGACCTGTTCCGATTGGATTACGGAAAAAATCAGAAGTCTGCATATCTTCACCTTCCAACAGATGCTTTGGAAGGACTGCCATCGTCATGTAGTCCAGGAATGCCACGTTTGGAGCATCCAGCTTGAATGCTATGGTATGATCATCGATCACTGTAATTTCCTGAATATCTTCAAAGTTTGGTGCATTTTCAGAACCGTTTTCCGGATCCATAATTGCTTCGATGGTGAACTTCACGTCTTCCGCTGTCACAGGTTCTCCATCCTGCCACTTTGCATCTTCCACCATATGGAATGTATAAGTATTGGTTTCGTCATCAAATTCCCAGCTCTCAGCCAGTGCCGGAACCACCTGGTTATCTCCGTCATGTCCTGTCAATCCATTAAAGATCAGGATATTGATCTCTCCATGTTCATCCATTGCAGGATTGATTCTGGTATAATCACCACTACCGTAAACCAGTGTTTCGCCTTCCGCAGATACGGTCATTGCAGCTCCTGCACTAACCAGTGATAACGCCATAAATAATCCGGCAATTTTAAGCATTCTTTTTTTCATATCTTGTTCCCCCGCATTTTTGTTTGTTACGCAAGGTCTATGATACCAGACAAAATCACTTCATATAAGCCCCTTGGGGGGATGTATCGCCATTCCATTTTCGCTTATGATATTCCATTTTGGAATATTTGTTTTTCTTTTCTGATGCTCCAATTTCAACCAGTCTGCTATTTAGATATTTTTCTAAATACTTGTTGACTTTTCGTATAGTTCTGTATATATTGTATTTAGAAATATTTCTAAATGGTTTTTGAAAGGAGGAATGTTATGGTTTTTGCAGATACCTTTAAAGCGCTGTCAGATCCTGTGCGCAGGGAAATCTTGCAGCTTCTGAAATCCGGCAGGCTGTCCGCCGGAGAAATTGGCAGCCATTTTGATATGACTGGTGCCACTGTCTCCTATCACCTGAAAATCCTGAAAAAAGCAGATCTCATATGGGAGACAAAAGTTAAGAATTATGTTTATTATGAATTAAATACTTCAGTTGTAGAGGAACTTCTTCTGTGGCTGAAAGATCTGAAGGGAGAATGATATCATGTTGAATATGATAAAAAAATATAAATGGTCACTGCTGTTTGGCAGTCTGCTTTCTCTAAGTCCGATGATGATAGGGCTGTTTCTGTGGAATAAGCTTCCGGCTCAGATCCCTACCCACTTTTCCACCGGCAATGTCCCAGACGGCTGGAGTGATAAGTACACTACTGTCTTTGGTCTTACAGGCTTCCTGTTTGCGATGATGTGGTTCTGTTTTCTGATCACCAGCGCTGATCCCAGACGTAAAAATATCAGTTCAAAGCTGATCCGGTCATTGATCTGGTTCATGGCAGTTCTTTCCCCGGTAGTCATATGCTCCAGCTACGCTATTGCCCTTGGCATTCATGTGAACATCTCTATGATTGTTTCTCTGATCATCGGAGTCATGCTCATGGTCATTGGAAATTATCTGACAAAGGTAAAGCAAAACTACAGTACTGGTATCCGCATCCCATGGACACTGTTCAGTGAAGAAAACTGGAACAGGACTCACCGTGTCAGTTCCCGGATATTCGTCCTTGCAGGACTGGCCATGATCATCAATGCATTTGTAGATTCCGATGTCATTTTATTTATAATCATTATGGCACTGCTCACCATACCATATGGATATTCCTTTTTTCTGTATAAGAAAGGGGTCTGATTGATCAGCACTTTAAGAAATAAGAAAAATGGCTATCTCCTACGCCAATAGGAAATAGCCTCACGTCAAGTTACTGCAATTTGTTTTCAGTGACAATCATCAGACAAGCACTATCCTTTGATTGTTTCTAATCTGATTATAAGTCACTCCTTGCTCATTTGCAAGGATAAATTTAGGAATGGGATGTAACCACAAAACACATCCCATTTTTCATATTATATTTACTTCTCATCCACTACCTGGAAGATATAGAATTTAAGATAATAAGATTCATCTGCGGCCCACAGAATCGGATGGTCTGCTGCCTGGGTGCGGAACTCTACCTGACGCAGACGCTTGTGGGCGCTGACTGCCGCCTGATGAATCACTTTGGTGAAGTTCTCATAGTCCATATAATGGGAACAGGAGCAGGTTGCCAGATAGCCGCCGTCTTTCACCAGTTTCATGCCGCGGATGTTGATCTCACGGTAGCCTTTCATGGCATTCTTGATGGTATTTTTTGCTTTGGTAAATGCCGGTGGATCCAGAATGACGACATCATACTTCTCCCCTGCCGCTTCCAGTTTCGGCAGTTCATCAAAGACATCTGCCGCGCGGAATTTCACAGTATCCTGCAATCCATTGCGCACTGCATTTTCCGTTGCCTGCTGCACTGCATACTCAGAGATATCCAGTCCGGTAACTTCCTTTGCACCGGCGATTCCGGCATTTAAAGCAAAGGTTCCCATATGGGTGAAGCAGTCCAGAACACGTTTATCCTTGCAGATTCTCTGGATAGCCAGCCGGTTGTACTTCTGATCCAGGAAGAAACCTGTCTTCTGTCCGTCTTTCACATCTACCAGATATTTCACACCATTTTCTGTGATCTCCACATTGGTATCGAATTCCGGTCCTATAAAGGCTTTTACCTGCTGCATGCCTTCTTTTTTACGTTCTTTGGCATCACTGCGCTCATAGACTCCGATGATCTGTATTCCATCTTCTGCCATCACTTCTTTTAACAGACGAACAATGGTCTCTTTCATCTGCTCCATACCAAGTGCCAGACACTGTACCACCAGTACATTTTCATATTTATCTACGACCAGTCCCGGCAGAAAATCTGCTTCTCCAAAGATCACACGACAGCTTGAAGTATCCACAGTATTCTTACGATATTCCCATGCATTCTTCACTCTCATGCGCAGGAATTCCTCATTCACTTCCTGATCATCTTTCCGTGTCATCATCCGGATACGGATCTTGGAATTCTGATTAATAAATCCCCGTCCCATCGGATAACCGTCAAAATCATGCACGATCACGATATCTCCATTTTTAAAAGTTCCTGTAATCGTAGCAATCTCATTATCATAAATCCACAAACCACCTGACTTGATAGTTCGTCCTTCTCCTTTTTTTAAAGTCACAATTGTATTGCTCATCTGTTCTCTCCCATCTATCTCTTGCGAATTGTCTCATCCAGTGCACTGATTTTATCTGCTACACATACCAGTACACTTTCTTTATATTTCGGCGGCTTTAAATTCAGGGGAAACATGTGCTTCTGAATCACATCCTGCTCAATCTCTCCTAATTCAAAATCTTTCCTGGCATTTTTCAGTGCTGTCTGTGCATGGGAAAATCCATGCCATTTATGACTGGCATCCTTTTCATGCCAGTCATAAAGAAAATAATCATGAAGTAATGCGCCCCGCATCATGGCATCCCGATTCACCTTTACACGGAACAATTCTGCTAAAAATAAACTAAGTACTGCCACTTTTACAGAATGAGAATACACGGATACTTTTCCATGCTGCATGAACTTCTTTTCTTTCTGCATATTGGAAGATTTCAGAATATCAGCACCCTTAATATGAACCATCTCATCCCAGTGCGCCCTTCTGTCTTTCCATTTCTGAAACATTATTTTTGTCTTCCTTCCCAGTTCAGGTAGAACTTTTCTTGCTCACCAAACGATAGACCGGCCAGCGTCCGTTATCCTGCAGCTTTTCTGCTTCAACGTTTTCATCATAGTATTCCCTGATATACTGCAGTGTCAAGTCAATTTTATGATCTACTAGGTATACATGTTCCTTATTAATCAGATCGCGGTATGGATTTTCTATATTGTACTCTGCCAGTTTTGCTTTCCAGATCGGATTTTCCATCTCCCATCCGCCGTACCAAATCACATTCTCAAAAGTTCCCTGAGGGATGCTATCTAACATATCATAAAAAGTATAGGATATCGTCTCGATCTTCGCCAGATATAATCCATCCGGATCTATCGCCCGAACATCCTCATACAACCCCTGAAGATATCTCTGATCAATACTCTGTTGTTTTGTAAACACTCTCCAGTGACCTTTCCAGTCTCTCTGATTGACAATCAAAAGTCCCATTACTGCAACGAATGCTGCTTTTTTACTGATCTGAATCTTCTTTTTTTGGTAAAACCAGATCGCAGTCAGAGAAATCGCAAACCACAAAGCAGCTTCTACTCTGTTCTTAAGGTAACGTCCGGAATAATACAAATAAAAATCAATCATTCCCATTGCCAGAATTTCATAAGCCACAACGATCCAGACTTTTTTGTTCTTTTCTCCCCAGAACAACCATAAAAAGGCAACCATCAGGAAACAGAAGAAAACCGTCATACCGGAATATCCAATCGGATATTCTTTCAGAAAATTGATGACCAGTGCTTTACTTAGCGTATTTTTCGGTCTGAGCGCATCCAGTTTTTCCAAAGTCTCCAGTGAGAACACGTCCGGATCTCCAAAATTCAATCCTTCCTCCAATATACTGTATGCTGTCTTCGTGATTCCAAGCTCGTCATACAATGCTTTATTTTCTTCGTAATCCGGTCTGCTGTAATCTGTCAGATCACTTCTGCAGTTATTATACTTCATGAAAGCGTCCCACTTAGAATCTGAGGCATAAATATGTTGATCAAACAATTCTGCGCCAACCATCAACGCCCCCATGACAATAAAACTGCTAAAAAGAAGTATCAGTTTCTTCTTCATCTGTGCACCCCAGCGTCTGGCATCCAGAAGAAAATAAATTCCGATTCCTGCCATCAGGATACAACAGATTGCAGTTTCTTCAAAACGATACAGCGAACCGGTAAAGCCCAGCAGGATTCCCCATAAAATTCCATACCATCGGGTCTTTTCCTTCTCTATTTCATAGTACAGAATCAGCGCTCCTGCAGCCAGCATTACACCTGCTGTCTTACTATACTGCATCCGGATATAACATTCATATCCAAAATAAATCAGCAGTATACTGCTCATCAGCATCGCCTGTTCACTTTTCAGCTTCTGAAATATGACATAAGTGACTGTGGAAAATGCTACCAGTAAAAATGCATACTGCAAAATCGGATACCACGGGATCACACCATGCCCTATACGGTAAAAAGCAGTATACAGTAATCCCATTAAATAGTTCTGGCAGATTACATGAGCATTTCCTATTCCCCATGAGCCATTCGCAATCATTGACACGCTGATATCATCATTCGTCTCATATCCCGGTTTTAAAAACAACAGCATCACTGCCAGTATCACAATATTTAAAAGGCAGGCAAACCAGACGGTTCCGGTCTGCCTGTCCAGCCATTTTTTAAATTTTTTCACCTTTTACTTCCTCTCAGCTAATTATTCAGGACTTTGTCTTGATCCGATATACTTTCAGATAAGTTGATTTTTTTACCAGTTCTGCTTCTACATCTTTCTGATAGTATTCTTTGATATATTTCAATGTAAGATCAATCTTATCATCTACAATATATACATGTTCCTGATCAATCAGATCCCGATACGGATTTGTCACATGATACTCAGCCATCTTATCTACCCACAGTGGATTTCCCATTTCCCATCCGCCATACCAGACCACATTCTCAAATGTTCCTTCCGGAACCGGTGAAAACATTCCATATCCGGTATACGTAATGGTTCCAAGCTTGGCAAGGTACAACCCCTCCGGATCCACACTGACAATGTCCTCAAATCCTTCTCTTAAATACTTCTGATCACGTACTTCCTGTTCTGATAAGCCTCTCCATCTGCTCTTCCAGGTACTCTGATTCGCTATCAAAAGACATCCCAGTGCTATCAACACCAGCTGTCTGTTCAGATGCATCTTTGCGGAATCCAAAAACCATATCACAACAAGGGATATTGCAAACCACATTCCTACTTCTACCCGGTTCTCCAGATAACGTCCTTCATAATAAAGATAGAAATCAATCAGACCCATAGCCAGGATCTCATAGGCAACCACCAGCCATACCTGCTTCTCTGATTTCCTCCAGAACAGCCATAAGAAAGCCAACAATAAAAATCCCAGAAAGACGGTTATCTTCACATATCCAACCGGAAATTCCTTCAGGTAATTTTCTGCCAAAGCTCTGCTTAACTGATTTCTCGGACGCATTTCGTCCATCTTTTTTAATGTATCCAGAGAATATACATCCGGATCATAGAAGTTCAGACCGCTTCGGAAAATACGATAAGCTGTTTTCGTAATTCCCAGTTCTTTATAAGCTTCCTCATAGTCGTCGTAAGACGGCATACTATAATCTGTAAGATTGCTCCGATATTCATTGTACTGCATATATGCATTCCATCGGGAATCCGAAGCATACAGATGCTGATCCATCAGTTCACATCCAACCATCAGTCCGCCTGTAATACCAAAAACTGCAAATAATGTCAGCAGCTTTTTCGGCATCTGTGCTCCCCACTGTTTTGCTGTAATGAGTAAATAGAATCCGATTCCTGCCATTAATACGCAGCAGACAGCTGCTTCTTCAAAGCGATACAGGGATCCGAATACTGCAAGAAAACATCCCCAGATGACTGCTGGTACCGATGTCTTTTCTTTCTCGATCTCATAAAACAGCAAAAATACGCCGGCACCCAGTAGAATGCCTGCAGTCTTAGTGTACTGCATCCGGATATAACATTCATATCCAAAATAGATCAAAAGGATTCCATTTACCAAAAATGCCCCATGTTTTTCTATTCGTCTGAAAATCACGACCGTCACTGTTGTCAAAGCTGCAAATGCAAGTACGAACTGTATCAGCGCATACCATGGAATCATTCCATTACCAATACTGTAGAGTGCTGTGTACAATATACCCAGCAAATAGTTTTGACAGATTACATGAATATCCCGCACTCCCCATGCCCCATTAACAATCATGGATATGCTGATATCATCATTTGTTTCATACGCTGGTCGGAGCAGTATCAGCATTACTGCCAGTACCAGTACATTTAAAAAACAGGCAAACCAGATGGTCCTGGTCTGCCTGTCCATCCATTGTTCCAATTTCTTCATACTTTTCCCTTTTCTTTTTTCTTTACCGCGGTTTCCGCTTATCATCATATCTGTTTTCAGGGAAAATTACAACTCATTATTTTTCTTTTTTATGGATAATCTCCTGCTTTTTTTTGCTTCATAGAGCGCCTGATCTGCAAATAAAGTTGCCATCTGCAAATC
>CAKRON010000103.1 GCA_934373455.1 uncultured Marvinbryantia sp.
GTGCGAATGTCGTGGCTCATATTAAATAAAAATCTCGTCTTAGCCTCATTCGCACTTTTAGCCTGTTCTGCTGATCTTTGCAATTCATCGGTATAATGCCTCTCTCGATACTTCTTGCTAAACTGAAGGTAAAAAATCATAGCAACCATTAATGAAAGCATATAGGCCACAGCCGCTAATGTAAACCAATACGAAGCAGGAATCCAGCCAGTCAAAGGTACAATATCAAAATACCAAGTATTGTTTGGAACCTGGCATTCTACTGTAAGACTTTTCTCAGGCATATTCCCCTGACTTTTTGCCATGACGACCTTTTCACCACTATTGTCATCATAATTCCATATTTCATAACAAAAGTCCGCATCACTTAACCGTTCCAGTTCCATTTCATCTATGAACTTATCCCAGTCGATAACCAGGATCACAAATCCCCAGAAATCACTGTCCCCATCATTCTCTGTCTGGTAAATCGGATTGAACAGTAAGGCTCCTGTTCCACCTTGTTTCAGCTTATAAGGACCACCGAGCAGATAATCTCTGATTTCTTTTGCCTGATTCGCATCATTTTTTCTCTCATGTACGTTCAGCATATCCAGCCCCAACGCTTCCTGGTTTTCCTGTTGTGGGTAAACATTTGTAATAATTCCCTCTGGTGCCAGTTCAAATGCTTTTACCACTCCGGTTTCATTTGGAATCATTTGCGCTAATTTGGCGAAATCATTCTCATTCAACTCATACCCGGCATTTATCACATTACCCAGGAATTCAGAAACTAGCACATATTTATCCAGCTCTGATGTAATTCGCCTTACTGTACTTCTTGCAGCATAAACGGCATTTCTTTTCACCTCTTTTTCCGTAGAACTGGCAATGATACTGCCAATGAGAAGTACAATTAGAAAAGAAATTAATCCTACCACATAACAATACTTTTTTATTCTTTTTGTATCAGTATTCTTTTTCAAATTATTTATCTGTTCCATCTATACTCTTTCCCATTGCATTTCCCATATTCTCATACATCATCTTGTCTGCCTGATTAATCGCCTCTGTAATCGGATGTATACCGCAGACACCGCCAATACTGACAGAAAGATGTAAATCCGGATATTCAGAAACTATAATGCTTTCAACTGCATCTTTTATCTTTTTGTTTTTTTCTCTCATGTATTCTTCTGACATCTGCGGAAAGAGTAATAAAAACTCATCTCCTCCATATCGGATCAGAATATCTGTACTCCGGATACAGGACTGAATCGCTGATGCAATATCTCTCAATATCACATCTCCTGCCGGATGTCCATATGTATCATTTATCTGTTTGAACCAATCTACATCTATAAGCTCCACACATTCCATTCCTTCCATGTAAGGAAGATATATATCGAAATAATGTCTGGTATATGCGCCAGTCAAGGGATCGGAAAACAATTTTCTGTTCTCTTCACGACTTCTGTCCAGTAAAAATCTGGTTCCGTTCGCATCAATCCAGCGTCCCTCATTCATTTTTGAAAGCATTTCGAGCACACATGGTGTTCCATTAACGCAAAGATATCTCGCAGTCACATAATACATATCTGTTTTTGTATATTCCAGCTTATTCAGCATCGTCTTCTGCGCAAGGGCACGTGCCGAGATACAATTTGCACAATTTTCACAATGATTCCAAAACCTGGCGCACTGCTGTTTTGTTCTCCGTAAAACTCCATTATCGTCCACGAAAATTCGCGGTTCTCCGGGGTTGTTGCCTCCATTGCATCTTTCAGACGATGAAAATCCTTATGGCTCAGACCGTCAAAACAACTCAAATCTTCAATATTCATAACAGAATAACGGTATTGTGGTGGTTCGTTCCAGTTCACAACATTTGCCAGTCCGGAAACAGCATCGTAATCAAACTGGATTCCGCCATTTAAAGACGCAAAAAACTCCATCTTTTCCCGCATAGACTCCAACATTCGTTGTGCACGATCACTGTGCGGCACATTTGTTTTCTGCATTACTTCTGCCACCAGACGCTCTGCCTCATACCGATATGCATTCTCTCCCATATCGTACCGTGCCGCTATTCTAAGCTGTGGTTCAATTTCTCTCAGACATTTTAAAAGCTGTGGATTAAATGCACCGCATTCACCGGTAAGAATCTTATGATCTTAAATTCTTCCTGCGTCAGTTTACCCGGTTTATTTAAAATACTTTCTGGAATCTTAATCTTTCCTATATCATGCAGCGCAGAAGCTGTTGTAATTGTAACAATATCTTCTTCAGATAAATGATATTCATTTGTTTTCTTAATTAACTGACGTAATAAAAGCTCTGTCACTGTGCGGATATGAATGATATGCTCTCCGCTCTCACTGTTACGAAACTCCACCACATGACTTAAAATACCAATCATCAGATTATTATTTTCTTCTTTTTCATAGATCTGATCCGAAACCATCTGCATTAGTTTCTTCTGATTTGCATATAGATTGCCTGCTGACCATTTTCTGCCTGCACATATTCATATTCATCACCAAGAATTGCTATCAAAAGCTGACGATTTATCTCGGCATCATCAACAATCATTATTTTCGATTTTATCTTCATACGTACCGGCGCTCCTATTCTTATGTTTCAAGACATACTTTCATAATATCAACTTTATTATATTCATCTTCCAATATTTTGAAAAGTATTATATTCACCATGAAATTTTAAGAAAGTTCATTCAAAATTCTCTTGCAAGTCCCGGATCAGAATTTTGGTCTGATTTACAGACACAAAATGGGCGACAAACTTTAAAAAGAAGTCGCCCAATGTCTTTAAATTCAAGAATTCAATAATAAATATGCTTTTCGAATCGACTGTATTTAAGATTTACAGGATATCTATATATTCTCCGGCTAACGCTTTGTTCATACTTCTCACTGCACAGAATTTTCCGCACATACTGCATGTATCGCTGTGATCATCTTCCGGTTTTCTGCTGTTGCGGATTGCTTTTGCTGTTTCAGGATCCAGTGCACAGGCATATTGTTCATCCCAGTCAAGAACACGACGTGCATCAGCCATTCTATCATCGATCTCTCTCGCTCCAGGAATACCTTTGGCAATATCTGCCGCATGTGCTGCAATCTTAGAGGCAATGATTCCCTGTTTTGTGTCTTCTACATTCGGAAGCGCAAGATGTTCTGCAGGTGTAACATAGCAGAGGAAAGCAGCACCGTTCATCGCAGCAACAGCACCTCCGATAGCTGCGGTGATATGATCATATCCCGGAGCAATATCTGTTACAAGAGGACCAAGTACATAGAATGGTGCTCCCATACAGATCGTCTGTTGTACTTTCATATTAGCAGCAACCTGATCAAGCGGAACATGTCCAGGACCTTCCACCATGACCTGCACATTGTGATCCCATGCACGTTTTGTCAGTTCTCCAAGACGAACCAGTTCCTCTATCTGACATACATCCGTTGCATCAGCAAGACATCCAGGACGACAGGCATCACCGAGAGAAATCGTTACATCATATTCCTCACAAATATCAAGGATTTCATCATAGTACTCATAAAATGGATTCTCTTCTCCGGTCATACTCATCCATGCGAATACGAGACTTCCTCCTCGGCTTACGATATTCATTTTACGTTTATGTTTTTTAATTTGTTCGATTGTTTTTCTTGTAATTCCGCAGTGCAGTGTCACAAAATCCACACCATCTTCTGCATGCATACGAATTACATCTATAAAATCATGAGCCGTCAGCGTTGCCAGATCTCTCTGATAATGAATAACACTGTCATAAACAGGAACTGTTCCTATCATAACCGGGCATTCAGCAGTAAGCTTCTGACGGAATGGCTGTGTGTTTCCATGACTGGAAAGATCCATAATTGCTTCTGCTCCAAGCTCTACCGCACTCATTACCTTTTGCATCTCGATGTCATAATCTTTGCAGTCACGTGAAACTCCGAGGTTTACATTGATCTTTGTACGAAGCATGCTTCCGACGCCTTCCGGATCCAGACATTTATGCTTCTTGTTTGCACAAATTGCAACTTTTCCTTCTGCAACAAGCTTCATCAGCTTATCGGTTTCCATATGTTCTTTTTCAGCTACTTTTTTCAGTTCCGGCGTAAGAATTCCTTTACGCGCCGCATCCATTTGGGTTGTGTAGTTACTCATGTTACATTTCCTCCAATCTTACATTTAACATAAAAAGGATCCTCACCTGAGTGAGGACCCTGCCAATTGTCGAAAGTATATAAAGACATCAAATATCTTTATCAATCTATCCTATACGTTCCCTCCGTTGGCATTATCCAAATCAGGTTTTTCTGGGTCGAGACGGTATCACATCTCCTCTCAGCCGGATCTAACCAGCTCCCCTTCGACTATATTTAATTTTCGTGCATAATCCTATTATGAACCAAAAAAGAGAAAAATGCAAGAAGATTTCTCGTTTTATAAGCTTAAAAAATTGTATAACCTCCATCCACAGCCAACGCTGCGCCATGAATAAAACTTGATTCATCCGATGCCAGAAATGCTATTGCCTGTGCAACTTCTATCGGCTCTCCAGGTCGTTTTGCCGGACTCATTCCCATCTTCATAGTAACCGGATGCTGTGGAATAGCAAGTACACGCGCAATCATTTCCGTTGCAATCGGTCCTGGAAGTACCGCATTGATACGAACGCCTGTCCTGCCATGATCCAAGGACATCTGGCGTGTCAGTCCCAGAAGACCATGTTTTGCAGAGGTATAGGCAAGCCCTCCGCGTCCAGCCGCCGTAGAAGCCATAGATGCTACATTGACAATCGTTCCTGCCCCCTGTTCTTCCATAATCGGGATCACTTTTTTACAGAGAACAAATGGAGCGGTAAGATTGGTAGCAAGTACCTTATTCCATTCATCCATTGTAATCTGATTCATATTCGCAGTGCTTCCTCCTATTCCTGCGTTATTTACAAGAATATCAATTTTTCCAAATGTATCTTTTGTCGTATTAACAAGATGTTCCAGACTTTCATCTGATGTGACATCAGTTTTGCAAAAGATTGCTTCTCCTCCGGCTGCTCTGATTTCTTCAACTACAGCTGCTCCCAGTTCCTCTTTTGTTCCAACTACAACTACTTTAGCACCTTCTTTTGCAAAAAGTTCTGCCGTTGCTTTTCCAATTCCTCTGGTAGATCCGGTTATAATTGCCACTTTATTCTCTAACTTCATAATACGTCTCCTTTTTTATGTTTATCTTCTTCCTGTTTCCATAAATGCGGTACGATCATAACGTGCTGTAAGCAGGTATGGTGCCAGCATTTCTGCATCAAGTTCTTCACAGAAATTCAATTTATGTACCATCAAATCGTTCGTAGAATATGCACCTCCAATAATTGTTCTGATCGGAAGTTCACCCCATGGATCATCTATCGATGATTTTAGCTCTGCTTTTACAAATCCTGGTTCCCAGGAATGATAATTATATTCGCATAGATTCTGAAGAAGCGCACCATTCTGAAAATGTGATTTTCCCTCTTTATCCGGCTCACGATCAAGATGGAAATAAAATCCACCACCATAAGTTTTCTTACCGGCTTCTGGGAATTGATAAAGCATTCCTGTCATTGCATTATTATATTCACCAATTTTCATATCAACATTTACCAATTCTGTTCCTCGGCGACAAACCTGAGCAGTTACCTGATCTCCATTTCTGCGAATTACAAATTCTGCACCGAGTTTCTTTGGGATAGATCCATTATCACGTCCACATTGTACGGCCATTTCTGCACCGGTTCCACCAAGAACCAGACCTATCGGATATAACCCAAGTTGTGTTCCGTAAGTGCAGTAAACTCCAAGAATTGCTTCATAATAATCATCTGCAAATGTCGGTTCTTTTACATGACATACTGATACGGTAACTACAGGTACCGAAAACGGTTTTAATGGCTGCGGCAAAATTCTGGCAATTGCTTTCGGATCTGTGAGATATGCAAAATACATTCCTTCCTGATTTTTCATGAGTGAAATTTTACCAAAGTTTGGCATATCTTCCGGAGTTGAAATAAAACTTGGTAATTTTACAGACTTTTTAAATAATGCTCTTGCCGCCTCAAAACCACTTCTGGATGCAGGTGCGATGGTTCCATCTTTCACTGCATTTCCAATGGCCTGTGCCGGAATGCCTTTTTCTTTTAATGCTTCTACGAGACTATTATCCGGACGGAACCCAAGTGAAAGAACCACTGCATCTGCTTCAACAGTTATAAGTTCTTTATCACTTAATCTTTCCAGAATGACTCCATTTTCCTTAATCTCTTTCAATGCATGTGCCATCAGGAACTGAGCACCATACTTCTTTAGTCTTCCACATACATCTGCTACATTTGTATGATTTGCATTCGGTGCTACTTTCTCGAGCATATCAGCAAGAATCACCGTATTTCCTTCGTGGCAAAGATATTCTGCTGTCTCCAGCCCTGTTACTCCTGCTCCGACAATAAGTACTTTCTTTCCTGTTATCCCAGCCTTTCCTGTAAGGACTTCTTCAATTGTATACACATGATCGCTATGGATACCTGGAATAGATCCTGGAATAATTGATTTGGATCCTGTTGCAACAAGCACAGCATCAGGATTCAATGATGCGATATTCTCTGCGGTTGCTTCTGTGTTCAGTTTTACTTTTACTCCAAGTCTTTCAAACTCTGTACGATAGTAATCTGCAATCCATTCCATTCGTTCCTTCAACGGAGGTTTCTTTGCAAGATTAATTGTTCCACCCAGTTCATTCTGGCGATCTATCAGTGTTACCTTCACTCCACGTTCTGCAAGTGTTCTGGCAGCAATCATACCACTTGGTCCAGCTCCAACAACTACTGCTTTATGTCCATCCGAATCATACTCAGCATTACCATAGAGCCGTTCACGACAGGCACGTGGGTTTACTGCACATTCTGCCGGAATACCGGCACCCATCCATGCATTCAAACTTTCAAAGCAACGCAGGCAATTAATACATTTGCATAATTCCTTTTCTCTTCCTTCCAGAACTTTACGTCCCCATTGTTCATCTGCCAGCCAGCTTCTTCCCATAGACACAAAATCTACAATACCACCTTCCAGAAATTGTTCTGCAACCTGAGGCTCACGAATACTGGAAACTCCGATTACCGGAATGGACACATGATCTTTTACTGCTTTAATCAAATCTTTTCTCCAACCTTGCGGAAATGAAATTGGTTCCACACATACACTTCCGGTTTCATATAATCCAACGGATACATCTATGAAGTCAATTCCTGTTTTTTCAAGAGCCATTGCAATTTTGACTCCGTCCTGAATGTGAATATAATCTTCTGTCACACCAGTTTTATCCAGGAATTCTTCCACACTTAAACGAACACCAATCGGAAAATCTGATCCGCATTGTGTACGGAGACCTTCAATAATTTCTGTAATCATACGAAGTCTGTTTTCAAATGAACCGCCATATTCATCCTCACGCTTATTTGTATACGGAGAAAGAAATTGCTGCAACAAATACCCATGAGCTGCATGAAGTTCCACACCGTCACAACCTGCTTTCTTTGCACGAACCCCTCCTGCAATAAACTGTCCGATCAAAGCTTTTACTTCTTCTGTAGAAAGAGCTCTGGTTTCTTGCTGAAGATATTTGCATGGTATTGCAGAAGCTGATACTACCGGACCACCAGTTAACGCTGTTACCGTTTCACGTCCCGGATGATGCAGCTGAATAAATATTTTAGTTCCATGTTTATGTATTGCGGCAGCGAGTTTTGCCAGCCCTTCTATATGTCTGTCTTTTGAAACAGATAATTGCCTCATCATTCCTGCACCATGCACATCATTTACTCTTGCGATTTCCGGAATAATAAGACCTGCTCCACCGATTGCTCTGGCTTCATAAAATGCAATCATATCTTCCGATGGACTCCCATCCATTTCTGCAAGACTTGTACCCATTGGCGACATAACTAAACGATTCTTGAAAGTAACATTTCCTATCTTACCCTGTTCAAATATTTTTGAATACATGAGCATTCCTCCTTTATCACTGTCCGTATGTTTCTATGAATACAAAATAACATTTTCTTTGTTAAAAAAACAACGTTTCAAAAGCAGAAACAGGCATTGCTCAATTGTGCACAATGCACTATAATAGTCTTTATTCACTATTACATTATATATTTTTCACAAAACAAGATTTGAGGGATAAAAATGCTGTTTTCAAATTTATTTCGTTTTTTAAAAGAAGAAAAATCTTTTGAGATTCATTTGAATTGTTCTACAGATTTGCATGAAATACGTGATGTGGAATTATTAGATGGAACTCAGACAAAATATTCCACAGATGTAGTATATTTTGGTTATGCCAATATGCTGTCTTCCGATATTCAACCTTCCCAATGTATCCTTGTTGAAAGTGAATATACCCTGTTTCCTTACGCATGTACAGACCGTGCAACGGTACAATCAAAAGACTTGTTTGCCGTCTTTAACGCTTCTAAGCACTGCCTTCAGACACAGGAACAAATCAGTCTTTATGATGAACTGGTTCGAAGAGGCAATGCTACCCACAGTCTGGACGAAGTGATAAATTTTGCTTCCATTAAAATGGGCAATTCGCTGATCTTTTGTGATAAAAAATTTCGTATCCTGTCCTACTCTACTTCTATTCCGATTACTGATACGTTATGGA
>CAKRON010000104.1 GCA_934373455.1 uncultured Marvinbryantia sp.
TGTGTGACCTGATCCGGAATGATCTCTTTAGACACAGGAATCAGGTTGTAAGATGTCATTTTCCAACGGCCGTCTTCTTGCTGTGTCATTGAAAGTGATCCGAGATTTCTTCCATATTCACCACAAGATACAATGTATGTGTCACCGTGTTGAATCGGTTCTTTTAGTTCTGTATGGGAATGTCCGCTGATAATCAAATCAAGATCCGGCACTTTTTTTGCAAGAATTTCATCTTCTGAATTATTCTCATCATCCCATGTTCCACCATGTGACACGCAGGCAATCATATCTACGGTTTCATGTTCCTTAATCTCGTCTACGGTCTGTTTTACTGCTTCTACAGGATCCTTAAATTGTAATTCACAGGTTGGGGCACATTTTAAGGCATCCTTGCCAAATACACCAATTACAGCAATTTTAATATCGCCTTTTTGAACCACCACATAATCTTTTACACCGTAAGCTTCAAAGGCTGATCGGATCTCTTTTTGTCCATCACTGAATCCGGTTTGTTCCATGCTGTCCCAGTCCACGTTACACACTACAAGACTCGGTACAGTTTCACCGGAATTTATGGCTGCCTTTAACATATTAGCGAGTCCCTTGGACCGGTAATCATATTCATGGTTACCAAAGGTTGTTACGTCATAGCCAAGATACCCGAGCATTCTAAGCTCTGCTGCTTCAGTATCATAAACTGTTTGTATCAATGTGCCCATTGAAAAATCGCCGCCATCCAATATAAGAGTATCTGGATTTTCTTTCTTCTTTTCGTCGATTAGTGTCTTTATTCTTGCAAATCCACCTACTTCCATCTGCTCTCCATCTATAATGGTTGAAAAGCTGTTCAAATGAGAATGCGTATCATGAGTGAATAACACGTCGATTTGTTTTGCATTCGATTCCGCGTTTGCGTTCCGTGTAAGAGGAAACAACATAACGATCATAAGCATAATGGATAAAATTATTTTTCGTATCTTCATAAACACCTCCGTTTTGTATACCTGATATGAGTATACCGAGTTTTGTCTCATTTGTCTATGCAGTCTGCTTCACTTCTCCTTTTACTACTTCATAATCTATAAAATATAAAAACCAGCCTGTATCAGACTGGTTTTCAACTACTGGAAATATAGATTGTATTATAATAATTCAAGAATGCCTCGGCATTCTTGCTGAGAGATGCGCGTCATCTCACATCTGATATAAAAAATTATCCGATACGGACAAAATCTACTTTATAATCATCGCTTCCTTTTCCGTCTACTGTATAATATGCAGCCATCTGGACAACACTCAGATATATACAGATGGTTCCGTGCAGCCCTTTATCAGCGGCATCTTTTCTGACTGCTTTTTTTATGTCATCCATAGAAAGATTCAGCCCGGATACTTCAAGAGTAATGGTGGAAACTCTGTTACCGGCATCCTTTGCAGCTTTTGCCATTGTTTTTACGGTATCCTCTGCTTTGTCAGCGGCATCTTTGACAGTTTCCCTTGCCTTTTCGACAATTGGTGTATTCATTACTTCTTTCGCATTATTCTTTACTTCCTGAACGGTAGCTTTTGCGATTTTGCTTACTGACTGTTTTTTTCTCATAATTATTGTTCCTCCCTTTTTCTTATAGCATAACACAAGAAATGCATTCAAGGAAGTCTTGTTTTCCCTTTTCGTCTCTTGTTTTGACATTTGAATTATTCCTGAAAAGGATGTATCATAGATTACAAAGATGCGTGATAAAAGAATGATTTAACGCACATCTTAAAACAAGAATGTATGATAAGGAGCCTGTTATGTATACAAACTCAGCCTACTGGAATCAGTCCAAAACGGATTTTCATGATCAGACACATCCGCTTTTCATTGAAAGCTGTGGTATCTATCGTCTGTATACTTTGGATAAACGTCCGACAAATCGACCAAATGGCAGACTGGATTATCAGCTTCTCTATGTAGCGGCCGGAAAAGCTTATTTTTCTATTAATGGAAAAGAACAGATCGTTGATGCCGGAAATATGGTTATCTATCGTCCAAAAGAACCGCAAATGTATTATTATAATGCAAGTGATCAGCCGGAAGTCTGTTGGATTCATTTTACAGGAAACGATGTAGAGAATATCTTAAATCGGTATGGGATAAGTCCGGATACTCATATATTTTATACCGGTACTTCCATGGAATATAAAAATTTGTTTCAATCTATCATACAGGAACTTCAGCTTACAAAAGAAGATTACGAAGAAATGCTGGTGCATTATTTCATGGAACTTCTGATTCGAATTCATCGCATGTCGTTTGTAAAGCCTCACAAAAAAAGCCTGCAGATTTTCCGAGATATGGATGATGCAGTGGAATATTTTCGCCAGCATTACAGTGAACCACTCAGTATCGAAGATTATGCTGCCACACACAATATCAATACTGGTGGTTTTATAAAGAATTTCAAATCATATACAGGAACTACTCCGGCACAGTTTATCCAATCGGTACGAATGATGAATGCCCGGATGATGCTGGAAACCACCGACAATAATATTTCAGAAATTGCAGATCTGGTCGGATATGATGATCCGCTGTATTTCAGCCGTCTTTTCCGGAAACAATTCGGATGTTCTCCTTCTCAGTTCCGTAAGCGTGAAATGAGCTGATAACAAAGAACCGCGTTCAAAAATGATGAGTCACTTCTGAACGCGGTATTTTATCTCAGTCGAAAAGACTCCCATCTCTTCAGATGGTGAATCATTAATCGTCGTATCCGTTCGGATTGTTGGACTGCCATCTCCAGCTGTCTTCACACATTTCACGAATACCATATTCAGCTTTCCAGCCTAATTCTCTTTCAGCTTTGGATGCATCAGAATAGCAGGTTGCAATATCGCCAGGTCTTCTTGCTTTGATTACATAAGGAATCTTTACACCTGTAGCATCTTCAAAGTTCTTTACAATATCCAGAACACTGTAGCCCTTACCTGTGCCCAGGTTATAGATATTCAGACCCTGATGACCTTCCAGCTTCTTCAGTGCCATTACGTGACCTTTTGCCAGGTCAACTACATGGATATAATCTCTGACGCCGGTTCCATCCGGAGTATCATAATCATTGCCAAATACACCAAGTTCTTTTAATTTACCAACTGCTACCTGAGTAATATATGGCATCAGGTTATTTGGAATACCATTCGGATTTTCTCCCATAGTTCCGCTCTTATGAGCTCCAATTGGGTTAAAGTATCTTAATAATACAACATTCCATTCAGGATCAGCTTTCTGAATATCTGTCAGAATCTGTTCCAGCATAGATTTTGTCCAGCCATATGGATTGGTACACTGTCCTTTTGGGCATTCTTCAGTAATCGGAATGATTGCCGGATCGCCATATACTGTTGCAGAAGATGAGAAAATAATATTTTTAACACCGTGTTTTCTCATTACATCCACTAAAGTCAGAGTTCCGGCAATGTTATTTTCATAATATTCCCATGGTTTGGCAACAGATTCGCCAACTGCTTTTAATCCTGCAAAATGAATACAGGAATCAATCTTTTCTTTATCAAAAATTTCGTTTAATGCTTCTCTGTCCAGGATATCTGCTTTATAAAAAGTAACCGGCTTTCCTGTGATTGCACGCACTCTGTCCAGTGATTTTTCACTTGCATTACTTAAATTATCTACTACAACTACATCATAGCCTGCGTTCTGAAGTTCTACTACTGTGTGGCTTCCAATATAGCCTGCGCCACCTGTTACTAAAATTGCCATTGTCGGTTCCTCCTTTATCTCTTTGCCCTCATTTAATCATAAAAGCATACAAATGTACATAAACAGAATAACACAAAACATGGACAAAATGCGATAATATTTTATAAAAATTCAAGAATGCTTCTGCTGTTGCATAGGACTCGTAAACAAGTCCTAAATGTGATATGATATAAGAAAACAAAATCATCTATGACAGGAGGAAGTTATTATGTATGCTGCATCTGAAAATCGCTATCAGACCATGCAATACAATCGCTGTGGAAAAAGTGGTCTGCTGCTTTCGAAAGTATCTCTTGGTCTATGGCACAATTTTGGCGATACTGCAGATTACGCCAATATGAAACAGCTTTGTTTTACCGCTTTTGATCACGGCATTACACATTTTGACCTGGCGAATAATTATGGTCCTGCGCCTGGCAGTGCGGAGATTCATTTTGGAAGAATTCTAAAGGAAGAATTAAGTAGTTATCGGGATGAAATGATTATCTCTACTAAAGCTGGTTACGATATGTGGGAAGGACCTTATGGAAACTGGGGCAGCAGAAAGTATCTTCTTGCCAGTTTGGATCAAAGCCTGAAGCGTATTGGGTTGGAATACGTGGATATTTTTTATCATCACCGTATGGATCCGGAAACCCCTTTAGAAGAAACTATGGGTGCTCTGGCATCTGCTGTTCAAAGCGGAAAGACGCTCTACGTTGGACTTTCCAATTATGATGGTCCTACTTTACAGAAAGCTTCTAAAATTTTGGACGAACTTCATTGTCCATTTGTTATAAATCAGAATCGTTATTCTATTTTTGATCGTGGTGTTGAACAGAATGGTTTAAAAGAGATGACAGAAAAACTTGGAAAAGGTCTGATCACTTTCAGTCCTCTTGCACAGGGTCAGCTGACTGACCGCTATTTAAATGGTATTCCGGAAGACAGCCGAATCCGTACAGATGGTCGTTTTCTGAAAGCCAGTACATTAACGGATGCACGACTTGCACAGATTCGTGCTTTAAACGATATGGCAGGAAAACGTGGAGAAAAGCTTTCGGAAATGGCACTTGGATGGCTTCTTTCCCATAAAGAAGTTACCAGTGTATTGATCGGTGCTTCAAAACCATCTCAGATTTTAGATAATATCAGGGCGATTGAATGTGCACCATTTTCGAAAGAAGAATTAAAAGCAATTGATACTATTTCACAGGAATAAAGGATGAAAATGAAAGGATTACCGCGATGATCTTTGCATCACTGTGGTAATCCTTTTAGAATGCCTTACTTCATCTCTTCAGAATAATATGGTATCAAAATTCGCTGCCCATATTTCACATCACATCCAATGTTATTAAGCTGCTGAATCTCTTTTACGTAAGACTTTCTGGATACATATTCTTCTGTAATATAACGATCTGCAATACTCCAAAGAGTATCACCCCTGTCTACGCGTACTTCCGTATAATATTTATAAGTCACTGGTCTTTCAGCGACAGCTTGAAAATTACAGAAAAATATGACCAGTAAAAAAGAAACAGTCAAAATCGTCATGCATATAGATATTCGTCTGTTTCTTTTTACTTGCTTTCTTCTTAATGTTCGTTTACTCATCGTTCATCCCCCGTTCAATTAAAAGCATGGTCTTCTAGACACCATGATGCAAACATTTGTTCTATACATTGCATTATAGAGCATGAACATATGTTTGTCAATCTTTTTTCGAACGTTTGTTCATATTTATTCGAACAAGAGATGTATTCGATTTTTTCTGGTTTTACGAGTGTCGTTTTATTCGACTCCCAGTGTGATATGAGTACTTCCGGTTGAATTTTTTAATCCTGTATTTGATTCACTGTTTCCACTAAATATCTGTTTTGCTTTTTTAAGCCCAGATCCCAGTTCTTCCATCGTGCGGTCGTAGGAATCCTGTGCTTCCTGTTTAATATCACTGATTCCTGTGGTGGTTTCGATATTTGCCACATCATCTAATGGCAGTATGTAATATTTAGATCCGGCATTATCCTGATAACGGTATACCCAGGTTGGAAGCAGATCAATATCCTTTATTGTAACGTTGCCATTCGAATCCTGATGAAGTGTCAATGTTACCATAACACCATCTTCGGTATGACCGGTAGGCATTTCGTCCATCAGATAGGTGCGCTGATTACTGAGCGCATTACCTTCTGAGTAAATGCAGAACATATGACCACTTCCATTGGAAGCATTCAAAACATCAATCGGCTGTTCGCAGTGCGGATGACCACCTATGATCGTATTCACGCCCAAATCACAAAGCTTTTGGGCCATTTCGTCCTGATAAGTAGATTCTTCCAACTGATATTCTGTTCCCCAGTGCATTTGTGCGATGATAAACTGGGCGCCTTCTGTCTTCATTGAGGCAATGTTATGTTGTATTTCTGTATAAAAGCTGTTCAAATCATTATAATCAAAGGTATTAACCAGATCCCAGTCTTCCTGCATAAGCGGAATTCCATTCAGATTTGTTCCTTCACCGTCTGTTTCATATACATAATCGATAAATCCTACTTTTATACCATTGATATCTTCTATCGTATACTGTTTATCCGTATTTTTTTCCCGAACTCCGGAAAATGCAATATTTTTTTGATTGTACACTTCCATCGTTCGATGAAAACCATCGGAACCTCCATCATATACATGATTGCTTGCCAGAAACTGTAAATCTACGCCTGCATCTCTGATATTTTCTATAATTACATCCGGCGATAAAAATAATGGATATCCGGAATATCCGGCATCCGGACCTGCCAGTGAACCTTCAAATTCACAGGTCATAAAATCTGGTGCACTGTAGTATGGTGTAATATATTTATAAATAGAAGAAAAATCATAATTACCTTCTGCATCCGGGTAGGAATCTATAAATGGAGAGTGAAGCAGCATACATCCAGTACTTCCGATCGTAATGTCCTTTTCCGGATATATATAAGTTGTTTCCGTTTCTGATTCTGTCTGTAGTTCTGTCTCTGGTATCGCTTTGTTGATCCCACCTGCCCCATGAATTACATTTACACATAGCATAATTACACTGATTCCAACTACAGGAGTTATCAGGCTGGTTTTCCATTCTCCGCTAAACCACTCACGTACAAGATACTTGCCATATTCCTGTGGTGTCAACTCTGTGCGAATGTTGGCATGACGTTTTCGCTGCATCTCACGTTCGGATTTCCAAAGATTAAAAGTTTTCTTGCAATATTTCTTTATTGTATCCAGATTCAAAGTAGCGGATGTTGGTTTTTTGACGGCCTTTTTTTTCTTTGGAATATCTTCCTTTTCTTCAGGATCTAAGTCAGGCAATACTGCTTTATCATCAGTCTTCTTTTTTTGTGTCTGAGCTTCAGCCATACGTTTTCTGCGCAATTCTTCCAAGCGTTTTTCTCTGCTGTATACCGTATTCCATGCTTCCCGTACAATAGGTTTTTCTGTTTCTTCATTCTGAAGACTTTCTCTGTTATGTTCTTCGTCCATATTTTTCTCCCTCATGTCCTTTCAGACTTATTCTATGGTATCATAGCATTTTTCCCATTATTTGTCATCTGATAATTCTGTCATGTACTTGTATATTTATACTTCAAAAAAAGTGCTGATGAAGTCATTAACTTCGTCAGCACTTTTGACCTTATATTTTATTTGATTCTAATACAGCATACAAAAATTAACTGAACTAGTGATGGAACAGACGGATTCCTGTAAACGCCATAACCATCTGATATTTGTTACAGCATTCGATTACCAGATCGTCTCTGACAGATCCACCTGGCTGTGCAATATATTTTACACCGCTCTTATGAGCACGTTCGATATTGTCACTGAATGGGAAGAAAGCATCTGATCCAAGTGTTACCCCATCCATCTGATCCAGCCATGCACGTTTTTCTTCTCTTGTAAAGACTTCTGGTTTTTCAGTGAATACTTTTTCCCATGCACCATCAGCCAGTACATCCATATATTCTTCTCCGATATATACGTCAATCGCATTATCACGATCTGCACGGCGGATGCCTTCTTTAAATGGGAGATTCATAACTTTTGGACACTGACGAAGCAGCCAGTTATCTGCTTTCTGACCTGCCAGACGAGTGCAGTGTACACGAGACTGCTGTCCTGCACCGATACCAATTGCCTGACCGTCTTTTACGAAGCAGACAGAGTTGGACTGTGTATATTTCAGTGTGATCAGAGCAATCTTCATGTCGCGGATTGCATCTTCAGAAAGTTCTTTATTTTCTGTTACAATATTTGATAACAGTTCATCGTTGATTGGCAGTTCCTGACGTCCCTGTTCAAAAGTAATACCAAATACTTCTTTATGTTCAATTGGAGCTGGTCTGTATTCAGGGTCAATCTGAATGACATTATAATTGCCATTTTTCTTTGCTTTCAGAATTTCCAGAGCTTCTTCTGTATATCCTGGTGCAATCACGCCATCGGATACTTCACGTTTGATCAGCATAGCAGTATCTTTATCACAAGTATCAGAAAGAGCAATGAAATCTCCAAAGGAAGACATTCTGTCAGCGCCTCTGGCTCTCGCATAAGCACATGCCAGTGGAGAAAGTTCGCCGCAGTCATCTACCCAGTAAATCTTTGCAAGAGTTTCTGTCAGCGGAAGTCCAATCGCTGCTCCTGCTGGTGACACATGCTTAAAAGATGTAGCAGCAGGAAGTCCGGTAGCTTCTTTTAATTCTTTTACAAGCTGCCAGCCGTTTAATGCGTCAAGAAAATTAATATATCCAGGTCTTCCGGATAATACGGTAATCGGCAGTTCGCC
>CAKRON010000105.1 GCA_934373455.1 uncultured Marvinbryantia sp.
GTCTACCGTATACCGCGCTTGTTTCATCGACCGTAACGTCAAACGACTGATCAGTGACTCTTCCGGCGAATCCGCAATTCTTGCCAGCAGCTTTTGCAGTTCTTTTGGATGCACTTCATCACGAATTCCCTTCATTCCGTATCCAAAGTTGGCTATAAACGCTGCCAGCTGCTGAATTCTCTCCGGATCCGGTGATTCATGTGTACGATACAAAAATGGAAGTTCCTGCCAATAATAATCCTCTGCCACTGTTTCATTTGCAAGCAGCATAAAATCTTCAATAATCTTTGTTGCCACATTTCTATCATAAGGTTTTATGTCTATTGGTTCACCGTCTTCATTTAACAGAATTTTACTTTCCGCAAAATTAAAATCTATTGAACCGCGTTTCTTTCGATTAGCTCGAAGAATCGCAGCTAATTTTTCCATTTCACGGAACATCGGCACCAGATCCTGATATTTATTTATCTCCACTTCGTCCTGATCTTCTAAGATCTTTGCCACACTGGTATAAGTCATTCTCCGATTTACACAGATCACACTTTCTACAATTCGATGCGATACTACCTCGCCTTTTGCATCTATATCCATCAGACAGCTTAATGCCAGACGATCCACTCCCTGATTCAAAGAACACATGCCATTCGATAAAGCATGGGGAAGCATGGGTATTACCCGATCTACCAGATACACACTGGTTCCTCTTTTTAATGCTTCTCGATCCAGTGCACTGTTTTCCTGTACATAATTCGTCACATCTGCAATATGCACACCCAAATGCCAGAGATTTTGTTGTTCATCCCACGTAACCGATACACCATCATCCAGATCTTTTGCATCTTCACCATCAATTGTCACAATCGTAAGCTCTCGTAAATCTTCTCGTCCAATCCGGTCTGCATCGCTTACTTCTTTAGCTACACGTTCTGCCTGGTTCAATACACGCTCCGGAAATTCCATTGGAAGTTCATGACCATATATTACAGAAAGAATATCCGTCCCCGGATCATTAATATGTCCTATAATTTTAATTACTTTTCCTTCCGGTTTCTTGGTATTGCTTCCGTAACTGGTCAGTTCAATCAATACTTTATGACCGTCTACCGCACCTTTTGAACGTTCAATCGGAATAAAGATATCTTTGGAAAATTTCTGATTATCCGGTCTCACAAATCCAAAATTTTTACATTTCTCAAATGTACCTACAATTTCTTTTAATTCATGAGAAATCACACGTGCTATGATACCTTCCTGTCTCTTTCCGCTTTTTCCAGGAAGAATCTCAACCTCAACTGTATCGTGATGGATTGCGCCGTTAATATTCTCTTCCGGTATAAAAATATCCTCTTCTCTTCCTTCAATTTCAACAAATCCAAATCCTCTGGCATTACCAATAAAAAGACCTGTGGAAATTGCCCGTTCTGCCTTTTTATACTTGCCGCGTTTACTTAATTCGATCTTCCCTTCTTTTTGCAGTTCCTCGAGAATAGCTTCCAATTCCGGTCTGTCTTCCCTGGCTACCTGCATGACAATCGCAATCTCTTTGATCTTCATTGGTACGTAATGAGGATCACACATGAGGGAATATACTATTTCTTTTCTTTTTTCAAATTTATTATCCATACATCTCCCGCTATAAGGAAAAAACACTCTTGTATTCTACAAGAGTGTCTTACCATTAAAAATTCAAATTCAAAACAATCGCTAAAACAATAAATCCTATTGCCAGAGCTTTGGTAATCTTCACCAGTGCTCCTTCCATAGAACGACCCTTATTCTTTCCCCAGTATGTCTCGGACAGTCCGCCGATCGTACCAAGTCCTGCAGATTTACCTTCCTGCATTAATACAATAACTGATAAAGCGATACAATCAATAATAAAAATTATGGTAAGAATGATTCTAAGAACTCCCACTTCTCCACCTCCTATGTCAAACAAAATTAGTGTACCATAACTATTTTTGTTTTTCAACTTCTTTTTTACAAATGTTCCTGAATTCTCATAAGTTGAGAATATTTTACTGTATTTTCTCCACAAACAGGCGGACGCAGTTCCAGAACGTCCACTTCAGATGCAATCGCAAGATCTACAATAAAATCATCCAAAACATATCCATTATCTTTTAATACGATCGGATCTCTCAGCTCTTTTTTCCAGCTACGTATTTCCCGAAGATACTGGCTTATTGTTGTATAAGATCCTGTGTCAATTTTTTTCTCTGAATCATGTTCCTGTTCTTCCCAAATGACATTGGTTTTTCTGTATATTTTTTTCCATTTATTAATCGCTGACTGACAGAATGTATCTTCTTCTTTTCCTTTTGATAAACAGATACGTACTGTCGGGCAGGTTTGTATCTGTATCCCTCCAAGATACTGATATAATGGAATACCGAAACTATTCGCAGCGGTTCTTGCAGCTGCACAGGATACGACCCGCGCCGCCTGACTTCTCATATTTTTTTTCTGATCAATCCCTGCCATTCTTTCAAGAATCTGATCTATATGATTTTGCGACAGAATATTTTCGCCTATAAGCATATCTGCTATAGAAGTATTAATAAATAATATCATACTTTCCGCCAGTTCTTCCATATGTTCTTCCGGCAGTTCCAACGACACTGCTGCTCTTCCGATTTCTCCGTCTTCACTCAGTATTTCTACTTCTATAGCAGGAAAGCCTCTCCCATCGAGTATACACCTTCCCAGTACATCTGTAATCTGTTTATATTTAAACATAAAGCACAATACCTCCTTTTGAAGTATTGTGCCCTGTTTTTTCACTGCTTATCCCTGATATCCCATATCAAAAAGCAAACGTGTATTTTCATCTAATTTATCCTTCACTCTGCAGGAAAGAAGCATGTTTTCCAGCTTTTCTCCATGTTCAAACGTACTCCAGATATCCGACGCTTTCACAAGCTCTTTTATTTTGTCACGAAAATCTGAAAAATCTTCCATAGATCGAAGCTCATGAAATATTTCTGCTTCTGTTCCCATCTTGCGAAGTCCAAGTCCTGCTGCATAACTGTACTCTAAAGATGAAATCAAAGGTGCAGACCATCTGGATTTCATCTTTAAAAGCACAGCATCTCTTGATAATTCTATGTTCATTATTTACGCACAAGAAGAGATTTTCCTGTCATTTCTTTTGGCTGTTCCATTCCCATCAGTTCAATCAGAGTAGGAATAATGTCTGCCAGACATCCACCCTCACGCAGCTTATAAGCAGGATCTGCATTTACCAAAATAAATGGTACCGGATTCGTTGTATGTGCTGTAAATGGAGCACCTGTTTCATAATCTACCAGCTGTTCTGCATTTCCATGATCTGCACAGATAAACATCTGACCATCTACTTCTTTTAATGCCTCTACAGCTTTTCCAACACACTGATCCACAGCTTCTACTGCTTTAATTGCTGCATCCTGAACGCCAGTATGTCCAACCATATCCGGATTTGCAAAGTTGATAATGATTACGTCATATTTTTCAGAACGAATTGCTGCACACAATTTATCGCAAACTTCAAATGCACTCATTTCCGGCTGAAGATCATAGGTAGCTACCTTTGGTGATTTTACAAGAATGCGGTCTTCCCCTTCATTCGGTTCTTCTACTCCGCCATTAAAGAAAAATGTTACGTGAGCATATTTCTCTGTCTCAGCAATTCTCGCCTGAGTCATATGATGAGCTGCGAGATATTCACCAAATGTATTTGTAATTTCTACTTTATGAAATGCAACCAGTTTATTTGGAATCGTTGCATCATATTCCGTGAAGCATACATATGTGACATCCAGTCTCTTTCCTCTGTCAAATCCGTCAAAGTCATCACAGCAGAAAGTTCTGGTGATTTCCCTTGCACGGTCAGGACGGAAGTTAAAGAAAATAACAGAATCTTTATCCTGAATTCTGCCGTATGGCTTACCATCTTTTTCCAGATATGCAGGAATAACAAATTCATCTGTCTTTTCATTATCATAAGATTCCTGAATTGCCTTTACAATATTGTCTGTGGCAACTCCTTCGCCTTTAACCAGTGCTTTGTAAGCCAATTCTACACGATCCCAGCGATTGTCACGATCCATTGCGTAGTAACGTCCCATTACGGAAACCACTTCGCCTACACCGATTTCTTTCATCTTAGCTTCCAGCTGCTCTACATATTCCTTTCCTGATGCAGGAGGTGTATCACGACCATCCAGGAAGCAATGTACATATACTTTCTCTACGCCTTCTCTTTTTGCCAGTTCCAGTAATCCATAAATATGTGTAATATGACTGTGTACACCACCGTCAGATACCAGACCATAAAGATGCAGCGCAGAATTATTTTCTTTTGCATTTTTGCAGGCAGCAAGGAGTGCTTCATTTTTGAAGAAATCTCCATCTTCAATTTCTTTGGTAATTCTTGTCAGTTCCTGATATACAATACGTCCTGCACCCATATTCAGATGTCCTACTTCTGAGTTACCCATCTGTCCTTCCGGGAGACCTACCGCCATACCACTGGCCTGTCCTTCTACAAATGGATATTCTGCCATTAATTTATCCATTACTGGTGTATCTGCCAGGGCAACGGCATTACCATCGGTTCTTTTATTTAATCCCTATCCATCCAGGATCATTAATACGGTTGGCTTTTTACTCATCATTATTCTCCTTTATGTTCACTTTCCAATATGTTTCCAAATCTATATTTTACAGGAACATTCTCTTGTTTGTCAATTAGTATACTCTTATTATTGCAGATATTTGTTTGATCATAGACATTGTTTTCAAAATCTTAACAGAATCATCAAAATTTTTCTCCAGCACATCTTCTGTAATTACAACAATTTCTGCCAGATCTCCCTTTTTCCGCTTCTGAATAAACTGTTCAATACTGACATTATTATTACCGAATACACTGGTTACTGCCGCCAGAACTCCCGGTCTGTCTTCTACTTTGATACGCATAAAATATTTTGTAATAATATCTTCTCGATTCTTCATCGGAATCTGCTTATAACAAGTACATCCCACTCTTCCTGTACATCCAAATCGCATATTTTTGATTACATCAAAAATATCTCCTACTACTGCACTTGCTGTCGGAAGTTCACCGGCACCTCGGCCATAAAACATAGTATCTCCCACTGCATCGCCTTTTACAAACACCGCATTAAAAGAATCATTGACAGATGCCAGCGGATGTCTGTTATCAATAAGCATCGGATAAACACCCACTTCTATACCATCTTCTGTATTGCGTGCTCTTCCCAAAAGCTTAATGGTACATCCAACTTCTTTTGCATAACGGATATCACGTGCTGTAATCTTAGTAATTCCCTCTGTGTATACATCTTGAAATGTTACTCTGGAATGGAATCCGATAGATGCCAGAATTGCCATCTTTCTTCCTGCGTCAAGACCTTCTATATCAGCTGTAGGATCCGCTTCTGCATATCCAAGATCCGTTGCTAACTGAAGTGCTTCCTGAAATTCCATACCGTCTTCTGTCATTTTAGTCAGAATAAAGTTCGTCGTTCCATTGACGATACCGACAATTTCTTCTATATAATTGCCCTGAAGTGCCTGCTTCATTGGCTGAATAATTGGTATTCCACCTGCTACAGCTGCTTCAAACAAAAAGTCTTTATCTGCATCTTTTGCTGCATCCATCAGAGTATGACCGTCTGCAGCAATCAGATCTTTATTTGCGGTCACTACATTTTTTCCTGCATGAAGTGCATCCAGTATATAGGTTTTCGCAGGTTCCATGCCTCCCATAACTTCTACAATAATATCAACCGTATCATCTGAAATGATGTCTTCCCATTTGTTTGTCAAAATGGAAGGATCCTCTACCTTTGATGCAGCATGTTCCAGATTTCTCACAAGAATATGACTGACTTCTACTTCAACACCAAGCTTTGGCAGCATCTCTGGCTGCTGCTTCTTCAACACTTTATATACGCCTGTTCCAACGGTTCCGAGACCGAGTAATGCAATCTGTATTTTATTTTCTTTCATGATTCCTCCTGTGATGCCGGTTAGTATGTTATTCAGCTTAAAACAGAATCCGAAGCCTGTCAATAGCAGACTCCGGATTTCTTTAGCTTACAGTTTTCTTTTTTGCTTTTCCAAGGTATGCTGCTTTTATTTCTTCATTAGCTGCCAGTTCTTTTCCAGGGCCAGACATGGTAATACGTCCGGTCTCCATAACATAACCCAGATGAGCTGCATTTAATGCCATATTCGCATTTTGTTCAACCAACAAAATCGTCACACCCTGCTTATTGATTTCTCTGATAATATCGAACACTCCCTGTACGATAATCGGTGCAAGACCAAGTGATGGTTCGTCCATCATAATCAGTTTTGGTTTACACATCAATGCCCGGGCAATCGCCAGCATCTGTTGTTCACCTCCTGAAAGTGTTCCTGCTGCCTGCCAGCTTCTTTCTTTTAATCTCGGAAACAGGTCGTATACCCAGTTCAAATCTTCTTCGATACTGTCTTTTCGCATATACGCTCCCATTTTCAGATTTTCCAGAACGGACAGGTTGACAAATACACGTCTTCCTTCCGGAACCAGCGTAATGCCTTTTGTCACAATTGTTTCTGTTCCCATTCCAACTAAATCCATATTCTGGAATTTAATACTTCCGCTTGTTGGTTTTTCCAGTCCTACAATAGAACGCAGGGTCGAACTTTTTCCTGCTCCGTTAGCACCTATCAGAGTTACAATCTGTCCTTCCGGTACGTCAAAATTGATTCCTCGTACTGCTTCAATTCCGCCATATGACACTTTCAAATCTTTTACTTCTAATATATTATTACTCATCTTCCTGTACCCCCAGATATGCACTGATAACTTTCGGATCATTCTGGATCACTTCCGGTGTTCCCTGAGCAATCAGTTTACCGAAATCCAGTACATAGATACGATCAGAAATGCTCATAATTAATTCCATATGATGTTCAATTACCAACACGGTCAGATGAAAATCATTTTTTATTTTTAAAATGAATTCACTCAGTTCATCTGTCTCCTGCGGATTCATACCGGCTGCCGGTTCATCCAGAAGCAGAAGCTCCGGCTCTGTTGCAAGTGCACGGGCAATCTCCAGACGTCTCTGTTTTCCATAAGGAAGAGAACTTGCAATTTCATCTTTTTCTTTTTCCAACCCAACCATTTTCAGCAATTCCATGGTCTTTTCTTTATTTTCCTGCTCTTCTCTTTTATTCAAACGAAACGTCGCGGAAAATACATTTGCTTTGGATCTCATGTGTCTTGCGATTAATACATTATCAAATACTGTCAGACTTTTAAAAAGACGGATGTTCTGGAATGTACGAGCTATTCCCAATTTGGTAATCTGATCTGGTGTCTTCACAATTGTTTTGTCATACATACCACCGTTTTCGCCAAGATAGTTTTTTACCATCTTTCCCTGCGGATGATTTTCCAGCATCACCTGTCCATTGAACAAGATTTTACCATTGGTCGGTGCGTAAACACCGGTAATCATATTAAATGCCGTGGTTTTTCCCGCACCATTCGGACCGATTAATGCTACAATCTCTCCTTTATTGACATCCAGTGATAAATTATTTACAGCGACTACTCCACCAAACTGCATCGTCATATTTTCTACATGAAGTACATTTTCAGCCATTATACTTCACCTCCTGCAGAAGTTTTTTTCTTTTTCCTCTTAAAGAGACCAAACAGCCCATCCCACGAAAACTCATTCGTTCCCATAATGCCTCGTCTCCAGAATAATACTACCACCATCAGAAGCACGGAATACACGACCATACGGAAACCAGGACGGAAAAGTGGAATATGTACACCTGCAATTTTAAAACTGTCATCATCCAGGAAACGGAGCCATTCCTGACCACCATTGATCAAAAATGATCCTATCACAGAACCTGTCACACTACCAATGCCTCCAAGAACAACAATCAAAAGGATATTATAGGTCAGCATAACCTGGAATGTTTTGGTATCAATCGATCTCATATAAATTGCAAGCATACCACCAGCAATACCTGTAAAAAACGAGGAAATTACAAAAGACAATTCCTTATGATGAAACAGGTTAATTCCCATAGCTTCTGCTGCAATATCATCTTCTCTTATAGCTTTGAATGCGCGTCCAAAAGATGAATTAATCAGAAATACCATAATGCCAATGCAAACTACAGAAAGTATCACTGGCTGAAAGATGTTCTGGAAACCTGGTATATTATTCAATCCGTAGGATCCATTTGTAATCTGATCCATCATTGGTGCGGCCAAGAGTGCACGGATAATTTCAGCAAATCCAAGTGTTGCAATAGCAAGATAATCACTCTTTAATCTGAGAATCGGAATACCAATCAGCGCTGCTGCACCTGCGGCAAAAAGTCCTCCAATTAATAAAGCTACTACCATTGGTGCATGA
>CAKRON010000106.1 GCA_934373455.1 uncultured Marvinbryantia sp.
TCAATGGGAACATATAGGAAGGTGGAACGGATATGTGAAATGGATTCGATATCTGTTACTGCCATTTGCGTTTGTAATAGATATCATATTTTTGATAATCAGAGTACTGATTTATACGGTAATATGGTACTCAATTGGATATATTTGTATTTTAATTAGGCTGATAAAGAAGACTCTAGACAAATTATCAAATTGGATATCAGATCTTTCAGATAAAAGAATAGATGCTATTTCTTTTCGAATTGCACTTATTATGGCATTGGTTTGTATTGTTGTCATGAATAGATATCAACCTATATTTAAGGAGCAAGAAGCCAGCACAGCAGTTCTTGAATTTGTTGCAAGTGCGATAATTATTCCTGTTATTTTTGAATGGATTAATTCAGCAAAGAATAATCATCAAGAAGAAGGGTAAAGTAATATTTAGTTGATATGAAAAGTTAAGAAAATATTTGCTGGATGATTTACGGCAGCCATATACAGAAATGTATGTGGCTGTTGCTATTTATGGGGGAGAAGACTGAGCAACATTTGCATGGAAGGTAACGGATAATTCGTATAAGAATATTAGGGGGATAAATAGAAATGAATGATAAGATATTGTTATCCATATCGGAAGCAGAGGAACTGTTTGGTATTGGTCAGCACCGTCTGCGGAAAATTTTAAGTGATGATTATGAGTGTAAATATCATCTTATGGTCGGGCGGGTGATCAGAATTAAAAGGAAGCCATTTGAAGAGTATATCAACAGGGTGGAGCAGGTATAATATCGACAAAGTATCTCGGATGTGTTATGATAAATAATGCATTCGGGGTACTTTTTTATTCATAATAATGGAATGCTCGAGAAGCGGCATTCTATTATATAAGGAGGATCTCGAATCATGGCAAATAAAACAGCAAATACCAAACACAAACCAGTAAGACGCGCACTGCGGGCAAATGAATACTATAATCCAAAGACGAAGCGATATGAATACCATTATATAGATGCCTTTGGAAAGAAAAGAGTAGTGAGCTCTTACATATTGGAAGCTACAGATCAGGTTCCAAAAGGAAAACGGGCAGGACAAAGCCTGCGGGAAAAGGAAGCAGAGGTAAACGCCAAACTAGTAAATAATCTCGATATTGATGGATCAAAACTAACGTTACTTGAGGTTATCGACCGTTATCTGAACAGTCTTTACAACAGAAAAGAACTCGCCCATGCAACGAAAGTAGGATACAATGTTACCATTAACTGCCCGAAGCAGTACCGACTGGGTTATATGGAGATTGGAAAGATCAAACCGGAGCATTGCGAAGAATGGCTTGCCGATATGAAGAAAAAATATCGGGGATCTTCCATACAAAGCCAGATTAGTTTAATTAAGAGATTTCTTGACTTTTGTTCAAAAGATGCTAGTTTGCTAAATAAAATGTAATTAGATGCAATAAAAAGTAATGAAACAGGCGTTAAATGATATGAATAATCGTTGATTTTACCGAAAAAATGCCTGTTTAGAGGAGAAAAATAATTATGATCGCAATTATCGACTATGATGCAGGAAATTTGAAAAGCGTAGAAAAAGCACTGCAGTTTTTGGGAAAAGAAGCAGTGATTACAAGAGATTCGCAGCAGATCTGGACAGCAGACCATGTAATTCTTCCAGGCGTAGGCGCATTTGGAGATGCGATGGAAAAATTAAAAGAATATCAATTAGATTCTCTGATAAAAGAAATTGCAAACAGTGGAAAACCACTTCTTGGAATTTGTCTTGGTTTGCAATTGTTATTTGACGAAAGTGAAGAAAGTCCCGGTGTGAAGGGTCTTGGAATATTAAAAGGAAAGATTAAGAGGATTCCTGGTCAAGAAGGTCTGAAAGTGCCTCATATTGGTTGGAATTCTTTGAATCTGGAACATAATGGACGGTTATTCCAGAATATTCCTGAGAACAGCTATGTTTATTTTGTACATTCCTATTATCTGGAAGCTCAGGATCCGGAGATTGTAAAAGCATCTACAGAGTATGGTGTACATATCCATGCTTCAGTAGAGAAAAACAATTTGTTTGCCTGCCAGTTCCACCCGGAAAAGAGCAGTATAGCAGGTTTACAGATCTTGAAAAATTTTGCAGAGATAGAGGTGAATTAAGATGTTTACAAAAAGAATCATTCCATGTCTGGATGTACATAATGGTCGGGTGGTAAAGGGGGTTAATTTTGTGAATCTGCAGGATGCAGGCGATCCGGTAGAGATCGCAGCTGCTTACGACAGAGCCGGAGCTGATGAGGTGGTTTTTCTGGATATTACAGCATCGTCAGATGCACGCAAGACAGTGGTAGATATGGTACGCAGAGTAGCAGAGAACGTATTTATTCCATTTACTGTCGGTGGCGGAATTCGTACAGTCGAAGATTTTAAAGTACTTCTCAGGGAAGGTGCGGATAAGATATCTATAAATTCATCTGCAATTAATCGCCCAGAACTGATCAGTGAGGCTGCGGATAAGTTTGGAAGCCAGTGTGTGGTAGTAGCAATTGATGCAAAGAAAAGAGCCGATGGCAGCGGATGGAACATATATAAAAACGGTGGCAGAGTCGATGTGGGCATGGATGCTGTAGAATGGGCAGAAAAAGTCTGCCAGTTAGGAGCGGGAGAGATCTTGCTGACCAGTATGGACTGTGATGGTACAAAGGCTGGTTATGACATTGAACTAACCAGAGCAATTGCAGAAGCAGTTTCTGTTCCGGTAATCGCATCCGGCGGCGCAGGAACGAAGGAACATTTTTATGAGGCATTAACAAAAGGAAAGGCCGATGCGGCTCTGGCGGCATCACTTTTTCATTATAAAGAACTGGAGATCAGAGAAGTAAAAGAGTTTTTGAAGGAAAAAGGACTTTCCGTAAGACTGTAAGGAGAAGAATATGGCTGCAATAGCAAATGACTGGCTGGAACCTCTGAAACCAGAGTTTTCCAAACCATATTACAGAAAATTATATCAGACAGTAAACGAAGAATATCGCACACACCAGATTTTTCCACCGGCAGATGATATTTTTAATGCATTTGCACTGACGCCGCTTCATGAAGTGAAGGTGGTGATTCTTGGTCAGGATCCGTATCATGGAGAAGGTCAGGCTCACGGGTTGTGTTTCTCAGTGAAACCGGATGTAGATATTCCACCGTCTCTGGTGAATATTTATAAAGAACTGCAGGATGACTGCGGGTGTGATATTCCGAACAACGGATATCTTACAAAATGGGCGAAACAGGGAGTACTATTACTTAATACGGTATTAACAGTACGTGCACACCAGGCTAATTCCCACAGAGGAATCGGCTGGGAAGAATTTACGGATGCTGCAATTCGCATCTTAAATAAACAGGACAGACCAATGGTCTTTATTTTATGGGGGCGACCTGCGCAGATGAAAAAATCGATGCTCACAAATCCCAAGCATTTGATCCTTGAATCACCGCATCCAAGTCCCTTGTCTGCTAAGTTTTTAAAAGAACATGGGATAAAAGAGATTGACTGGCAGATTGAAAATATATAAAGGGGGAGAAAAGATGGGACACAAAATTGCAGATAAAATTCTGTTTGTCCTTGTAATAGGAATCAGCATTGGATTTACCTGGTTCGTCAGCGGGGGAATCTCCAGCACACTGATTTACAATTTTGTTTTTCTTGGTATTATGATCTTAATTTATCTTTTTGGTCTGATATCAGGATTTGGCAAGATGAACCGATATGAAAAGGCATTTCAGAAAGCATCTGATGAAATTGATCACACATTTGAAAATATGGATGTTGTAACGGGCGAAAAAGAAGGTACACTTCCGGAAGAATTGTTTGAGGAAGAACAACTTGATCGTCGTTATACAGAATTCCGTAAGTTTGTAAAAAAGAGTCAGAGCGGACTGGCAGATATTGAAGATTATATTAATGAAGATGTGGTTGACAGTCTGATCAGTAAGAAGATGTTGGATATTATACCGGATATTCTTACCAGTCTCGGAATTTTGGGTACCTTTATCGGACTTGTAGTGGGATTAAAAGATTTTGAGCCGTCGAACTATGAAGCAATGACAAATTCAGTATCTTCCCTGGTAGATGGAATTAAAGTTGCATTTCTGACATCTATTTATGGTTTATCTTTATCACTGGTATTTAGTTATGCTGCAAAAGCCGCATATGGATCCCTTATGGATCATTTTGCTGAGTTTATGGATCGTTTTCACAACACGGTAATTCCTTCGGCAGAAGCAGAAACACGCAATATCATGGTAAATTATCAGGAGGAACAGACGAAAGCGATTCAGAAAATGTCAGATCAGTTTTCAGAACATCTGGCGAATAGCTTTGAGAAGGTTATTACTCCCTCATTCCGTAAAATGAATCAGTCTATGGACATTCTGACAGAGACGATGGCGAAGGGACAGGAAGAGATGATGAAAGGATTTTTGAATGATTTCCTGTCTAAAATGCGTGAAAATTTTCAGCTTGAGTTCGATAATTTTAATCAGGCACTGGAACATATGACACAGGCGCAGAAAGATATGACAGAGGCTACAAGCGCGCTCTATAAAGCGACAGAGACGGATCTGCATAGCGCATTTTCAACAGAACGTGATCAGATGCAGAATCTGGTTCGTGAAATGGGTGCTATGCAGAAAGAATATCTGACTTCTGCACAGCAGACAATTGACAATAATCAGAAATACGGTGAGGTGCTGGATCATAACTACAGACAGATTATTACCTATCTTCAGGATGCGGAGCAAAGTTCGGCAAAGTTTTGGGTGGCATGTAATCAGGCAATGCAGAATTATGTCAGTGCAGCCAGTGTCAGTGTAGAAGGATTTGCGGCAGCCAGTCAGCATAACAGTAATTTGTACGAAGCAAATGAAAAGGTTGTGCAGAGTTACAACGACAGGATGCAGGAATTTGTTCAGTACCAGAAACTTACTGCGCAGACGATGGAACAGGTGCAGAATCTTTTGTACAATATTGTAACATCTCCGGATGAGACCCATAGAACAAATATTCGGAATATGGCAATCAATAACAGCAATCGTGATATGCTCATACAGATTCAGAAGACGTTAGAAGAACAGGGAAGCAGACAGGAAGAACTTTTAGAGACCATGGTGCAGTATATGAAAGAAAGTCAGCGCAGCGGAAAAAAGGGAAAAGGAATCTTCTTTAGCTAGGACTGTAACAGGAGGAAGAGATGCGTAAAAGAAGAGAAAAAGAAACTACCGGGCATAATGTCTGGCGCTCTTATTCCGATATGATGGCGGGTGTCCTGCTTCTTTTTGTATTAATTATGTGTGTGACATTATTTCAGTCACAGATTAATTATGAAAAAAGTATAAAAGAACAGCAGGAAAAACTGGTTCTTCAGGAAGAATACACCAAGCAGATCATGGATCAACAGGGGATTGTGGAAGATCAGCAGAGTCAGTTGTCTTCTCAGCAGGATCAGCTTGCCAGTCAGGATGAATTGCTGGCAGCTCAGAAGCAGCAATTAGATACCCTTGCGGCAAAACTGGCCGAACAGCAGAAAAAACTTGATGCTCAGAGCGTAACATTGGCAGATCAGCAGAGTGCTTTAGATGAAAAGACGACGATGCTGGCCGAACAACAGCAGAGAATCGATAACATTATCGGTGTCAAAGCAGATGTAATCGAAGCACTGAAGCAGGAATTCGCATCTAATAATATGACGGTCGAAATTGATGAAAATAACGGAGCACTGGTAATGGATTCCAGTGTACTCTTTGATTATGATGAGACAGAGCTGTCTGATGCCGGAAAAGAAGTGCTGGGACAGGTGTTGCCGATCTATTGTAATGTGTTATTGAATTCCGACTATTATCCGTATCTGGCAGAAATTATCATCGACGGATATACAGATAGTTCCGGCGGATATGAGTATAATCTGGAATTGTCGCAAAAGCGGTCTTTGGCAGTAGCTGAGTATTTGCTGGAGTTATCCGGTAATTTTTTATCAGAAGATAATCAGGCATTGCTTCGCCAGAACTTGACAGTTAACGGTCATTCCAGCAGTAATTTGATTCTGGATGCAGAAGGAAAAGAAGATGCAGACGCATCCCGGCGTGTGGAAGTAAAATTCAGGCTGAAAGATGAGGAGATGATCGAGGAACTGAGAAACATTCTGGATACATCAGATGATACACAGGAAACAGAAGCGGTACAGGAAGAATAAGAGAACAGACAAAAAGATGAGAACTTCGATTTAGAAATTCTCATCTTTTTCTTTTGGGTCTATTTGGCTTTTTTCAGATTTTTCTGTGCGGTGCTGAGCATCAGTTTAATTCGGTTAAGCTGATTTACCTCACTGGCACCTGGGTCATAATCAATTGCTACGATGTTTGCAAGAGGGTATTGTCTGCGAATTTCTTTAATGACCCCCTTACCAACTACATGGTTTGGAAGACAGCCAAATGGCTGTATGCAGACAATGTTATTGACGTCTTCATGGATCAGTTCCATCATTTCACCGGTCAGGAACCAGCCTTCACCGGTCTGGTTGCCAAGAGAAACGATTGGCTGAGCATAGTTAGCTAATTCCCGGATATCTGCAGGCGTAGAAAAATGTTTGCTTTTTGCAAATTCTTTTCTGGAGGTACTGCGGATGAATTCCAGCAGTTTGATTCCAGAATTGCAAAGGAAAGCTGTTCGTTTACTCATACCAAGTTCTTTTGCTTTGAAGTTCGAATTATAAAAGCAATAGAACAGGAAGTCTAAAAGATCCGGAACAACGGCTTCAGCACCTTCTGATTCCAGAAGCTCTACCAGATAATTATTTGCTGCAGGCATAAATTTTACCAGAATTTCTCCTACAATACCAACACGTGGCTTTTGAATATCCAGGATAGGAAGCTGATCAAAATCCGCAATAATATCTCGGCAAAGTTTTGTGAATCCAAAATAAGTTGGATTTTTCAGAGTAAGAAACTCGATACATTTCTGTTTCCATTTTTCATGCATGGCATTAGCAGATCCAGGTGTCGCTTCATAAGGGCGCATGCGATAGAGACAGCGCATAAAGATATCACCGAATACGATGCCGTACATTCCTTTGGTCAGAAGCGGAAGCGTAATCTGGAAACCAGGCTGTTTTTCCAATCCGCTGACATTCAGAGAAATTACAGGAATTTCAGGATGGCCGGCTTTTTCTAAAGCACGTCTTATAAAACCGACATAGTTGGTAGCACGGCATCCTCCACCTGTCTGCGTCATGATGATAGCAGTTTTGGAGAGATCGTATTTGCCGGATAAGACAGCATCCATAATCTGACCAACCACCATCAGAGATGGATAGCAGGCATCATTATTTACATATTTTAATCCAACGTCCACGGCTTCCCGACCATCGTTATGTAACAATTCCATGTTATATCCACAAGTTTTAAAAGCAGGAACCAGCAGGTCAAAATGAATCGGTGACATCTGAGGACAAAGGATTGTGTAGTCTTTTTTCATTTCAGGTGTAAATACAGCTTTTTCGATACTGGATGGAACAATTGTGCGTTGCTCATGCTGTTCTTTTTTCGCACGGATTGCAGCAATAAGTGAACGGACACGAATTCTGGCAGCTCCCAGATTATTTACTTCATCAATTTTCAGGCAGGTATAGATCTTGCCTGATCCTGACAGAATGTCGTTGACCTGATCTGTAGTCACGGCATCCAATCCACAGCCGAAAGAATTTAACTGAATCAGATCCAGAAAATCAACTGTTTTAACATAATTGGCAGCGGCATAAAGACGGCTGTGATACATCCACTGGTCGCTGACAATCAGCGGTCGTTCCGGCTGGTGCAGATGAGAAACAGAGTCTTCTGTCAGAACGGCAATACCATAGGAAGTAATCAATTCCGGAATTCCATGATTGATTTCACTGTCAATATGATAAGGTCGACCTGCAAGAACAATACCATGCTTACAATGTTCTTTTATCCATGCAATGGTTTCTTCCCCTTTTTTATACATGGCTTCACGAGTTTTTGTCAGTTCATCCCATCCGATTTTAGCTGCTTCTTTAATTTCTGAAGCGGAAATTTCAGGAAAAGCCTTAATCAGCTGAGAAGTTACCGTATCCAGACTGGTAAATGCCATAAATGGATTGCGGAAATCTATGTGTTCACTGCGAAGTTCCTCTACGTTATTTTTGATATTTTCGGAATAAGATGTTACAATCGGGCAATTGTAGTGATTGTTGGAATCCGGAAATTCATTGCGTTCGTAAGGTATGGCAGGATAGAAAATAAAATGAATACCCTGCTGAATTAACCATTCAATATGTCCATGTGCCAGTTTGGCCGGATAACATTCTGATTCGCTTGGTATGGATTCAATACCCAGTTCATATATTTTTCTGGTAGAAGCC
>CAKRON010000107.1 GCA_934373455.1 uncultured Marvinbryantia sp.
GGGGGATTGACTCCCACCACTGATACTAATTTGCTCCTCGCCACCTAAAGAGGTGGGAGTCATCTCACATCTGATATGATTACAATTATCTTTTTTCTTCTCTGCGAAATATGAGTCTGAAAATCAGTCGAACCAATGGTCCGCAATAAAACATCTGATAACAGATTGCCATTGGGAAATTCATTGCCCATGTACGTATCCACTCACCAAAAGACGGCTCTTTAAATAATACTGTTGCGATCAAGCTCATCGTCGGACACATAATACAACAGATACAGATAGATACAGCATAAGTGATAAACTGTGGTCTGTCTGTTGGTTTCATCACCGTAAACGCAAGTTTTCCCGCCAGTTTACTGACGACAAAAAACTCCAGAACAAACGCAATTGGTGCCATAAATACCAATTCATGCGTGGCTGCCAGAAATGTAAATCCATTTACAATTCCTCCCGTATTCAGCGCAACATTGTACACAATCATTCCGTACACCATGACGGTTGCCATAATTGCAGTAAAAATTACATCTTCAAATTTTGTTTTTGGCATAAAAAATCCTCCTTATGATAACGTTAACTTCTTTCTGATTTCTGTGTTGTTCGTTATCATCCGGAGGATGTGCGTTTCCAATTAGTACCCAAATCAAACTTTGCCATAATATCATACTTTTTTTCAGGCTGCAAGTATTTTTTTATTCATTTTCTTCATTTTCTGTTATATAATAAAATCAACTTTTAATGGAGATTTTAATCATGATTTTTGCACTTATCGACGATACCAAAGAGGACCGTGAAAAACTTCATATCTTGCTTACAGAATACGCCGCTTATCATTCTGGCGAATTGATTCTGCGCTGTTTTTCCAGTGGAGAAGAATTTTTAAAAAACTATCGTCCATGCCAATATGCTGCTGTATTTCTGGACATTTATATGAATGGTATGACCGGTCTTCAGACTGCTCAGATTATTCGAAAAACAGATGCCAGTCTTCCATTGATTTTCATCACTTCCAGCCCAGAACATATGGCCGATGCTTTTCACTTTCATGCTTATGAATATGTTATCAAACCTTTTAACCGGAGCCGCATCTTCCAGTTGATGGATGATCTGATGAAATGTACAACAAAGGCAGAAGCTTTTCTATCCTTTGTCGTAAACCGTGAATCACACAATATTTCCTACTCCGACATTCTGTTTGTTCGTTCTTCTGATCATTATGCAGAGATCCATACTCAACTTGGACATACTTATATTACTCGTATGAATTTTAGTTCTATCGCCGGACAACTAACAGATGATCCTCGTTTTCTGCTGATCATACGCGGCATTCTGGTAAATATGGACAAGATTGTTCGTTTTGCAGATCACTCCTGTTATCTTGAAAATTCAGTCCAGCTTCCTGTGAATGTCAGAAACAGCAAAAAAATTGAACAGATGTGGAAAAACTATATTTTTCAGAAAATACGTTCTGAACATACTATATAAAGGAGGGCGCTATGACACTTTACAGTTATCTGGCAGAACTGACTTCTTATCTGCCTGTTCTTCCTGCAGTATTTTTATGTTATCTGCCTGTAAAAAATCAATTGAATTTTGAAAAGAAACATATCTTTATTTACGTTTTACTTTCTTTTCTGTTCCTCGTTCCAACAGCCTCCTATTTAACCTGTCGCTATTCATTGAATGAAAATTTTCTTACTCTGCCTCTGCTGGTTCTGTTTTTTCTGTTATTTCATTTTACTATCCGTACCAGTTTCAGTCAGTCTCTGGCTGTTTTTGTCTTTGTGTGCGCACTCATTAGTTTTACATCCAACTTTACCAACGGTTACGATGCCATTCGTTATCCAGCCGCCACTGCTTTTGTAGCACGACTGGATACCAACCTGTTTCATTTTGTCCTTAGTCTGGCCACACTTCTTTTACTTGCGTGGCCTCTGTCACACTACGGAAGCTTTCTGATTGATTCTATTCCTGATTCAAACGTCTGGAATATGTCCGTTCTCATCTCAGGCATTTTCCTGGGAATGAACATTCTGATTATCCCACACAAACATGAAACCCTCTATGTCAATCGCGTATTTTTCATATTTTGGTCATTACTTGTCATTGGATTAGCTTTAATGATGATGATCTATATTCTCTTCTATTTCATTGCAATCGGTATGCTGAATTCTGCCAGAATTTCTGAACGAAATCACTTTCTGGAAATGCAAGAAGCCCAATATCTGAAACAGTGCAAATATATGGAGGACACCGCACGTGCACGTCATGATTTCCGCCACACACTCCATACATTAAAAATATTATCAGCCAAAGAAGATTTTTCTTCTCTGAATCAGTATTTGGATCGTTATCTGAACGAATTTCCCGTAAATGAGACTGTTTTTTACTGTAAAAATAATTCTGTAAATGCTTTGTTGAATTATCTTATTCCTTCTGCCCTGGAAGCCGATATTCACACTGATCTGAAAATCATTTTACCCGATTCTCTTCCAGTCAGTGATATTGATCTGTGTAGTATTCTTGGCAATATCCTGGAAAACGCTATTAACGGATGTATGACAGTCTCCGCCGAGAACCGTAATATTCAATTATCTGTTATAACTCGTCATGATACTTATCTTTATATTGTTGCCACCAATACATTTAATGGAATTGTGCGAAAAAACAACAGCCAGTACCTTACCACAAGACCCAACGGTCATGGCATCGGTCTGACATCCATTCAGATCACTGTGGAAAAATATAACGGAACTGTACAATTCTCCAATGATGATTCCAGATTCTATGCAGATATCATGATCCCAATATAAACAGGGCATATCTTGCGATATGCCCTATATGCCCTGACATGCCCTATCATGCCCTATCATGTACTTCTTTTTATGCTTCAGTTTCTGTCTCTTCTTCTGTTTCGCTTTCACTGAAGGACATGAAGATATTTAAAGCAATCTTCTGCTGTTCTTCCGTTTCCAATGGTCCAACGAGAATTGTATACATATTGCCGCTCTCTCCGACAAATGCAATACCACTTACATTTTCTTCCCCATCAAAACCAACTGCACTGATGCCGTTGATCTCAGCATCTGCCAGTCCTGTAAATCCTTCAGATTCCAATGCTGTCTTCACTGCTTCGAGTTCTGCCTTGGTTCCCATTTCTTCAGCGGTATTACAGGTGATCGCCATAGACATTTTTCCATCTGGACTGTTCAGCGCGTATACCATATTATCAGATCCTTCTGTATCAGCTTCTTCCCAGTCAGTTGGCAGATAAAGGTCAAATCCATAATCAAATGCAAACCATTCTCCCTCATATACGTCCGGATCAATGTCTTCATAAGACCATACAATTGTATCTTCGCTCTGCGCTTCTGTCTCAGTTTCTGCTTCTGCAAATACCGGCATGGTTCCTCCAAACACCATCATTCCCGCCATCAAAAGGGCAATTACTTTCTTTTTCATCATAGTCTTACGACTCCTTTCTCTCTTTTGACTAATATTTTACATTTTTAATTTGATTTTTCAAGCAAATTGTCGTAAGTGGAGTCAAAAGTGACGTAAACGGCAGGATTGCAGAGACATGATTGAACCTATCTTTTTCTCCCCAACTCCCAGAATGCTATCGCACTTGCTGCTGCCACATTCAGGGAATCTACTCCATGAGACATGGGAATCTTCACTGTATAATCACACTTTGCCATTGTCTCAGGCGCTAGTCCTTCGCCTTCCGTCCCAAGAATAACCGCCAGTTTTTCTTCCGAAAGAAGTTTGGAATCATCAATCGTCACCGAGTCATTGCGAAGAGCAAATGCTGCTGTAGAAAATCCTGCTTCTTTTAATATCTCCATGCCTTTTTGGGGCCATGTAATCTTTTTATCCAGTATTGTCCATGGAATCTGAAATACCGTTCCCATGCTCACACGAATTGCCCTCCTGTAAAGTGGGTTACTGCATCCGGACGTCAAAATCACCGCATCCATGTTCAGCGCTGCTGCCGAACGAAATATTGCACCCACATTTGTAGGATTTACTACTTCTTCCAAAATGGCAATTCTTTTGGCTTTCCTGCAGACCTCTTCTATTGACAGAAGTCTTGGGCGGCACATTGCACATAGCATTCCTCGTGTCAATGCAAACCCTGTAAGCTGTGTCAGTACATCAAATTCTGCTGTATATATTGATATTTCACCGCATCTTTCCAATACATCCCGCACTTCTTTTGTGTCATTTTCAATCTGTCTTTTTTCCACCAGACAGGATATTGGCACACATCCGGCATCCATTGCTCTCATGATCACTTTGGGACTCTCTGCAATAAATATTCCCTTTTCCGGCTCTGCTCTGTTCAACAGCTGGTTTTCTGTCATTCTGGCATATACATCCAGTTCCGGTGCATCAAAATCTGTTATTTCTATAATATTATCTGTATTTTTCATAATCTGCTGCTTCCTTATTCTCTCCTGTACGATAATCAATCTCTATTCCCGGCTGAACGTTGTAAACATACACGTGAAAACGCACACCTTCCCCCTGATCTTCCACAGACTCTGCTTCCATCTCCACACCAGATGCCACCAGATTCAATCCGTCAAAAATCGGTGTTACACGATATAATACATGACCATCTGTCTGGTGCACATAATCTGCTACTTCATTCTCAAAAGGCAACATTCCTTCCACATTCATATACCTGGTTCCGGTAATCAGATTTTTTTCATTGGCATTTTCGCCCGCCAGCTGAAATCCGATCAAATGACAGCGATTATACAAAGATTCCTGATCTACAATATCATATTTCTTATTTTTCCATCCGGTTGGATGAACTTCCTGTATACTCTGTCTTTTTTCTGTCGGCATCAAATCCTCGCAAATATTGGCATAGGCGACACCACACCTGCCCAGCACATCCAGGTCACTATATATCTCAAACGGTGTAGTGGTAAAATCTTCCTCGGAAAAATCAGGAATATTATCATTGATGATCACATACGGTTCTCCGTCATATTCCGGTATCTCATCCAGAGAAATTGTCGGCTCTCTGGTAATACTTTCATAAACCCCGATTGCAAACTGCTGCAGTTTTTCTGCCTGTTCCGGCGCCAATGCCAGAACACTGCATACAGCAAGCAGCAAAATTTTCAAAAGAGGATTCCTTATTTTCTTTTGTTTTTTCTTATGACAGTTTTTTCTATAATGCTTCTTTTGCTTCATACTTCATTCCTGTCTCATATTCTCAAATCATCTATTCTTCAAAAAAAGACCGTGCTTTTTATATTCAAAAACACGATCCCTTTCTTTTAATCTTCCCATGGACGAATACGATAGGTTACTCCAAGATCTTCACAAATTTTTCGGCACTGAGCTTCTTCTTCCTTTGTCAGTGTGGTATCCACTGTGGTCAACACCACATGCGGTACGTACTGCGTTGCTTCTTTTGCGAATGACAACATTGCATCAAATGACTGATCTCCAAACTTGCTGCGCACCAGTTCATGATATCTGTCAGCATTTGGCGTATTCAGGCTTATGGAAATGGTATCCACCAGACCTTTTAGTTCCGGCGTCACATCTTTTTTCCAAATCAGATTTGCCAGACCGTTGGTATTGATACGAATCGGTTTCTGATAAGTCTCTTTTACAAATTTTGCTATTTCCAGCAATGCATCCAGTCGCTCTGTTGGTTCTCCGTATCCGCAAAATACCACTTCCTGATATTGAGACATATCAAATTTAGCAAATTCTGCTTTCACCTCTTCCACTGTTGGTTCATGCTCCAGCCAAAGTGTCTGTTCATCATGCGTGACCGTATCCATATTTTGGCGAAGACAAAATGTACACGCACATGGACAGCGGTTTGTCAGATTCACATACAGATTATTATGGACGTTATATAAAATCGTCATTCCTTTTTTCATATAGATTCCTCTTTTCTTTACTTTAATGTATACAGTTCTTCTTCAAAACATACTCCGTCCGTCAAAGGAAGATCCAATTCGATCGATCTCTGAATACATTTTTTGATAAACTTCGATGCCTTTCTGACAGATTGTGTAAATTCCACACCGTTCACCGCATCAGCTGCAATAATAGCTGAAAAAATATCCCCTGTTCCTGATCTGGAACTGCCGATCTTATGCGTGCGAATCAGTTCATATCTGCCCCCCTTTTCCAGGCAGAAGTTCGATACATAGGTTTTCTGTGGAATGCCTGTAATCACGATCTTTTCCGGTCCGATTTCTGCAATCTTTTCTGCCAGTACCAAAAGCTCTCTGGTGGTCCATTTCTCTTTATATGGTGTTCCTGTCAGAATACAGGCTTCTGTCACATTGGGTACTACGATATCTGCATAACGTACCAGTTCGATCATCTGACTGCACATCTCCTGTGTATATGTCGGATACGCTCTCCCATAATCTCCCATCACAGGATCAATAATTGTAATCGTATCTTCTCTTTTAAAGTCACGGATAAACTGGCTTACAATCTGAATCTGTTCTGCTGATCCCAGAAATCCGGTACATATACCTTTGAATTGTAATTGAAGCTTCTTCCACTCTTCAATATAGGCATTCATATTAGCTGTATAATCGGTATAAAAAAAGCTCTCAAATCCGGTATGATTGGAAAAAATCGATGTTGGGAGCGCACAACACTGTACCTTCATCATCGAAATAATCGGCAGCTGCACTGCCACCGAACATCTTCCAAATCCGGTATAATCATTAATCAATGCTATTTTTTTCTGATGATTATGATTATCCATACTCTGTTCCTTCCTGTTTTATCCTAATCTCAAATATTCCTGAATTATCTTACACCAATTCCATGGAATAATCAATTATCAGTCTTTGAAAAAAATATATGGTCAAAAACGGCACCGCCAATATATGACCGTGCCGCCTTTTCCTCTGAGTGATATTTATAAATTTTACAAACCTCTATTATGTTTTTCAAAAAACTTCTTTGTTTCTTTCACTACCACACCATTTAATGCAAAGAGTGCAATCATGTTCGGAATAGCCATCAAACCGTTAAAGATATCTGCAATCGTCCATACTGCACTTACTGTCATATACGGTCCGATAAAGACTGCGAAAATATAAATCCAACGGAACACCTTTACCGGCTTCATGTTACCACCTGTCAGAAATTCCAGGCAGCGTTCACTGTAATAATCCCATCCAAGAATTGTTGTAAATGCAAAGAACACCAGACAAACCATCAGCACAAAGGAAGACAACTGTGGTGAAAATGGAATACCATGCTGGAAAGCATAAGTAGTTACTTCCACACCCTGCAGTCCTTCCACCTGCCATGCTCCTGTCAGAACAATAGAAAGACCTGTCAGTGTACAGATCACAATCGTATCAATAAAAGTACCTGTCATGCTGACCAGACCCTGACGTACCGGCTCATTTGTCTGTGCTGCTGCCGCTGCGATCGGAGCACTACCAAGACCTGCTTCGTTAGAGAAAATACCACGGGCAACACCTTTTTGCATCGCCACGATCATACTTCCAACTACACCACCTGTCACTGCCTTTGGATTAAAGGCTGCTGTAACGATCGTTACCACTGCTGCCGGCACTTTCGTAATATTACAGATAATCAGGATACCTACAAAAATAAAATAAATTACAGCCATAAATGGTACGATAATCTGGCTGACCTTTGCAATACGCTGTACACCGCCAATCAATACTGCTGCCACGCAAAATGCAAGTATTAATGACGCGATCACCACTGACCAGGAATATGTACCAATGGATGGCAGAGTCACACAATGCAGATTTTCCGGATCAAAAAATCCATTTACCGCACTGGCAATACCATTTACCTGGCTGAATGTACCGATACCAAACAGACCTACGCCCATACCAAAGAATGCAAACAGCTTTGCCAGCCAGGACCATTGTTTTCCCATTCCCTGTTCAATATAATAGAACGGACCACCAAGACTATGACCATCTTCTGCAACCACACGATATTTTACTGCCAGAAGACCTTCTGAATATTTGGTAGCCATTCCAAGGAATGCTGCCACAATCATCCAAAACAATGCTCCTGGACCTCCGGCGCAAACAGCCGTTGCCACACCAACGATATTACCGGTACCAATCGTTGCACTCAGTGCCGTAC
>CAKRON010000108.1 GCA_934373455.1 uncultured Marvinbryantia sp.
GTCGATAACCGTTGACCTTTTAGTATAAAAGGCTGACGGTTATTTTTCTATACACTGTTTTATTTGACGCTTACTTTGAATGTTGATCATTAATGAGAAGTTGACAGGATTAGTGCTGTTGACTTCTTCTTTTAATAATGAGGATGAGATATTATGCAATATACGATGAAATTATTTGAAAAACCATATAGAGCCCTTGAGCAGGGGAAGAAGACTATCGAATTACGGCTTTGCGATAAAAAGAGAGACGGCATCCGTGAAGGCGATATTATAATATTTTATTTGTATGGAAAAGCAGATAGTTTTATTAAAACGAGAGTTATTCATATATATAAGTTTAATTCATTTACAGAACTCTATAAAGAACTTCCGCTTGAAAAATGTGGATACAGCGAAAAAGAATTGAAAAATGCTGATCCCGCAGATATGAATGCATATTATTCTGTGGAAGAACAATCTAAGTATGGAGTGATAGGAATTGAGGTTGAAGTTATTAGAAACTGAAAAATTTTTAAAATCAGCATCTGATCTTCTTAGACATCTTTTTAAGACAAAAAGAGGAATGGCATGACTTGGTATGAGTCACACCATCCCTAAACTTTTATACCTGATAGAATTTTTTATACCATTCTGCAAAATTTCTTAATCCTGTTCGTAAGGACGTGTTTGGCTTAAATCCGTAATCTCTTTCCAGTGCGCTTGTATCGGCGTATGTCACCGGTACATCACCTGGCTGCATTGCTACAAGTTCTTTATGCGCTTCAAAGTCATAATCGGATGGAAGTACTTCGGCTCGGATCAGTTCTTCCTGAAGGATTGTTACGAAGTCGAGAAGATTTTCTGGATTACTGTTTCCGATATTGTATACAGCATATGGAGGAATTGGAAGACCGTCGTCTCCATTTTTTCTTTCAGGCGCGCCCTGCATGACACGTTTTACTCCCTCTACAATATCGTCGACATATGTAAAGTCACGTTTGCAATTTCCGTAGTTGAAGATCTGAATAGTTTCACCTTTGAGCAGTTTATTTGTAAATCCGAAGTATGCCATATCCGGTCTTCCAGCTGGTCCATATACGGTGAAGAAACGGAGTCCTGTTGATGGAATATTGTAAAGCTTGCTGTAGGCATGAGCCATCAGTTCGTTTGATTTTTTGGTTGCAGCATAAAGGGATACAGGATTATCAACCTTATCATCTGTGCTGTACGGAACTTTTTTGTTGGTGCCATAGACAGATGAGGATGAGGCGTATACCAGATGTTCCACTCCCTTTGCACCATTATCGTATGAATGGCGGCAGGCTTCCAGAATGTTGTAGAAGCCAATCATATTTGACTGGATATAGGCATCTGGATTGCTGATGGAATAACGCACACCGGCTTGCGCTCCTAAGTTTACTACGATATCAGGTTTGTGTTCTTCGAAGATTTTATCAATGATTGCTTTATTTGCAAGATCATCTCTATAGAATACATAAGTAGAATCACTATGTTCACTGACATATTTTTCAATTTCTTTTAAGCGCCATTCTTTGATCGTTACATCATAGTAGTCATTCATGTTATCGAGACCGATGATATGGATCGGTGATTGCGTTTTTAAAAGTTCAAGAACCAGATTGCTGCCGATAAATCCGGCAGAACCTGTAACAAAAACAGTTTTATTTTTCAAATCTATATGATTCATGTTATCTGACCCTCCGTTTTAATCTCTCTTAAAGATGTCTCTTGTGTATACTTTATCTTTTACATCATCAAGACAGGAATCGTATCTGTTTGCAATGATAGCCTGACTTTCTTTTTTGAATTTCTTTAGATCATTGATAATCTCAGAACCATAGAACGTTTCGCCGTTTTTCAATGTTGGCTCATAGATAATGACTTTCGCACCTTTGGCTTTAATTCTCTTCATGACACCCTGGATAGAAGACTGCCGGAAGTTATCGGAATTGCTCTTCATAGTAAGACGGTATACACCGATGACTTTTTCATCTTCTTTATCAGGATCCCAGGAGCTGTTTGCTTCATAGGCACCTGCCATTTCCAGAACATGATCTGCGATGTAGTCTTTTCTCGTTCTATTACTTTCGACGATGGCTGTAATCATATTCTGTGGAACATCGTTGAAATTTGCAAGAAGCTGCTTGGTATCCTTTGGCAGACAGTAGCCACCATATCCAAAGCTTGGATTGTTATAATGTGTTCCAATACGTGGATCCAGACAGACACCATTGATGATTTCCTGTGTATTTAATCCCTTTGTCTCTGCGTATGTGTCGAGCTCGTTAAAGTAAGATACACGAAGTGCGAGATAAGTGTTGGCGAAAAGTTTAACTGCCTCAGCTTCTGTGAATCCCATAAATAAAGTGTCGATATTTTCTTTGATGGCTCCCTGCTGAAGAAGTTTTGCAAAGATTTCTGCTTTTTCTTTTGATTCGTCATCACAGGATACAATGATTCTTGACGGATAAAGGTTATCGTAAAGGGCCTTTGATTCACGCAGAAATTCCGGGCTGAAAATAATATTTTTAGTATTGTATTTTTTTCTTACGGATGCAGTATATCCGACTGGGATGGTGGATTTGATGACCATTGTCGCATTTGGATTTACTTTTAATACAAGCTCGATCACGGCCTCTACTGCAGAGCAGTCGAAGAAGTTTTTCTTGCTGTCATAATTTGTCGGAGCGGCAATGACTACAAAGTCAGCATCCCTGTACGCTGATTCACCGTCAAGAGTTGCGGTAAGATCCAGCTTTTTTTCGGCAAGATATTTTTCAATATAATCATCCTGGATAGGGGATTTCTTATGATTAATAAGTTCTATTTTTTCCGGAATGATATCAACGGCTGTTACATGGTTATGCTGGGAGAGAAGTGTTGCAATAGACAGACCTACATAACCGGTACCGGCAACTGCGATGTTGTATTTTTTGTCAAGGTTTGCTTTCATTGCTGATGATTTTTCATCTTCGAATAAATCAGTTACTTCAAATCCGAGTACTTCGGCAATTGCCTGAAGCTGATTGATGGATGGTGTGTAATCGCAGCTTTCCAGGCGGCTGATCATCGTTCTGTTAATTCCAGTCATCTCTGCAAGCTGGGCCTGTGTGATTTTTAAATTTTTTCTTTGGTTTATAATGGTATCAGCCATTTTTTTAACAGATAATTTTTTCATATTATATTACGCTCCATTTAATGTTAATGAGTATTGAAATTTTATTGTGGATATCATATACATAAAGTAATGTACATAATCTATCTCTATAGTAGCAACTATAAATAACAATGTCAATAAAAATGATAAGAAAAAAATAAAATTTTGAATCATATGTTGTTTTAAATAACAAAAAGAATGAACGGATAGAAATACAGGAGAAAACGAATGGATGTTTACCAGATATGGACGACATATAATAAACCATGGTCGAAATCTGAAGTATTTATTTTTGCAGTGATATTGGCAATGGTATGTATACTAATATCTATATGCTTATACAGACATAAGCTGAGTATAATTCAGGCTTTGTCAATACTGGCATTGGTTATATTCTTAGGTATTGTGTTTGGATCTACAGTCTTCACCAGACCTAAAACGATTCGGCAGTATAAATTGATCCCATTTTGGTCATGGGGAACAATTATTTGCTGCCAGGACTGGTCATTATTAAAAGAAAATTTTTTAAACTGTATATTATTATTGCCGGCAGGAGCACTATTTCCCGCAATTGTAAATCATAAGGTGAAATGGTATCAGGCTCTTTTGGTGGGAATAGCTATATCTGCAACCATAGAATTTTGTCAGCTGATTTTTATGCGTGGGTTGTTCGAGTGGGACGATATGATCCATAATGGGCTTGGCTGTATGGTGGGATGTCTTTTGGCAAATCTGCAAATAAATGGGGATGAGGAGGTATGAAGGCTGTTCCACTATAGAAGAAAAAACTATTTACTATCATCATTATAGACTGTAGAATGGTAAGTGAAAAGTTCCACAGAAGTTTGGTAATTTAATATATAGAAGCTTATTTAATATAAGTACGAAAAACAGAGAATGGATTTTATAAAAATGATTTTACTTATTAACAGAAGGAAATGTTTGACAAATGATAACGAAGAAGGTTCTTTCAGATAAGTATGTAGAGCAATTATATGATTTATTTGAAAGGAAAAACTGGAATACACAGGAGATTGGAAAATACTCTGTATTTGACAGATTTTGTGAGAGAATGGCAGAACTGGAGACAGATGTACAGCGTGATTTGATACTTGATCTTACTGAAAAATTTTTATGGGTAAACAGCAGTATGTACGAACAATATTTGCTGGTTACTTTTCAGAAACTTTTCAAGGATAAATCATGGAATCCGGAAAAAGGGAAAAGTATTTGTATTTGCCCATTGCTTCCGGAAGAGGATTTTGGGAAAATAAAAAGTTCTACTTTTATGTTGTATTTATGTCAGAGTATATTGCTTCGAACATATGAAGAATTTCAGGACGGACAGGTGCGGATTTGTGAGACACCAGAAGTGTTGAAAGAGGAGAAATACAGAGAAAATATAGATTCAGTTATTTTAATTGATGATTTTATTGGAAGCGGTGAAACAGCTCTTGGATGTATGGCATATTTGGATTTCCTGAGACAGGAAGGAAAAAAGATGTACATTCTTGCTATGGTTGCGCAGAAAGAGGGAATAAATAATATTCAAAAAGAAGGAATTCCTGTCTTTGCAGATGTTGTACGTGAAAAGGGCATATCAGATCAATTTGAAAAAGAAGAAGCACAGCAGAAACTAGATGAAATGAAGAAAATAAGTAAATTGCTGAAGGTTCCTTCCGAAATGTATCTTGGATTTTTACAGTCAGAAAGTCTGGTTGCTATGAATAAAACGCCTAATAATACATTCCCGGTATATTGGCATGAGAAGAAGGGGCATTCGCGTGCACCATTTCCAAGAAAAGAAAATGTGAAAATGATCAGGAAAGAAAATAAAGAACAGGAAAGATATGAGAGAAGGAATTGAATTTTTGATATTAGATACGATAAAAAGGCAGGGATCGATAATGCCGCTTTTTAAAGCGGGGTATTCATATGCAAAGGTTATGGAATGGGGAAAACGATTGGAGAAAGAAGGAAAAATTTCTTATAGTGAAGATGGAGTGAGAAATTTGACAGAGTTAGGAGAACAGAGATGGAAAAGTCTGAAAGGGACAAAACATACTTTTTCGATTCTGCCCCTGGAGGAATACAGAGTCAGTAAAATAGATATAGACGATATATATTTACCATGATATAATAAATTTGCCTTTGAAATCTTTAGACTTAGCACATTTGTGCGGGATTAGCGAGTCGTTAATCTTTGAGGAACTTATTTTTCGAGCCATAGTAAGACTTGTTCGTTCTTTTACAGGAGTAAAATCCCAAACAAGTCTTACAGGTCGTGATTTTGTTCCAAAATCACTTCTTCTTATCCTTTCCTTCGGAAAGAATAAGACTGATATTTCTGGTAAAGATTTCAAAGGTTTTTTAGGTGGATGAAATGGAATGGAATGAATATAAAATTGCATTTATTGAAGCAGCACGAAAAAGTGGGGAAAATAATGCATACTGTGAAAAATATTTGAATTATGCGGAGCAGCTATGGATGCACCATATGCCTGTTATTTATACGCAGGAACATTTATGTGCCTTGCTGGGCTATCTGCCGCCATATGTATATGCTGCGGCAAATGCACCGGAAGATTTTTATCGGCAGTTTTTAATTCCGAAAAAGAATGGTGGAAGTCGAAAGATTTCAGAGCCATTGCCTAATCTGAAGGAAATTCAGGAGTGGATTTTGAAATATATTTTATATAAAGCAGAAATCAGCACTTACGCAAAAGCATATATTCCAGGAAAGTCAGTAAAAGATAATGTGCGTTTTCACAGAAGACAGAAAAAGGTATTGTCATTAGATATTAAGGCCTTTTACGATCACTTGACTGACTGGATGGTATTTCAGTTTTTTATAGAAAAAGGATATAATGAGGCTGTAGCTATGATGCTGACAGGCTTATGTTGTTTAAGAGGATGCCTGCCGCAGGGAGCACCAACAAGTGCGGCACTTTCCAATCTGCTAATGGTAGAGTTTGATGAAAAAGTAGGATTGTTTTGTAAAGAAAAAAAGATCCGATATACACGATATGCAGATGATATGACATTTTCGGGAGATTTTGATGAGCTAGAAGTAATACGTTTCGTCAGGCAGGAATTAAAATCCATGGGATTGCATTTGAATAAGAAAAAAACAAGAATGCGCAAACAGGGACAGCAGCAGGAAGTTACAGGAATAGTTGTCAATTATAAAACACAGCTTCCCAAAAGTATTCGTAAAGAAATTCGCAAAAATATGTATTATATTCAAAAATTTGGGCTGGAATCTCATTTGGAATATATAGGTCTGGAGTGCAGGAATTACCGAGAGCATTTACTGGGGCAAATAGGTTATGCATTATTTATTAATCCGAAAGATCAGGAAATGAAGCGGTATAAGGAGATTATTCATGATGTGGATATTTGTTGCAAAAAGCAGACGCCAGACAGGTTTGTATAATTACAGTTGAAGCTGGAGTGCCGGCGGATCAGCTTGCCAGTTATTCTGTTAGACAGTAAAATCAAAATACGCTGGGGTAGAGTATATTCAGCCTCGGTAGTATGCAGAAAAAAGCAAATTAAATAACAGCGTGTCGCCTCCTGGTTACTTAAGTGATGAGTTAGATGCCCATTTTTTAACTCCTAAAGTTGAAGTTTATGGAAGATAGCTCTTGCAAAATGCATGATATTGGAATAAGATAAATGGGAAAATTATGGATAAAGCAAGAAAAGAGGAGAATAATGAGATTATTAAAAAAACTAATCATTGGTTTCGTGACAGCCGTACTTATGATCGGTGCGTGTATGGGAACTGTACTTGCTGAAGAAGAGACAGAAAGTGAAACACAGTTACAGGAGGATACAGAATCAGGTACATATAATGTTCTGTTAATTGGTGTAGACAGAAGAGATGATTCCTGGTATGGCAACTCAGATGTTATGCTTTTGGTTACTGTGAATCCACAGAAGGAAAAGATATATCTGACATCATTTATGCGAGATTTGTATGCAGATATTCCTGGTATAGGCGTACATAAGTTGAATGCGGCCTGTGCGAATGGCGGCGCAGAACTGTGTGTACAGACGATTAAAGAGAACTATCAGGTTCAGATTGATAATTATGCAATGGTAGATTTCAATTCTATGGCAGAGATCGTAGATGCAATCGATGGAGTGGATCTTGAGATTTCTGATGCAGAGATGGAATACATTAATGCTCATATTGCAAGCCAGTATTCTCTGGCAGGAAAGGATGATCCTGTATATCTGGATCATGCAGGAGAAGTGTGGCTGAATGGATATCAGGCAGTTGTATATTCCAGAAACCGCAGTACAGGCGGTACATCTGATTTTGGACGTACAGAGCGTCAGCGTAAGCTGTTGACAGCGATTTTTGAGAAAGCACAGTCTGATTATGAAGAAACACAGTCATCCGGTACACTTCAGACATTGTTATCATATGCATCTCACGATTTGACAGGTGCGGATACTTTAAAATTGATGATGAAAGTATCAGACTGGCTGACTTATGAGATTGAAGAAGTTCGTGTGCCGTTTGATGATATGTATTATATTGATAACGAGATATTAACACCGACTGATATGTCGGCTACAAGAGAAAAATTACAGGACATTCTCTACAGATAAGCAAGTGTAGAGTCAGAACTTGGAAACAATATGCGAATTCCATAAAGATTTTAGAAATGATGAGACTGTTGCTCTGGCAGAGATATTGCCGGCAACAGTCTTTTTGTCTGCTCTGAGATTCTCAATTTTCAAGGGTATTACAGTGTCAGACTAATTTGCTTTGTAAGCGTCCAATAAGAGGGTGTATCGAAATTTCTGGCTGTTGCATGTAAACTATTGATTAGAGTTTTGGGAGTTGA
>CAKRON010000109.1 GCA_934373455.1 uncultured Marvinbryantia sp.
CAATTCTTATTGCACAAATTACTGTTTTTGTTCACCAGAAAGTCTTCTTTTAACGCTTTTCTGCAAGGGATCGTCACTGTAAATGTAGAACCTTCACCCTGCTTACTTTTCACTTCTATCGTGCCATCCATGAGTTCTACAAGCTTTTTCGTAATGCCCATTCCGATGCCGCTGCCCTCAATATGGCTGGATGCAGAGCTGCGTTCTCTTTCAAAAGTTTCAAAAATATGCTTTTGGAATTCTTCAGACATACCGATTCCATTATCAGTAATGGTGATAATCATATTGCACCAGTCTTCTTTTTCACAGGATTTCTGTATAACATTACAGGATATCGTACCTCCTGAATTCGTATACTTTATTGCGTTACTTATAATGTTGAAACAGATTTCTGACAGGTGCGGTGCATCCATATATACATACGGATACATAATTTGTTCCGTCAGAGAAAGCGTCTGATTTTTGCTTTCTGCCTGCTGTTGGAACATAGCGACGCAATTTTCAAAGCATTCATGGACATTCGAAACAGCGTATTCCATTTCAACTTTATTATTTTCAATTCTTGCCAGATCCAGAATATTACCGAGTAATGACAGCAGTCTTTCTCCGCATATTTGAATTTTTTCAAGGTACCTGTCAAGTTTTTCTGTTTCTTTCAAATGTCTGGATGCCAGATCTGCATAACCAATGATTGCATTCATAGGAGTCCTGATGTCATGAGACATATTGAACAGGAATGACGATTTTGCTTTATTTGCATATTCTGCTTTTAATTTAGCTTCCCGTAATTCTTCCTCTTGTCTTAATTCCCGCATTTTTTCATCTGTTACATCTCGATTCGCAATCAGCACGGATGTAACATTTCTATCTTTATCATAGGTCTGAGGAACAATCATAGAAAGGAACCATGATCCATCCTTTTTTTTGAATTCGGAAGACATAGATTTTTTATTATGAAGCCGCGCCGCCATGGTTTGTATATCAAAAAATTCCGTATACTTCTGTACAAATGGTTCTGCTATCACATCTTTAATAATCTTGAACTGAGGATCCCAGTCTGCACTGTCTTCTTCAATATCCATAGCCATTTTTCGAGACCTCTTGACAAGTTCCATCTTCTTTGTTTTTAAATTCAACCTTGAGATATGATAATAGGCAGTGCCTAATGCATAAAGTGCCTGCCGGGTTTTCTTCACCTGCTTTCCTAATGTAAGGGGGAATTCTTCGCCCTTCATCTGCTCCTGGTCCGGTACTGACTGATGCAGATGCTGAACGAACCATTTTCCATTCGTCCGCTTATAGATAATCGTAAATCTTGTCCCCATTTTAAAACAGATCGAGCCATCTTTAAACAGACCAATAAAATCTACTGTCCCATGTGCAAGCACATGGTCATCATCAAGCCATTCTTCTTCCTGATGTAAATTTTGTGTTTCAATTCTGATTTTGCCTCTTCGTTTTACATCAAATTTAAATGATTCTAAAAACTCATGCAGATTTCTGTAAAGCTCATGTTTTCCTGTTCCAATCAGACTGATATTTTCATCAAAGTAATTTTCGATGCCTAAATCATTTACCGATTCAGCGTTACTGTATAGTTTTAAAAGTTGCTCTGTAAGTTTTTTGAAATCATCCATACCCTTTCCCCCCCCCGAAAATTTTAAATAATTTTTAGTTTCCTCATATTTATTTTGCGATATCAAAATATCCGACAATTCCTATATATCCGTCTTTCTTTAATGGAGACCACAACGTGTGCAGTTTCAGATTATATATCTGGCTGTCGTTTTCCACCTTTGCTTTTATCTGTACAGAGACTTCTCTATTTTGTACAGATGTCTGATGTAACAAAACTCGAATATGTTGAATATCTTCTTCACTTACTTCGAATGCTTTGAACAGATCAAATTTCGGATTATCTCTCTGACACAGTATCTGTTGTTTTCCGTTTATGATCGTTAACTGACCTGAAATTGCATTGTACTCTATTGAATTCTTTCCACTGTTCGATTTGAAAAAATCTATCTTTTCCTGCATGACCTTAACAACACTCTGTGAATAGTTCTTATTCGGCAAAGACTTTTCACTGAGTATTTCATTCGAAAGTCTCTGTGCTTCATAATAGTATTTGTTTTCATCCGTTTCTTTACTGAACATTTTTGAAAACTGAAGGCTCAATTCTTTCAAACAATTCAGGAGGATCGGATTAAATTGTCCGCATTGCCCATCCAGAATCATTTGAATCGCTGTATCATGATCAAATGCTTTCTTATAACATCTTTCACTGGTAAGTGCATCATAAACATCAACAATCGATACCACCTGTGCACAGATCGGTATTTCTTCTCCTTTCAGACCATCAGGATAACCCTTTCCATCCCATCTTTCATGATGCCATCTGCAGATTTCCCATGCAGTATGCACCAATGGATGTGTTTGTGAAAAATGCATATCCCGGATGATAGCTGCTCCAAGCTCGCTATGAGTTTTCATGATTCTAAACTCTTCATCCGTCAGTCTGCCCGGTTTATTCAGTATCTCTTCCGGAATGCGTATCTTACCGATGTCATGAAGTGAAGATGCTGTGGTAATGAGAGAAATCTCTGTCTCTGTTAAATGATACGCATCTGTTACTTCTACCAGTTTTCTCAGCATGATTTCCGTTGCTGTCCGGATATGTAAAATATGTTCGCTGCTCTCACTATTACGAGATCCCAGTACATTACTCAGAATACTGGTCATAATATTATTATTTTCTTCTTTTTCATAAACCTGTTCAACGACTACATTAATCAGACGCTTTTGGTTCGCATAAAGCCCCAAAGTATTTTGCACTCTTTTCTTTACAATAACGGAGTCAAATGGACGTGTAATATAATCTGTGATTCCCATCTCATATGCTTTACGCATAATATTAACAGATTCTTCCGAAGAGATCATAATGACAGGAGTTTCTTCAATACATTGACTTATTTTCATCCATTTTAGAACTTCAAATCCATCCATCTGTGGCATATTGATATCTAAAAGCATCAGATCGATTTCCGGATTCTCCTCCATAATCTGGACAGCCTGATTACCATTTTCTGCTTCCAGATAATGGTAGCATTCTCCCAGAATCTCCTTCAATATCTCCCTGTTAAATTCCGCATCATCTACAATAAGTATCTTTTGTCTTTTATCCATATTAGTTATTTCCTTTATCCGTTCGGGTTTTATGAAATTCCAAAAACTCATTTCAGATTATTCTGTAATGTATCGATCAATTCATCTATAACAATTGGCTTGGATAAGAATCCATTCATACCGCATTCCAGTGCTTTCTTTCTATCCTCATCAAAAGCATTGGCAGTCATGGCAAGGATGGTAATTTTCGCCAGCGCCGGATCTTTCAGGGCACGAATCTGTTTCGTAGCCTCATATCCGTTCATTACCGGCATCTGCACATCCATTAGCACAAGATCATAGCCGCCCGGTTTTGAATTCTTAACTTTCTCCACTGCCTCTGCTCCATTTTCTGCGGTGTCAACCAGGAAGCCATATTCATTCAGGATCTCCACCGCAATTTCGCTGTTCAGTTCATTATCTTCCACCAGCAATAAGCTCCTTCCCCTGAAGTCCAAATCTGCTGCCGGGAGGATGCTATCTTCTGTCTCTGCCTGCTTCTGACCGATGGCAGTCATCAAAGTCTCTCTGATATCTGACATGAACAGAGGCTTCGCACAGAATGCAGTTACGCCTGCTTCCCTGGCTTCTGCTTCGATATCTGACCAGTCATATGCAGTCAGGATAATGATCGGTGTATCATCGCCAAGGCTGCGGATCTGACGTGTGACTTCAATGCCGTTCATATCCGGCAGACGCCAGTCGATGATATAAGCATGAAATGCATCCCCAAGTTCCATAGACTGGCGTGCACGCAGAACAGCCTCCTTACCGGAAAGAGTCCACTCCGAACGCATCCCAACTTTCACAAGCATCTTTGTCACACTGTCACAGGTATTAAAATCATCGTCTACAACCAATGCCTTAAGACCTTCCAGTTCTGCGATTTTCTCTATACGGTGGTTCTCAGGCTGACTTCGCAATAATAGACGGACAATAAATTCCGTACCTTTGCCTGGCGCGGTCTGCACTTCAATGGTTCCGCCCATCATGTCCACGATGTTCTTGGTAATGGCCATGCCAAGTCCTGTACCCTGTGTCCTGCTGACAGTGGAAGTCCGCTCCCGCTCAAACGGCGAAAAAATCTTCTGTACAAATTCCGGACTCATGCCGATTCCGTTATCCTTTACTCGTATCTCGTACAGTTCACTGCCTTTTTTTGTTCCCGGATACTGTCTCAGCCGGACAGAAACAGTTCCTCCTGCCGGCGTAAACTTGATTGCATTAGATAATAAATTCAACAGCACCTGATTCAACCTTGTCTTATCACAATAGACATTCTCATTGGTCACATCCATGGCATCCATATAAAGCTCCAGCTGTTTCGCATGGATCTGCCCACTGACAATGGTCTTCAGATCATGAAGCACATCGGACAGACTGACTTCCATTTCTTCCAGCTGGATCTTTCCACTTTCAATACGGCTCATATCCAGTATATCGTTGATCAATGACAGAAGATGGTTGCTGGCTGAGAGGATCTTACTCAGATAATCCTGAACCCTTTTCTTATCATCAATATTGCTTACAGCCAGCGTGGTAAAGCCAATAATCGCATTCATTGGTGTCCGGATATCGTGAGACATGTTGGAAAGAAAGGTACTCTTTGCCCGGTTTGCTGTCTCTGCAGCCTGTACCGCCTCTGAGAGTGCCTGATTCATTTTCCTGTCAGTTGTACGGTCTGACATAACCAGGATGTATTTCTTTTTTCCGTTTACCTCACTGCACATTGCCACAATATGAAACCAGCGTCGTTCTCCTGTTTTCTGATGAACATATTCAAAATCCCATTCCTTCTGTTCCGAAGTCTGGATTCCCTCCAGATAATTCTTCTTCGGATCTTCCGAATCCCAGGGATGCAGTTTGCTTAGAACACAAATATCCTTCCTAATCTGTTCTATCGTAAATCCCAGCAGTTTTTCCACATTCGGACTGACGTAATCTGTCTTATATGTTTTGGCATCCAGCATCAGAAATACATCATCCACATTCATCGACAGCTTTTGAAACAGTACATCCCTGTACAGGATCTCCGTATCCTTTTTCTTAAGGCTTCTCCTGTTTTTTTGAATAATAAAATTGATAAGAAAAGCGGCAACACAGAGCACAACCGCACTAACAAGGAGCATCGTACTAAACTGCAGATGGTTCATACTTGCATTGACGATATCAGCCTGAACAAGTCCCAGAAACATCCAGTCCTGAATATCCGATTTTTCATAGATCAGATAGTAGTTCTTTCCATCCAGATTTACCATCATCGCGCCGGTAAGTCCCTCTTTAAATTTCTCCGAAAGTTCAAGGATTTCTTTTTCGGACATATTGGAATACTCTCTTAAAACACCAAAGAAATTATACACGTTCTCCCATGACTCAGAAGAATGATCGACCACAATACGACCATCCGAATGAACAACGTAACTCTGGGCATTTCCACCAAAAGCCAAAATATCCAGTACATTTACGATATCCGTGTTTTCATAAGCAATGGCAATGGCATCATATTCAAATCCCTGATAAATCCCATGCGCCTTTGGAGTAGCGAAAACAAGCAACTGGGATTTTCCTGGAAGTACTGCATTGGTTACAATATCATTTCCCTGCCAGATCTCCTCTTCAATTTTTTCCTGTAATCCAAGGAAACCTGTTTCACCTGTTGTCATCATATAGTTCCCGTCAGCTGACATAAAATAGAAATCTAAAAAGCCTGCATCTTCTTGCACTTTCTCTATATAATCTCGGATTTCGTTTTCACTGGAGATATTCTGTAGATTCTCACTCCACATATGAAGATAAGTCAGATTCTTATTTGTCAGCTCCCTCAACATATTATCAGACTGATGAAATACTTCCGTCAGATGAGAAACACTTTCCTCATAAATCGTTTTCGACACAAACTCAAAATATCTGGAAACAGTGAAAATGATTCCTGTAAAAAGAGCTATAAAGACAGCGATCCTTAACCGTTTCCTCATGAAATATTTCTTTCTTTTTGCACTATAATTCTTAACATCCATTCTTCTCACCTCAGAGTCATGTAGTCTTCAGGCTCTGCAAGAACGGCATTACCATCTGAAACATATTTCATCCAGGTATCTTTCACGGAGGTATCCCCTCCCTCAAATACCATATTTTCATTTGCCGGATAAGCTTCCATGTGTTGCGGTGTCGCAAGGCAGGTTACTGTGAAAGTATCCTTGTCCTGAACTTTTTTTCCATCTTTTGTAACTTTACTTAATGTATAACCGTCACGTGTTTCCTTAATTTCCACAGAAATTCCACTGACTACAGGCAGAGAGCCACGGTTAAACGGAATAAATCCTCCCTCATAGCCTTCTACAAAATTTCTGACTGTCTCTTTCAGTTCAGCACCGCTCATCTTACTGTTATAAGCCATAAGACCGTTTGGCATAATCATGCTGCCTGCCATTTTTTCCGTATATCCGACCTTCAACACATTTCCTGTAAAACTGTTTCCTGTTGCAATCAGCACATCCGTTCCATAGATGCCACGCAGGGTATTTGCCATGACCGAATAGGCGGCATTTCCACCACTGCTATGAAAACGATTGGAATAAGATTTCTGTGAATCCAATACAATATTCTCAGAAGTGGATTTCTCTTCGAGAAGCTGAGAATTAAATGACTGGTAAGCCTGCCCTGCATCGTATTCTCCTGAGATCATCTTAGAAACCACGTCCTTGGAAACGGAGAAAAAGTCATTTGACGCAATACGGATATACATATGGTTTTCTTCAATCACAGATTTCACATCTTTCAGATATTCCGTAAGCTGAATATCCACATCCTGGCTGTAACTTAATAAATCCTGGCCATCATAAAGGATCCTGCTCTGTGCCTCCTCTGAAAGCATGGTGTTCAGTACCTTCATAGCTTTCTTTTGACGTGTCTCATCCTGTGTCAAATCACGGTTTAAAGCCACCTGAAAATATGGCGTAGTCATCAGCCACTTTTCGCCATTCTGTTGAAAGAATGGAAGAAATGTTGTGTTGATACCCTGATCCTGAAACATTTTTACACCGGAAGAGCTGCCAAAGTACATGGCAAGCTTACCACTTTGGTACATCTCAACGATATCATCATAATTCATATCCAGATCATTCTGACTCAGCCCTGTATCCTGGATGAACTGCTCCATACGTTCAAAAGCCTGCGGCCAGACAGTACTGTCAAGACCTTCTCTCTCTGTATTACCCGGATCACTGTAAGTAGTACGCCACTTACGTCCGTCCACAGAAGACAGTTCTGATGCAGACAGTCCCTGCAGTGTTTCCATACAGGTGTAATCATACGAATAGTCCGCAGTGAACCCACGGATTCCCACTTCATCAAATGCCTGGCAGGCAGAGACGAAGCTTTCGTAGTCTGTTGGAAGAGGAATATCATACTTTTCAAATAGATCTTTGTTCACCACGAACCCATGGGCATCTGCACACACCGGAAGCCAGTTTATACTGCCATCCTCGTTCCTGAAACTGTTGAGGTAGGTATCATAAACTGCACCTGCTGCATTGGTTGTAGAAAGATCCATCAGACTGTCTTTCAGGGGACTTGCATCATGCAGGGAAAAACGGCAGCAGGTTATAATATCCGGCAATCCATCATTTTCCTTAAGAAACTTATAAAAATCCAGATCATTATTACCTACTACAAATTCCACATTGATATCCGGAAGCTGTTCCTGGATGTATGGTGCATATTTTTCATACAGCTTTGTGCTCCACAAATACAC
>CAKRON010000110.1 GCA_934373455.1 uncultured Marvinbryantia sp.
ACATATCGGTTTCTATGTTAATGTCACATCAAAGCATATCCGCCGCCATCTTGATTCCATATTCTATGAATATGAACACCTGACCGGTACTCAGGCCTGTGTTCTTGGTGAAATATTCCATGCAGATCAGGAAGGCATACCCTATTATCAGAAAAATATGGAACATCATTTTGGTATGCGGCGTTCCTCCGCGAACAGCCTGATCTCTTCCCTGGAACAGAACGGATATCTTACCAGAGAACCGGTAAAGGAAGATGCCAGACTGAAGCGTCTTGTTCTGACACCCAAAGGGATAGGAACCTGCGCAAATATCCAACAGCGCCTGGATGACTTTGAAGCCTCTCTTTCTTCTTTATACACAAAAGAAGAAGAACAGCAGCTTCTGGTGTTGTTGAAACGTCTGATCGATCAGGTTCCTGATCCCCAATGCACATCATGCATAAATTCAAATCACTAGAAAGGATGTGACCCTATGTTAAAAAATGTTTTAAAATCAGTCGGAGAATATAAAAAAGCTTCTCTGCTGGCACCTGTCACTGTAGCCTGTGAAGTATTTCTGGAAGTTTTGATTCCATTTTTAATGGCCGTGTTAATTGATAAGGGAATCAATACCGGAAATATGACTGACATTCTCAAATATGGTGCAATTCTTGTCGTTCTCGCCATGGCTGCTCTGGCTTTTGGTGCTCTGTCCGGTCATTATGCCGCAGTTGCCAGTGCCGGATTTGCCAAAAACTTGCGCAAACGAATGTATTATAAAGTTCAGGACTTTTCTTTTCTGAATATTGACCATTTTTCCACATCCAGTCTGGTCACTCGTATGACCACTGATATTACAAATGTGCAGAATGCTTATCAGATGATTATCCGTGTTGCAGTGCGTGCACCGATTATGCTGATTCTTGCTTTTATCATGGCTTTTAAAGTCAACAGCGATTTGGCTACCATTTATCTGTGGGTAATTCCGATTCTTGCTATCGCACTGGCTTTTATCATGACACACGTACATCCTATATTTGTACGCGTATTTCAAACCTATGACAAGCTAAACAATGTTGTTCAGGAAAATGTTCACGGTATCCGTGTGGTAAAATCTTTTGTAAGAGAAGATTTTGAGGAGAAAAAATTTAAAGACATCTCTTCTAATATCTACCGTGATTTTACAAAAGCAGAAAAGATGATTGCCTTTAACGGACCTATCATGCAGATCTGTGTCTATACCTGTATGATTCTGATCTCCTGGTTCGGTGCCAACCTGATCGTTGGCGGATCTATGACAACCGGTGAACTGACTTCCATGTTTACTTATACGATGCAGATTCTTATGAGTCTGATGATGTTATCCATGATCTTCGTTATGACTATCATGTCCAAAGCATCCATCGAGCGTATCAATGAAGTACTGATCGAGGTTCCGGATATTTCCAATCCTCCAGAACCTGTTAAAAATGTTTCTGACGGCTCCATTGACTTTGACCACGTCTCTTTCAGTTACAGCCAGAATCCGGATAAACTTTGTCTGAAAGATATTGATCTTCACATTCATTCCGGCGAGACGATCGGCATCATCGGTGGTACCGGAAGCGCAAAGAGTTCTCTGGTACAGTTAATTCCAAGACTGTACGATATCACCGAAGGTTCCTTAAAGGTCGGTGGTGTAGATGTCCGTAATTATGATATGGAAGTTCTTCGAGATGCGGTATCTATGGTGCTTCAGAAAAATGTACTGTTTTCCGGTACGATCAAAGAAAACTTACGCTGGGGCAACAAAAATGCTACTGATGAAGAGTTGATTCACGCATGTCAGCTCTCCCAGGCTGATGATTTTATTCAGACTTTCCCTGATAAATACGATACTTATATCGAACAGGGCGGATCCAACGTATCCGGTGGTCAGAAACAGCGTATCTGTATTGCAAGGGCTCTTCTGAAAAAACCTGCCATATTGATTTTAGATGACAGTACTTCTGCTGTGGATACCAGAACAGATGCCTTAATTCAGAAAGCTTTTATTGAAGAAATCCCGGATACTACAAAGCTGATTATTGCCCAGCGTATTTCTTCTGTACAAAATGCTGACCGTATTGTCGTTATGGACAACGGACGTATTTCTGATATCGGAACCCACGAAGAACTTCTGGCTTCCAGCAAGATTTATCAGGAAGTTTACTATTCTCAGGTAAAGGGGGCTGCTGACAATGAATAACGAAACGAAACCAACCCAGAGAAAATCCAATCAGGAAATGAAAAATATGACACGAGGCATGTCAAAAGAACAGCGTAAAAAAATGATGAAAGAACAGAATCCTATGATTCCACTGAAACGTCTGATGGGATATATATGGAAAGATTACAAGTTTCAGATGATCCTAGTTCTTGCTTGTATTCTGATGAGTTCGATCACAGGAGTTATAGCGTCTCTCTTCCTTCGAACATTAATTGACAGCTATATCACTCCGCTTCTGCAGTCTGCAACCCCGGACTTTGCTCCACTGTTTCACACTCTGGTTCGCATGGCATGCATTTATCTTGCCGGAGCTCTGGCAACACTGATTTATTCCAGAGTTATGGCAAATATCTCTCAGGGAGTTCTGCGTGATATTCGTGATGAATTATTTACTCATATGCAGACACTTCCGATAAAATACTTCGATACCCATTCCTTTGGTGATATCATGAGCCGTTACACCAATGATACGGATACTCTGCGCCAAATGCTTTCCCAAAGTCTGGCACAGATGCTCTCTTCCGCTGTCACAATTATTTCTGTGGCGGTTGCCATGCTGACTACCAGCATTTACCTGTCCATTGTTGTTGCGATATCTGTATTCTTTATGCTGAAGATTACCGGTAAAGTAGCAGGAAACAGCGGACGCTATTTTGTGAAACAGCAGGCATCTCTTGGTGCTGCCAATGGCTATATCGAAGAAATGATTAACGGTCAGAAAGTGGTAAAAGTATTCAACTATGAGGAAAGAGCAGAAAAAGCCTTTGATCTCTTAAATGAAGAACTTTGCAGCAATGCTACAAATGCCAATCGTTTTGCCAACATTTTGATGCCAATCATGAACAATCTGGGTAATCTCCAATATGTACTTCTGGCGATTGTCGGCGGTATACTTGCTTTTTGTCATATTGGAAATATCACGATTGGTGTGATTGCCAGTTTCCTGCAGCTGAGCAAATCTTTCACCAACCCAATTGGACAGATTTCTCAGCAGCTGAATGCCATTGTAATGGCTCTGGCAGGAGCCGGACGTATCTTCCAGTTGATGGATGAACCTTCTGAAGTAGATGATGGTTATGTAGAATTGGTGCGTGCAAAAGAATCCGCAGATGGTACACTTACTGAATGCACGGAACGTACCGGTACCTGGGCATGGAAACACCGCCACGGAGACGGTACTCTCACTTACAAAAAAATGGAAGGCGATGTACGTTTTTACGATGTGGATTTTGGATACAACCCGAATAAAATCGTTCTGCACGATATCTCCCTGTATGCAAAACCTGGTCAGAAAATTGCTTTTGTCGGTGCGACCGGTGCAGGTAAAACAACGATTACAAACCTGATCAACCGTTTTTATGATCTGGCTGACGGCAAGATCCGCTACGATGATATTAATATTAATAAGATCAAAAAAGCAGACCTTCGTCATTCCCTTGGCATTGTACTGCAGGATACCAACCTGTTTACCGGTACGATACGTGATAACATCCGCTATGGAAAACTGAATGCTACCGATGAAGAAATCATTGAAGCAGCAAAAATTGCAAATGCCCATGACTTTATCGAGATGCTGCCAAATGGCTATGACACTGTGATTGATGGAACAGGTTCTTCTCTGTCCCAGGGACAGAGACAGCTGATCTCTATTGCCAGAGCCGCCATTTCCAATCCACCAGTTATGATTCTGGATGAGGCTACTTCCAGTATTGACACCCGTACCGAAGCCATTGTTCAGAAAGGTATGGACGCTCTGATGAAAGGCCGCACGGTATTTGTCATTGCCCACCGGCTTTCCACTGTCCGCAATGCAGATGCCATCATGGTTCTGGAACAGGGACGCATCATCGAACGAGGCACACACGATGAACTGATCGCACAGAAAGGCAAATATTATCAGTTATATACCGGAGCTTTTGAATTAGAGTAGGGTGCAGCCTACATGACAAATCTTCTGGCAGATTCTTTGTTAATTCAAAAAACTTTACAAGAATCTGCCAGTCTCAATGAATTTATCTGCCGCTATTTCCAAGCTTTAGCCCTCTTCCAACTTTTCTCGCACCATCATTAAGGCATATCCCAGTAAATTTTGACCTTTCCACTGATTGATATCCATTCGTTTCGGGTCATTCATGGACAATCCTATTCCCCATATACGATCTTTTACTGCACATTCTGCTAAAACAGAGCCTTTTGTTTCTTTCAGTTGCTCTTTAAGCATCATATTCTGTGAGAATTTTTCAATAAGACCTTTATATACTATGATTTGCCGCACACCATTCCAGATATTTTCCTGATATCCAGATACCTGACGTCCCAATTCTTTTATTTTAGCAACATCTGATGTTTTTAGAATACTCTCTGCTATTTCTATATCTGAGAAGCAAACTGCCTTTTTATACATCATAAACTGTTCCATAGATGAAAATTTTATATTATCAACCACAAAATCCGTCAGATACCAATTACTTAAATACCCATTTTCTTCCTCTGGATTGTGAAAACATACGATTCTCATGAAACATCACCAACCTTTTGAACTGCCAGGGGCAAATCGAGATCATGAAGACCATAGTAAGCTTTTTTCAGAAATTCTACTGGGATTTTCTTTATAAGTTCTGCACTTGGCACGTTATAATACCATTGATAATAGGCATAAAATTCACCAATCCAGTCCGGCATAAAGCCACCCAATGCTTTTCCATTTTTCATTTCATACTTCTCTGTCTCAGAAAAATACTTCCATAATTCCCTGGCATCCATCGTATTCACATAGGCCATCGCTTTATCAATATTTTTTCTGGTTTTGCTTTTCATATATGTGTTAATAAAATCTACTGTATCCTTATCTGGAAAAGATTGCGCCACAAAATCAAATAATTTCCCTTGATTTTCAACTACATCGTCCAGATAAGCCTCCGCATAAGCTTTCATTTTCTAATTCTCCCCTATACAAGTAACTTCTCTACACATGATAAAGTATCAATGAAAAGAATCTCACTTTATCGTCATCATTCCAGCATATCATCCCTACTTCGTCTGCTGTTTTCTGTGCATCTATACAATAGGCAGACATACAGGAATGGTGCTTATATGGACCAGCAGTCATCAGCAGCAAATCTGTTTTCCCTGATTCCTTCATCTTTTCTGCCAGCTGTTCTGTCATTTTGTTCTGCTGCAGCTTTCCTTTTTTACTGTCTTCTCCAGCTTGATGAACCGTCTGCAGCACCAGTACTTTTTCATATCTGCGTGCCTGTCTGTCCATTTCTTCCACTGTACCGCTCTTTGGAGGGCAGGCTGGATTTACATTATAACACCCGCATAAATTTTCTTCACAATATTTTCTGTATTCCGGTGTGAAAACCAGCTTTTCAGTATCCATTTCTGCGGCTGCAGAAAATCCGATAAGTTTTGCTTCTTCTATGTAGTCCATTTTCTTCCTTTCATTGCAAGCTTTGCGCCTCCAAAAATACCCGCATCATTTCCAAGTTCTCCATTCCTGTCAAACGCTTAGTATCCTGCACCATTATCTGCATTTTTCATAATTTTTACCAGACGGCTTGTTCCAAGTCTATCTGCTCCCAGGCTCATGAATTTCTCAGCATCATCAAATGAGCTGATTCCACCTGCCGCTTTTACCTTCACACCTTCTCCTACATGATCATGCATCAGTTTTACATCTTCGAATGTTGCTCCGGCTGTAGAGAACCCTGTAGAAGTCTTAATGAATTCTGCACCTGCTTTTGTTACGATTTCACACATTTTGATCTTCTCTTCTTCTGTCAGAAGGCAAGTCTCAATGATGACTTTTAATATCTTTCCATCGCATGCTTCATGGATCTGACGGATTTCTTCTTCTACTTCATCATATCTTTTGTCTTTTAAGAATCCAATATTGATCACCATGTCGATCTCAGATGCTCCGTTAGCGATCGCATCTTTTGTCTCAAATACTTTGGTTGCTGTTGTGCTGTATCCGTTCGGGAATCCGATAACTGTACAGATTGGAAGTTTTCCTTCTACATATTCTGCTGCCTGTTTCACGTATGCTGCAGGAATACATGCAGAAGCAGTCTCATATTTGATTCCATCATCAAGAATCGTTTTGATATCTTCCCATGTAGCTGTCTGTGTTAATAATGTGTGGTCAACAATTTTTAAAACTTCACTTGTATTCATATTCTCTTCCCTTTCTTTTTCATAAATTGGTTGTGATAGGTTTACTAATTTGCAAGTTTTTAATTCAGCTTGTCCAGAATCGAATGTCCGATCGTTCCTTCCGGCATCTTAACGCCAAAGTTGTCTGCGATCGTTGCTCCGATAATGGCAAATGTATCTGCTTCCTCAAGTTCTCCCGCTTCTTTCATAGATGGAGAGTATGCAAGGAATGCTACCTTTTCTCTTGTATGATCGGTTCCGGTATGTGTCGGATCATTTCCATGATCAGCGGTGATGATCAGAAGGTCATCTTCTTTCAGTTCACTCAATAATTCGCCAAGCTTGACATCAAATTTCTCAAGTTCCTGTGCATATCCTTTGACATCTCTTCTATGTCCCCACAGTGCATCGAAATCTACCAGATTGACAAAACAGAATCCTTCAAAGTCTCTCTTTGCAATCTCAATTGTCTGCTCCATTCCATGTACGGAACTCTTGGATTTATTTGACTCTGTGATTCCTTCCCCGTCAAAGATATCGAATATTTTACCAACGGAAATGACATCCAGACCTGCATCTTTCAATGCATTCAACGCAGTTCTTCCGAATGGCTTTAATGCGTAGTCATGACGATTGCTGGTACGTTTAAACTCGCCTTTTTTTCTGCCGATGTATGGTCTTGCGATAACTCGTCCGACTTTCCACTCATCTTTCATAGTGATCTCACGGGCGATCTCACAGCAACGGTATGTGTAGACGATCATATGTCCGGTTGCGAACTCCTCTTCTGCCAGTTCGTCCAGGATTTCTGTTCCGCTGGCACTCTTATTTCCAATGATCGTATGTCCGGTTTTCTCAGACAACTCATCGATCAATTCTTTTGGAAATCCTGTCTCTGTAAATGTCTTGAACGGAGTAGTGATGTGAAGCCCCATCATCTCCCAATGTCCGGTCATCGTATCTTTTCCGTTGCTCGCTTCTCTTAACTTTCCATAATAAGTCATCGATTTTTCTGCCGGTTCCATTCCAGAAAGATTTTTCAGATTCGCCATTCCAAGATTCTGCAGATTCGGAATCTTGAGTTCCTCTACATTTTCTGCGATATGTCCCAGGGTATCTGTCCCTGCATCACCATAAGAAGCGGCGTCTGGCATTTCGCCGACGCCGAGTGAATCTATGACTATGGCAAATATTCTTTTATATTTCTTTTCGTTCATATTATACAC
>CAKRON010000111.1 GCA_934373455.1 uncultured Marvinbryantia sp.
ATTGATTAGTAGCTTTTATAGAGAAAATTCATTGATTGGCCAGTATTTTGGTGGAATAGATGAGAAATATGAACAAATAAAAAAAGAGAGTGCACAAAGAAATTCTATAGTAGATAGATCAAACAAGTTTATTCCAGTTGATTTGAATAAAGGAGATGGATTGAGAATTTTCTTTAGATATTCACCCAAAATAGATATTTCAGATAGTTATGATGTACGAATTATAAACAAGGATGAGTTTATATGTAATGAGGAAAAACGAGTAAAGATATTAGAAGCAGATTCAATTACCTTTTTTAAGCTACTTATAAGAAAGGGAATTAAGCTAAGAATGCCATTTACTACAATGATAGAGTTTGGGGATACAGTAACTAATTTTCCCACAATATGTTGTGGAACTCTGGAAACTATATATACAGTGTTAGAAGCAATATATGATTTATGTAATGCTTGGAACAAAAATGGCGACAACAGATTACTATCGGTTGGAATTATGCTTAACGAGCATGATGAAGCTGTACAATTATCATTTGCGGGGCATGTGTCAGATTATGTTTCTACTTTGAAAGTTTCATTGGAAGAGAGAAAAGATACTTTTAATGATTTGGTAGAAAGACTATACACTGAAAATAATAATTTTGGAAACGCAGGAGATAGACCTAATAAATTCACATTGATTCATGGAGATGTAGTTTGCTTTGATAGATATGTAGTTCATCCAAAATATATTTCTGGAACTAGGTGGGAAGGGAAAGAGGAAATAGTAGAATTAGCTGTTTCTAAGGAAGAAGCATCATATCTTAAAGATAATAAGATAATTTGTGCACCGATTAAGTGGGTAAAAAATAGTAAGTGTACTAAATGTGGTGCCGACTATTTGAGATGCAAGTGTGTTAAATTTATTGATGAGGATGTTTCGGAGAATCATATTGAATACGAGCAAATAGGTATGACTTGGACAAATCGCAGTGCATATTATCCAGAAGGAGAATTATTATTAGATTGAAAATAATCCTTAGTAGTAAGTATACCTCGTTTTACTACCAACTTTACTACTAACAGCCCGCAATAACTTGCTCCATCTTGCCCTGTTTTGCCAAGATGCCAGCTAAAACACACATTTTATAAATTCTCAGAATCCCTTGCAAAACAGGGCATTCCGGGACAAATCAAGGAGAAACAAAACTATGATTAAAGTACTTTTCATCTGCCACGGCAATATCTGCCGTTCAACTTTAGCTGAGAGTGTTTTCACCCACAAGATAAATGCTCTTGGCTTATCAGATTTGTTTTTTATCGACAGTGCTGCAACCAGTACGGAGGAAATCGGCAATCCACCCCACAGAGGTACTGCTAATAAGCTTAAACAGGTTGGGATTCCTTTGGTTCCGCATCGAGCAAGGCAGATTACAATGTCTGATTATGACAGATTTGATTATATTATTGGGATGGATACCGCAAATATCCGGAATTTGAATAGGCTGTTAAAAGGTGATCCGAAAGGAAAAATCTATAAGTTTCTTACTTTTGCAGGGTCAGGCAGAGACATTGCAGATCCGTGGTATACAGGCAATTTTGATGAAACTTATGATGATGTCGTCGAAGGATGCGAAGGTTTTTTGAACTATTTGCAAGAAAAAGGAATGTTAACCTGAAAATAGATTTTATGAACATCTTACATGATTTTATGAAAAATTGAAAAATTCTTTCTTTAAATGATGCGCTAAAGTATTGCATGATGTTTCACTTTTTGATAAAATGGGAAAAAAGGTTTATGAAAGAGAGGAAGATACAATGAAGAAACTTACAGTTTTAGCCACAGCAGCAATGTTAGCAGCGGTACCAGTAGCAGGTGTATCTGCAGCAGGTGATCTGACATTTGCGACAGGTGGATCCTCAGGAACTTATTATGCATTCGGCAGCGTATTAGCCGGAGAAGTCAGTTCCGATACAGATACTACAGTAACAGCTGTAGAATCCAATGGTTCAGCAGATAATGTTGACCAGGTAGATGCAGGGGATGCAGATATTGCATTCTGCCAGAGTGATGTTATGGCATATGCGCATGATGGAATCAATCTTTTCGAAGGAGATCCAATTGATTCTTTTTCTACAGTAGCAGCACTTTACCAGGAACAGGTTCAGATCATTACAACGAATCCGGATATTAAGACAGTTGCAGATCTGAAAGGTAAGAATGTTTCGATTGGTGCTTCTGGTTCCGGTGTATATTTCAATGCAATGGATCTTCTGAATGCATATGGTCTGACAGAAGAAGATATTAATCCTACATATGAATCTTTTGCTGATTCAGCAGATAGTTTAAAGGATGGTAAGATCGATGCTGCATTTATTACAGCAGGTGCACCTACTACAGCAGTAACAGACCTTGGTACAGCAAAAGATGTATATCTGGTAAGTATCGATGATGAGCACATGAAGACTCTGCTGGAAGAGTGCCCATATTATACAGAGAATACTATTTCAGCTGATACCTATGGACTGGATGAAGATGTCAAGACAGTAGCTGTTGGTGCAGTAGTAATTGCCAGCAACGATGTTTCAGACGAAGATATTTACAATTTTGTATCAGGAGTATTTGAACATACTGATGCAATCAAGACTGCTCATGCAAAAGGTGAAGAACTGAATCTGGATTATGCAGCATCCATCACTTCCGTGCCATATCATGCAGGTGCTGCAAAATACTTTGAAGAAAAAGGACTTACTGTAGAAGCAGAATAATTCCGACTTTAGACGATAAGAACAAGCTGCAGGCTGAGACAGGCTGTACTACCTGTCTCGGCTTTTTTTGAAAAAGGAAGAAGGAGGAGAACCGTATGAGTGATATGGAAAAAAATACACATGCTGGGAATGCAGAAGTAGGTTCAGCAGCAGATGTAGATGAAGTGTTAAAAAAATATGATAGAGAATCCAACACCCGTATCTGGGAAGGAAAGCCAAAGCTGGTGATTCGCTGGCTGATGGTGTTTTTCTCATTGTACAGCATCTATGTAACGTTATTCAGTACAGCTATGAGACAAATCCGTCTGATGAACTTCCTGGTACTGATACTGATTATCGGATCTTTGAATTTCCCTGATAAGAAAGGAACTCAGTAAGTCAATCATATGCCTTGGTATGATATCTTAATTATGGCGGTAGGGGCATTTGGATTTTTTTATGCATCTTTTCATGGTGCAGAACTTGCTAACTTAAGACCAAAGTTTATCAGAGGAGATATGTTCCTGCTGGTAATTGCATGCCTGTCAATTCTTGCAATGATGGAATTATGCCGTCGAAGCGTTGGTGTGCCTATTCTGATAGTAGTAGGTATTCTTTTGGTATATACATTTGCATCCGTAGATCCGACAAAAGTTATTTATGATCAGTTTTATGCTACATCCGGGATTATGAATACGCCGATTGATGTCTGTGCCAAGTATATTGTAGTGTTCTTGATCTTTGGTGCATTCCTGGAACGAACGGGTATTTCGACATTTTTTATTGACCTGGCCAATTCCATAGCAGGTGCCACAGCGGGAGGACCTGCAAAAGTAGCTGTTATTTCATCCGGTTTATGTGGAATGGTATCAGGTTCTTCTGTTGGTAATACAGTAACGACTGGATCTGTTACCATCCCTATGATGAAAAAGACAGGTTATCAGAGCGAGTTTGCCGGAGCAGTAGAGGCTGCAGCATCAACTGGTGGACAGATCATGCCGCCAATCATGGGAGCAGCAGCATTTTTGATGGCAGAATATATGGGAGTCAGCTATGCCGAGGTAGCGTATCGTGCTTTGCTGCCGGCGATTCTTTACTTTGTAGGTATTTATATCGCAGTACATCTGGAAGCAAAGAAACTGGGATTGAAAGGTATTCCAAAGGATCAGCTTCCAAAGTTCAGTGTATTGATCCGCAAGATCTATCTTTTGTTCCCGTTAGTGCTGCTTGTAGTGCTTGTATCTACGAATACAAGATCTATGCAGTTTTCTGCTTCCGTTGCTATTGTAGCAACGATTGTTGTGGGACTCTTTAACAAGGATGACCGCATTACCTTTACAAAAATTATTGATGCGCTGGAATCCGGAGCGAAGGGAACGATTTCTGTAGCAGTAGCTTGTGCTATGGCAGGTACTGTAGCCGGATGTGTCACATCTACAGGACTGGCATCCAAGATGATTACAGCAATTGTATCTGTAGCCAATGGACATGCCATGATTGCATTGGTACTTACTATGCTTTGTTGTATCGTGCTTGGTATGGGCGTGCCTACTACAGCGACCTATTGTATTATGGCAGCAACTTGTGCACCGATTCTGGTAAGTCCTGAAATCGGTATTCCGGTAATCTCTGCACATTTCTTTGTATTTTATTTTGGTATTGTTGCAGATATCACACCTCCGGTTGCATTGGCAGCTTATGCAGGAAGTGCAATTGCCAAGTCTTCGCCTATGAAGACAGCCTTTACGGCAACCAGACTGGCAATAGCAGGCTTTATTGTGCCTTATATTTGCGCGCTCAGTCCGGCTATGCTTTTGATTGATGCATCACCGTTACAGGTAGTAATGATCGTTATTACTTCTCTGATTGGTATTTTTGGTGTAGCAGCAGGTTTAAGTGGATTTGTATATAAAGCCATGAATCCGGTGATGAGAGCAATTATTGTAATTGGTGGTATTACATTATTGATACCGGGTACTATGACAGATATTATCGGTCTTGTAATGGTAATTGGTGTTATTTTGGTTCAGCGAGTGGGAGCAAATAAGCAGCAGCTGGCATAACAGATGATATGAAAGTGGCGTGGAGGAGAAACCTTCACGCCACTTTTTTCAATAATACCAATGGATTCTTACTGTCTATCTTGTATACATAAAAATGTTAATCGATAAAACAAATTAAAGTAATCATAATAATTATTGCGTTAAATACAATTTTTTCTTGAAATTGGAAAAATGTGATGTTATAATGCAAACATGTACTTAGAGAACACACATATGTCCGCTAAACAAATACATTCCTGTGAGGTCGTTCGGGCGTATTCATATCCTGAAGGTAACAGGTGGAAAAGGAAGGAAAAAATTATGAGAAGAAAAGCTTTTACAGCAGTCGCAGCAATTTCAATGGCAATGATGATGATGTCTCAGGCATCAGCTGATGATAACGTTATCAAGATTGGTATTTTTGAACCGCTGACAGGTGAAAATGGAGGTGGCGGTACCCAGGAAGCACAGGCTGCCGATTATGCTAATGAAGTGCGTCCGACCGTTACAGTAGATGGAGTAGAATATACAATCGAACTTGATAAAGTTGATAATAAATCAGATAAAACAGAAGCAGTTACAGCAGCACAGAAACTGGTGTCAGATGGAGTAACAGGTGTTCTTGGAACTTATGGTTCCGGATGTGCCATCGCAGCAGGTCCTACATTTGCAGAAGCAAAAGTACCGGCAATTGGTGCCTCCTGTACAAACCCACAGGTTACCAGTGCATGCGATTATTATTTCCGTGTATGTTTCCTGGATCCTTTCCAGGGAAGTGTTCTTGCTCAGTATGCGTGGGATGAAGGCTATAAGAAAGTTGCTCTTATTGATCAGATTGGTGATGATTATTCCATGGGTCAGGCAGGATTTTTTAAGAAAAAATTTGCAGAGCTTGGTGGAGAAATTGTAACAGAACAGCAGTTCCAGACAAATCAGTCTGATTTTAAAGCAGTTTTAACAGAAGTAAAAGCTTCCGGAGCAGAAGCGGTATTTGCACCATCGTATATTACAACAGCACCGCTTCTTCTGAAGCAGGCAAAAGAACTTGGCGTTGATCTTCCGTTTATGGCAGGTGATACCTGGTACAATTCTACTATCATTGAAAATGCTGGCGCAGAAAATGCAGAAGGCGTGGTATGTTCTACATTCTTCGATGAAGCAGATACTTCCAGTCAGGTGACAGTTGATTTTGTAAATGGATATAAAGAATGGCTGAATGCAGATTCATCCCGTATCGAAAAGAATGGTGGAGATGATGCAATCGTTGGTAACTGTGCATTGATGTATGATGCTTACAATGTATTATGTGATGCGATTGAAGCTGCAAATTCACTGGATGGAGAAGCTATCAAAGATGCACTTGTAACGCTGGAAACAGAAGGGGTAACAGGTAAGATCAGTTTTGACGCAAACGGAGATGCAGAAAAAGACACTGCTTACATTGATATCGTAGAAAATGGTGCATTCAAGTTCTTAAAGACAGTTACAGCAGAATAAATAAAAAATAAAACGAAAAAGGAAAGGGGCGAAACGAAGGTGCTTCGCCCCAATCTTTTTCATGTTAGGAGGCAATAAACATGAGTGCTACGACATTTGCACAGCATTTGCTCACAGGTATTTCACTTGGAGGAGCGTATGCGCTGATCGCAATCGGATACACCATGGTATATGGTATACTGAGACTGATTAATTTCGCGCATGGTGATATTTTTATGATTTCAGGGTATTTTATGATTTTTGCAATGGCATCATTTCCATGGTTCATTGCGATTCCAATCGCATTGCTTGGAACGGTAATCCTTGGTGTTGTCATTGAAAAAGCAGCATATAAACCACTTCGAAGTGCGCCGCGTATGTCCATTATGATTTCCGCAATTGGTGTCAGCTATCTGTTGGAGAATCTGGCGACTTATTTATTTACGGCTATTCCAAAGGCATATCCGGAAATTCCATTCCTGAAAAAGATACTTACCTTTGGTGATATTACAACGTCGCTTGTAACGCTGCTTACACCGGTACTTACAATTGTACTTGTGTTGTTGTTGATGCAGTTGATCAATCATACCAAGATTGGTATGGCAATGAGAGCAGTTTCGAAAGATACAGAAGCATCCAGACTCATGGGAATTAAAGTAGATAATACAATATCAGTGACGTTCATTATCGGATGTCTCTTAGCTGGTGTCGGAGCAATTTTATACTTTACGGATCGTATGACAGTATATCCATATTCAGGATCTCTGCCGGGACTGAAATGCTTCGTGGCAGCCGTACTGGGAGGAATCGGATCAATTCCTGGCGCTGTCATCGGTGGATTTATCATTGGTATTTGTGAAACATTTTTGGTAGCATTTGGTTATTCTACATTTTCAGATGCATTTACCTTTTTACTGCTGATCATTATTTTACTTGTACGCCCGACCGGATTATTCGGTGAAGCTGCAACAGATAAAGTGTAAAGGGGTGTGATCATATGAATAAGAAAACGAGAAACACAGTATTGAATATTTTATTGGTTGCACTGGTTGTTGGATTGTTATGTTTCTTTCAGGCAGATACATCATCCCATTCTTATGCGATATCAATCATTGAGCGTTCTGTAATATACGCTGTTGTTGCAGTAGCTATGAATTTACTGAATGGATTTACAGGACTGTTCTCACTTGGGCAGGCAGGGTTTATGGCAATCGGTGCTTATGTGACAGCCATCCTTACTATTCCGGTAGAGATGCGTGACAGTGTATATTATATGAATGGAAT
>CAKRON010000112.1 GCA_934373455.1 uncultured Marvinbryantia sp.
AGTGTTGCAATCACCTGATCTTTGTTCAGGATTTCCAGATCCTGGTCTACCTGAATATCTCCGGCAGTAACAACACCTTCGCCTTCATATTCAATGTAGGCAATCTTTGGTTCATTTGTTTCACTGGTATTTTTAATCGCCAGTGATTTTAAATTCATAATAATTTCGCTGACATCCTCTTTTACACCTGGAATGGAGCTAAACTCATGCAGAACACCTTCGATCTTTACCTGGCTGACAGCAGCTCCCGGCAAAGATGAAAGCATAATTCTACGAAGTGAATTACCCAATGTAGTACCATAACCTCTTTCGAGTGGTTCTACAACAAATCTTCCATATTTATGATCTTCAGAAATCTCAGCAATTTCAATTCTTGGTTTATTAAAATCGAACACTTCTTGCGCCCCTCCTTTTGGGTTGTTGTAATTGAGGGTTATAACTTACTTCCTAATGCTTATTTGGAGTACAATTCGACGATAAGCATTTCATTTACAGGAACGTCAATTGCTTCTCTTGCAGGAAGTTCTTTTACAGTTCCTTTTAAGTTCTCCTGATCGCATTCAAGCCATTCTGGAACCAGTCTTCCACCAGTTACTTCCAGGATGTCTTTGTATCTCTGAGATCCTTTGTTCTTTTCTTTGATTTCAATCACATCACCAGCTTTTACAAGGTAAGATGGGATATTAACCTGCTTACCATTAACCAGTACGTGTTTGTGGTCAACGATCTGTCTAGCTTCTTTACGTGTTCTGGCGAATCCAAGTCTGAAGATTACGTTATCCAGTCTTGTTTCCAGCATGATCATCAGGTTAGGACCTGTCATACCTGGCATTCTTTCAGCCTTTGCGTAGTAGTTACGGAAAGGTTTTTCAAGTACACCGTAAATGAATTTTGCTTTCTGTTTTTCTCTTAACTGCAGACCGTATTCACTCATCTTACGGTTTGCTCTCTTTAATTCTCTATTGGACTTTTTATCGATTCCTAAATATACAGGATCCATACCAAGAGATCTGCATCTTTTCAGGACCGGAGTTCTATCTACTGCCATCTTATTTACCTCCTAATTAGACTCTTCTGCGTTTTGGTGGGCGGCATCCGTTATGTGGAACCGGAGTTACATCTGTGATGCTTGTTACATCAATACCGCATGCACTCAGTGCACGGATTGCTGCTTCTCTTCCTGAACCAGGACCCTTTACAAATACGTCTACTGTCTTTAATCCGTGAGGGATAGCTGCCTTTGCAGCTGTCTCAGCAGCCATCTGTGCTGCATATGGAGTAGATTTCCTTGAACCTTTAAATCCCAGACCACCGGCACTTGCCCAAGATAATGCATTACCTGCAGCATCTGTCAATGTAACGATTGTATTATTGAAAGATGACTGAATATGTGCCTGTCCGCGTTCAACGTTTTTCTTAACGCGCTTTTTTGTCACTTTTTTCGTAACTTTTTTAGCCATGATAAACTAACCTACTTTCTTCCTATAATAAATTATTTCTTCTTATTAGCTACTGTTTTCTTTGGACCCTTACGTGTTCTAGCGTTTGTCTTAGTCTTCTGACCACGAACAGGAAGTCCTTTACGATGACGGATTCCTCTGTAACATCCGATTTCCTGAAGTCTCTTGATATTCAGAGCGATTTCTCTTCTCAGGTCACCTTCTACTGTATAATGTTCATCCATTACGTCACGAATTCTGGAAACTTCTTCATCTGTAAGATCTCTGACACGTGTATCAGGATTTACATTTGCTGCTTCCAGAATCTTATTTGAGCTTACTCTACCAATACCGTAGATGTATGTCAAACCGATTTCAATTCTTTTCTCTCTTGGTAAGTCTACACCAGCAATACGAGCCATGTAATTTTTCCTCCATTTTCTCATAAGCTACCGTTCACACGCAGCCCGCCATAGCCAGACGTCTGAAATGTTGTGCGCTGCCCGGTGCTCAGCTATATTGTCTTTAATTGGGGTTCTGGAATTCTTCCAGTACCCAGCCGCGAAAAAACGACCTTTCCGAATCATCTGTGGATCCGGTATTAGAAGCAATATAGGGGGATGTATCTGCCGTGTAAACTCTCCAGCATTAAGAGTACTGCCGGATACATCTTCGCATATATTGTCATCAGCATGCATCGCATGCTGCAGCCGTGTTCAAATCATTCACAAGCCTACTAGGGAATTAACCCTGACGCTGTTTGTGTTTTGGGTTCTCACAGATTACTCTGATACTACCTTTTCTTTTAATGATTTTGCATTTTTCGCAGATAGGTTTAACTGATGATCTAACCTTCATGTGTTAAATCCTCCTTTCCTATTTACTCGCCTTGTAGGGCATAATAACCCCTTTATCTAAAAAGGTACGCTTGAGAGTATATCACCAGCGCACCTTTTTTGCAAGTCTTATTTTGATTTTTTTGAGATTTTTTTTTATTTCAGCAATTTTGCCTATTTATCTCTCCAAATAATACGTCCTTTGGATAAATCGTACGGAGAAAGTTCAATTGTAACTTTATCTCCAGGAAGAATACGGATAAAATTCATTCTCAGCTTTCCACTGATATGAGCCAGCACTACATGCTTGTTTTCTAATTCTACTTTGAACATGGCGTTTGGCAATTTTTCCAATACTGTTCCTTCTACTTCAATAACATCTGCTTTAGACATTTGAAAACCTCCTGATTGCTTTTCTGATTTGTTCGTTGTTTATTGTTTCTGCGGTCAAATCCAGAAGTTCTTCCGGTATTTTTTTCATACCCTGAATATGTTTGATCTTTTTCTTTTTCATATGTTCCAATGGCTTTAACTTTCCATCTGAAAGATACACATATTCGCCTTCTGTTTTTACGATTACGTAAAGTTTGTCTTTATCATGTCCTGCCCTGGACCAGGCAAGCATTCCCATCTCATAATTCATGTTCTGTTACCTCCCGGCATATATCGTCAGTGTATTCTTATATCTGACCCAATGTCAGGATTTCCGGTTCACCGTCAGTAATCAACACGGTGTTCTCATAATGTGCAGATAATGAGCCATCCTCTGTTACAACAGTCCAATCATCATCCAGCCAGCAGACATCATATCTTCCTGCATTGATCATTGGTTCAATTGCGAGGGTCATACCTGAAACAAGACGTATTCCCCGTCTCTTCTGTGCAAAATTCGGAATCTGTGGATCCTCATGTAAGTGTGTCCCTATTCCATGACCAACTAGATCTCTGACCACCCCATAACCGAAGCTTTCTGCATAAGCACCAATAGCTGCTGAAATCTGATGTAAATGATTACCTTCTCTGGCATATTCAATACCTTTAAAGAAACTGTCTTTTGTCACCTGAATCAGCTGTTGTGCCTCTTTTGAAATTTCTCCGACTGCATGAGTTCTTGCTGCATCTGAATGATACCCTTCATATATAAGACCGGCATCCAGACTGACAATATCTCCTTCCATCAAAATATGTTCATCATTTGGAATTCCATGCACTACTTCATCATTTACTGATACGCAAATAGAGGCCGGATAGCCATTATAATTCAGGAAATTTGGAATACATCCCAGATCTCGAATCAGCTTTTCACCGTATTGATCAATATCTTTCGTAGATATTCCAGGTTTTACATATTCTGCCAGTTTGGCATGAACGTATTCAAGACGTTTTCCAGCTTCTCTCATAAGCTGTATTTCTCTTGCAGACTTTATTGATACTGACATACTATTCTCCTAATATCTGGACAATGTTCTGGAATACTTCTTCCATATCCACTGTACCATCCACTTCTTTTAATATACCTGCCTTTGTATAGTAATCAATCAGTGGCTGTGTCTGTTCATGATAAACTCCAAGACGCTTCTGAACTGTTTCAGGTTTATCATCATCTCTGAGAATCAATTTTTCTCCACATGCATCACAGATTCCTTCCACTTTCGTTGGATTATACACAATGTGATAAGTAGCACCACAACCAACACATGCTCTTCTTCCGCCCATACGATTGATGATGTTTTCATCCGGCACATTTACATCGATTGCATATTCCATTTTCTCACCGGTTTTTTCCAGTGCCGCATCCAGACTTTCTGCCTGAGGAATTGTTCTTGGGAAACCATCCAGAACATATCCTTTTTTACAATCGTCCTGATGTAATCTGTCAACTACAAGATCTACAACAAGTTCATCCGGTACCAGAAGGCCCTGATCCATATATGTCTTTGCTTTCTTGCCAAGTTCTGTTCCTTCTTTGATATTAGCACGGAAAATATCACCTGTGGAAATGTGAGGAATACCATATTTTGCTGCAATTTTTTTTGCCTGAGTACCTTTACCGGCTCCCGGTGCACCTAACATAATAATTTTCATAATAAACACGCCTCTTTTTTTATTTTTTCCATTAAACACATATAGTGCACCATCTCATCCCAAAAGATGAAACGGTACACTGTATCTTTGTCTACTCGCTTAAAAAGCCTCTATAATTGCGAACTACCATCTGAGATTCGATCTGTTTGATTGTTTCAAGTACAACACCAACGATAATGATAATCGAAGTTCCTCCAAATGATACATATGCTCCAAATACTCCATTGAAGAAGATTGGAATCAGTACCACCACGGTAAGACCAAGTGCACCGATCAATACAATATAATTTAAAATCTTATTTAAGTAATCGCTGGTTGGTTTACCAGGACGAATACCCGGAATGAAACCACCCTGTTTTTTCATATTATCAGCCACTTCAATCGGATTAAATGTGATTGAAGTATAGAAATATGCAAATGCGATAATTAAAGCAATATAGATAATCAATCCGATGGAATACACAGGCTTGGATGGATTAAACCAGTTGTTCTGACTCAGAGAAGCAATGATTTTTCCGCCAATACCCTCCTGGGATATACCCGCAAACGCTGCAATCATACTTGGCATGCTCAGCAGAGAGGAAGCAAAGATAACAGGAATTACACCTGCTGTATTTACTTTTAATGGAATAAATGTGGACTGACCACCAACCATTTTTCTGCCCTGCATCTTTTTCGCGTACTGAACAGGAATTCTTCTTGTTGCATCACTTAATAAGATAACCAGTACAATCGTAATAAGAATAACAGCCAGAATAATAATACCGGCAAGAACACCTTTAGCGAGTGTTTTTCCTTTGATGAATGATTCATAAAGAGAAGCCATATCGGCTGGTACTCTTGACAGAATATTTATCATCAGGACTATGGAAATACCGTTTCCGACACCATGCTCTGTGATCTGTTCACCGATCCACATCAGGAATGTAGAACCAGCTGTCATTGCTGCAATTACAGTAAGACCTTTCAGGAAGTTCATATCAGGGATCAGTCCCTGTCTTCCGAATCCAATTGTCATTGCCAGAGATTCTGTCAATGCAAGCCCAACTGTAACATAACGGGTAATTGCTGTAATTTTCTTTCTACCTTCTTCCCCGTCTTTATGCATCTCTTCCAGTGCCGGAATGGCTATGGTAAGAAGCTGCATAATAATGGAAGATGTAATGTATGGTGTGATGTTCAAAGCAAAGATAGACATTTTTTCAAATGATCCGCCTGTAAATGCACTAAAGAAATTAAATGCATCACCGGTCTGATTTGCAAACCAGTTTGCCAGGTAATTACGGTCCACACCCGGAACCGGGAGCTGTGAACCGAATCTGACAACAAGGAGCATCAGAAAAGTAAATAACATTCTTTCTCTGATATCTTTCACCTTAAACGCATTACGAAGTGTCTTTAACATTAGATCACCTCTGCTTTTCCACCAACTGCTTCTATTTTAGCTTTTGCGCCTTCACTGAATGCATTTGCTTTAACAGTAAGCTTCTTGGTAAGTTCACCGTTTCCAAGAATCTTAACGCCGTCTTTTACGCTCTTAATGATACCTGTTTCAATCAGAGTATCGATTGTAACTTCTGTATCATTATCAAATCTTTCCAGTGCACTTACATTGATAGCTTCGATATCAAGAGTGTTTCTGTTTGTGAAACCTCTCTTAGGAAGACGTCTGTACAGTGGCATCTGACCACCTTCGAAACCTGGTCTTGTTGCGCCTGAACGTGCTTTCTGTCCTTTATGACCTTTACCAGCAGTCTTGCCGTTTCCTGAACCATGTCCACGACCTCTTCTGAAGTTATCGCTCTGTCTGGAACCTTCAGCAGGTTTTAAGTTAGATAAATCCATCATGGCACCTCCTTATTCTAATCTCAATATAAATTAAACTTCTTCTACTTTTACTAAATGCTGAACCTGTTTTACCATTCCCATTGTTGCTGCATTGTTTGGAAGCTCAACAGATTTGTTCAGTTTCTTCAGTCCCAGTGCTGCAACAGTAGCACGATGCTTTGGAATAGCTCCGATTGGGGATTTAACAAGTGTTACTTTTACTTTATCTGCCATTTTTTACCTCCTGTGCAAATTACGCACGAACTTCTTCAACAGATTTTCCACGAAGTCTTGCAACTTCTTCTGGGGACTTCAGCTGTTTCAGTCCTTCCAGTGTAGCAAGTACAACGTTCTGTTTGTTTCTGGATCCCAGACATTTTGTACGGATGTTGCGAATTCCAGCAAGTTCCAGTACGTTACGTGCAGGACCACCAGCGATGATACCAGTACCTTCCGGAGCTCTCTTCAGAACGATCTGAGATCCACCGAATTTACCGTCAAAGTTGTGTGGAATACTTGCATTTTCATCTAATGCAACAGTGATAAGTTTCTTTGTAGCATCTTCTTTACCTTTACGGATAGCTTCTGGAATTTCAGCAGCCTTTCCAAGTCCGGCACCAACGTGTCCGTTGCCGTCACCAACAACTACCAGGGCTGTAAAACGCATATTACGACCACCTTTTACAACTTTGGTAACACGCTTAATTGACACTACTTTTTCTGTTAATTCTAACTGATTAGCATCAATAATTTCACGTTTCATGTGTCTACCTCCTAAAATTCCAGACCAGCTTCTCTGGCTGCATCTGCTAATGCTTTGATTTTACCCTGATATATAAAGCCGCCTCTATCAAAAACAACTTCTTTAATGCCTTTTTCCAGAGCTCTCTCTGCGATTACTTTTCCAAGGTATGCTGCTGCATCAACGTTATTAGTCTTCTCAACTTCTGCTTTTACTTCTTTCTGAAGTGTGCTTGCAGAAACCAGAGTATTTCCAACTGTATCGTCAATAATTTGAGCATACATATGATTATTGCTTCTGAACACAGCCAGACGAGGCCTCTCAGCAGTGCCGCTGAAACGGTTACGCATTCTGTTGTGTTTTTTTACACGAACTTTTTGTCTTGACTCTTTACTAACCATTTTCATACTCTCCTTATCTATTATTTCTTACCAGTCTTACCAACTTTACGTCTAATAACTTCATCAGCATACTTGATACCCTTGCCCTTATAAGGCTCCGGTCTTCTCTTGTCTCTGATTTCAGCCGCAAACTGTCCAACTTTTTCTTTATCAATACCCTTAACGATGATCAGGTTC
>CAKRON010000113.1 GCA_934373455.1 uncultured Marvinbryantia sp.
TTCATATAAATTCTGGATGGTTTCTGATTTGGGTTACAACCATATTTTAACTGTAATTCTTTCATGAAATATACGCTCCTTTTAGTTGTTTTTGTTTACGATTTTTGTTTCATATTCGCCTGTCTGAATATCAATATATCTGACAAACAATGATACTTTATTATCTTCATTCAGACTGTTCCATAAGAGCTGTGTGAAAATTTCAATATTGTCCTGTATGGCAACTAGCTTCGGTTCACCCTCAAAGCTTGGCAATGGATTTCCGTCTTCAAGGTAAGTATGAATAAAATGTCCTTCACCTGCTACCGGATTCTCATAAGAATATGTATAACGGTTGCATGCGGAAGGATTACCGTTATTACTCTTAAGAATGGACATCTGATAGTCAAATTTACCATTCTCGATCGTCATCATACCAGAAATACGTGGTGTGTAGTTTGGTGCATCTGGTTCAAATTCACGGCTTCTTAAAGACTGCTCAAATGTCAGACCCTTAGAAATTCCGTCATATACAGTATCTGTCTGATCTCCGTTTGTAACGATTGTTTCTTTTCCTAAAACACGTACCGGTGCATAAATAATCAGGCTTGGATCTGTCAGTTTGGATGGATCGTAAGCCTGTGTGCGGATACCTTCTCCCTCTGTTACAAATACTCTGTTACGGCTGTTCTCACTCCGGCCCATAATAAAATAAGCAGTCACTGCATATTTGCCGTCAGCAGATTTACCAATCACAATTCCTCTACCAGGGTATGCATTCCCCTTTAATTCCTGTTCTAATGATAACATTTTCATAAGTTTTCTCCTTTCGGTTGATAAATTTTAAAAATGTCTCCTTATCAAGTGCACCATGCTATACCATTCTTTGCAACAAAAAAGCCTGGGAAACGCACTTATGAAAAGACGTCACCCAGGCGGTCGGCTCAAAAACGTTGTACTCCCTACAGGTTCCCCTGTTAATCCGCCAGTCGTACAACTTCTTCTATCATACACTATTCTTTTTAAATTCTCAAGTCTTTTTTATTTGCATTTTCAGAAAAAATATTATATACTGATATCAGAATACATGTTCGGGAGGGCGTAATATATGCCATACGGTAAAATCAGTCCAAAACAAACTGAAATCTTAGAATACATTAAAAGCGAAATTATTAACAGAGGATTTCCTCCTACAGTTCGAGATATTTGCGACGCAGTAAATTTGAAGTCTACCTCTTCGGTACATTCTCATCTCGAAACGTTAGAGAAGAATGGCTACATTCGCCGTGATCCTACTAAGCCAAGAGCCATTGAGATTGTAGATGACAACTTTAATCTTACAAGAAGAGAACTGGTGAATGTGCCTGTTGTCGGACGCGTTGCAGCAGGTGAACCGATTCTTGCGGTTGAGAATGTTGAGACCTATTTTCCGATTCCGGCAGAATTTATGCCGAATACACAGACGTTTATATTGAATGTTACAGGTGAAAGTATGATCAATGCCGGTATTCTGGATGGTGACCAGATTCTGGTACAGCAGCAGTCTACAGCAGAAAATGGCGAGATTGTTGTGGCACTGATTGATGACAGCGCTACGGTAAAGACCTTCTATAAAGAAGATGGACATTATCGTCTTCAGCCAGAGAATGATCATATGGATCCAATCATTGTCAATGGTGATCTTCAGATCTTGGGAAAAGTAATCGGGGTTTTCCGTTTTTTCCATTAATTAATTCATAATGATAGAGCGATGCTTTTTCACCTAAAAAAGAGAAGAATTCCTAAAATCAGGATTTCTTCTCTTTTTGTCGTATAAAGAAAAATAATATTTTAATTAATTTAATTCATCCAAAGATATAGTCTTTCCATCTCTCCAGATTCTTTCCAGATCATAGAACAGACGATTTTCTGAATCAAATACATGGACAATAATATCGCTGTAATCCAGCAGAACCCAGTTGGCAGTTGCATATCCTTCCATCTGTTTTGCTTCATATCCTGCTCTTCCCAGAGTTTCATCTACATTATCGACCAGTGCCTGCACCTGATTCTTGTTTGTACCACTGGCAATAATAAAATAGTCTGCCAGAACAGAGACACCTGTAATATCAATTACTTTGATATCTTCCCCTTTTTTATCTTCCAGTGCCTGTACTGCAAGTTTCACCATTTCTTTTGATTTTGAATTTTCCATTCGCTTCTCCTTTACGTTGCAGGGTTTCTGTGTTTTTTATAATATTCATATGTTTCTGTGGTCATCGGATCCATCTTCTTTGAAGAATTCTGCAGAAATACAAGAGTATCGGAGAGAATCTTAAACAGTGTTTCATCCAGATCCACAAATGCCATTTTGCGAACTTCATCCAGATTCGATGCCTTATTTCTCATTGGTTCAATATAATCTGAAATATAAATAATCTTCTCCAGAAGTGTCATAGCAGGTTTTCCGGTAGTATGGCAGGCAATGGCATCTAAAATTTCCGTATCTTCGATATCATACTTTTCTTTCGCAATATAAGCTCCCACTTTTGCATGAAGCAAAAAAGGGCTTTCGACTTCTGCTTCTGTAACAGTTATATGATGTTTCTTACAAATCTTCAGTTTTTTATTATCCGGTATGCATTTGGCACAATCGTGAAGTATCCCTGCTACCTGAGCTTTTTCCAAATCTTCACCATATCTCATAGCCAATGCGGCAGCCGTATACATTACGCCCTCTGAATGTTCAAAACGGTCACGGTCTAAATACTTTCGCAGTGTCTTTTTCATCTTAATTAAATTATAGCTCATGAATTTACTCTTCCTTCTGATACAGACCGGTATTCTTGATATAAGAAATCACAGCATCCGGTAAATAATATCTTACGCTTTTGTTTTCTCTGATCCATTCCCGGAGCATCCTGGAAGACACGTCCATATTGGGAGCATCCAGGACTTTGATATCTGCACCATATTTTTGCGTCAGATGCTGTATCTGCAGTTCCATAGACTGATCACTGACATGATCACGTACAGCGGCTACCAGTATAGCCAGTTTTGTTATTTCACCAGGATCTTTCCACTCTTCAAAAGTAAAAAGCGAATCTGCTCCCATGATAAAATAATATTCCACATCCGGGTTCTGAGAAGTCAATTGTTCCAGTGTCTCCCTTGTATAGGAATACCCCATTTCATGAGCATCTGCTAAAGAAAGTGTAAAATGCGGATTGTCTTCAATGGCAAGCCGAACCATCTCTATTCTTTCTTCCAGGGATGCCCGGTTAACCCGATTTCTTTTATGTGGCGGATTACCAGATGGCATAAGCAATACTTCATCCAGTCCAAACTGATAATAGGCCCTCTCTGCGAGAATTAAATGGCCCACATGAATGGGATCAAATGTTCCACCTAAAATACCTATTTTTCTTTTCATTGCTTTTCCCCTTATTTTGGAAGCATAATTTTCTTTTTGTTTTCCTTGCCTTCTTTGTATAATACAATCTTCTTGCCGATGACCTGAACCACCTGAGATTTGGTACGTTCAGCTACTGTCTGAGCTAATTCTTTCGGGTCATCCATACAGTTTTGAAGTACGCTGACCTTAATCAGCTCCCGTGCTTCCAGTGCGTCTGCAATAGCCTTTGTATTTTCCGGTGTCAGACTGGATTTTCCAATCTGAAATATCGGATCCATGGTCATCGCAAGACTCTTCAAATATGCTCTCTGTTTACTTGTCATGCTGTTTTCCTCTATTTATAATAATCAAATGCGAGGCCATACATACGGACAGTATCACCTTCCTGTATGCCTGCGTCTTCAAGTTCCTGTAAAATACCAGTATCTTTTAAGAAATTCTGGAAGAATAAGAAGCCTTTTTCAGACTCCAGATTCGTATAACCCAGCATCTTTTCGATCTTAGGTCCTTCCACAATGTAAGTATGATCATCTTCTTCTGATTTCGTAACTGTATATGGAAGATTATCGTCAATACGTACTTCATCCGGGAAAAATTCCTGTTCAAATACAATTGTTTCCTGTGGAAGCTCATTCAACATGTCACGCACGTAATACAATAATTCCTTCAGTCCCTGACCGGTAACTGCTGAAATTGGGAATACCTTGATACCTTGTGGTTCAAATTCATCTTTTAATCTCTGAACCGGATCTGTCCCATCTTCTGTATAAATTGCGTCAATTTTATTAGCTGCAATTACCTGCGGTCTTTTTGAAATCTCTTCGTTATATGCCTGTAATTCTTTGTTGATTTTATAGATATCGTCAATCGGATCTCGTCCTTCCGTAGAAGCTGCATCCACCAGATGAATCATAACCTTGGTACGTTCAATATGACGCAAAAATTCATGGCCAAGCCCCACTCCGTCTGATGCGCCTTCTATCAATCCAGGGATATCCGCTATTACAAACCCATTTCCATCCAGGTCAACAACACCTAAATTTGGACTTAATGTAGTAAAATGATAATTGGCAATCTTTGGTTTTGCATTGGTTACATGGGCAAGAAGTGTGGATTTACCTACATTAGGGAATCCGACCAGTCCCACATCCGCAATCACCTTCAGTTCCAGAGATACCACCAGCTCCTGTGCCGGTTTTCCTGGCTGTGCATACTTCGGCACCTGCATAGTTGAAGTGGCAAAATGCTGATTGCCAAGCCCACCTCTTCCGCCTTTTAAGATGATCTGTCTCATATTGTCACCAGACATATCGGCAATCACCTTACCGCTTTCTGCATCTTTTATAACAGTTCCTTCCGGAACTTTTAATACTATATCGGAGCCATTTGCACCATGACATCTTGATTTACCGCCATTTTCTCCAGCCTCGGCACTGAATTTATGCTTGTGACGGTAATCACCCAGCGTAGTCATTCCTTTATCTACTTCAAAAATGACGTCACCACCTTTTCCTCCGTCACCGCCATCTGGTCCGCCAGCTGCTACAAATAACTCTCTTCGAAAACTGACATGTCCATCGCCGCCCTTGCCGGAACAAATCGTGATTTTCGCTCTATCTGCAAACATATTATACCTCCGTACAAAAATGGCTTCAAACCGCAACGATTTGAAGCCAACTTTTTACTCTTCTGTTACAGGAATGACAGAAACGATCTTCTTGTCTCTTCCTTTTCTCTGGAATCTTACAACACCATCTGCTTTTGCAAATAATGTGTCATCTCCACCGCGTCCTACATTTAATCCTGGATGGATCTTTGTACCACGCTGTCTGTAAAGGATGTTTCCAGCTTTTACAAACTGTCCGTCAGCTCTTTTCGCACCTAATCTCTTAGATTCGGAGTCTCTACCGTTCTTTGTAGAACCAACACCTTTTTTATGTGCGAAGATTTGAAGGTTCATATTTAACATGTCCTACACCTCCTTGAATACTAATTCAATATACTCATTACCGTAAGTCTTCTGTACAGACTCGATACCCAATATATAGGATCGCATAAGAAGCTGTCCCTCTTCCGAGAGATCACCATCTAATCTCAGTTCGATCAATCCGTCACCGGATGTCACGTCCATTCCGTCTTCTGTAAATTCTTCAATAGAATTCACCAGATTCACTGACAATACTGACACTGCAGCGCAGATAATATCATATCCCTCTTCTGCATATCCCGCATGTCCCTCACTGCGAAAACCTGTATACTGATTCTGTCTGCTATACACAGTAATCTTAATCATAAAGATTAACCATTGATCTTTTCAATCTTAACCTGTGTGTACTGCTGTCTGTGACCATTCTTTTTATGATAGCCAGTTTTTCTCTTATACTTGTAAACAATCACTTTTCTAGCTTTGCCGTTCTTAACAACTGAAGCTGTAACTGTAGCATCTGCTACATCAGCACCAACTTTAAGACCATCATTGCTTACAGCAAGAACCTGATCAAAAGTAACAGTCTCACCTGCTTCTACACCAAGCTTCTCTACGTTAATGATATCGCCTTCGGCTACTTTGTACTGTTTACCACCTGTTGCAATAATTGCGTACATATGGCACCTCCTATTATCATTACTCGCTAAATACGGTAGCTGCAAAGCAGCATTTGAACCTCATTATGCGGCATACTCCATTAAATTATCATAACTCTTTTCTGTTGTCAATATTTTTTTCATAAATTTTTAAATTTTTTTCAAATCCTGAATCTGTTCCGCCACAGTCTTCCTGGTACGTTTTCGGGTGATTTCTACCAGTCCTAAAGGCGTCATATCCACCAATACTGTCTGCACCGGATCTGCTTTCAAATAATTTCGCATTTCAGATAACAGGTATTCCTTACTATCTTCTTTTCTCATGTTTATAAAATCGATAATAATAATGCCAGCCAGGTTTCTCAGACGCATCTGTCTTGCTGCTTCTTTTGCTGCCTCAAGATTAATCTTAAGAAAGGTCTCTTCTGTCTGCTTTTTTCCATCATATTTGCCGGTATTCACATCAATACTGGTTAGCGCTTCTGTCATTTGTATTACCAGATATCCGCCGGATTTCAGCCAGATTCGTTCTCGAAGTGCTTCATCAATAGCTGATTCCACTGGATATTTTTTATATAATGGCTGTAATGTATCCTGGTAAAAAGACAACTTTTCCAGATCCTCCGGCTGAAAATACTTTAGATATTCATGAACAGTTTCATAGATCTCTTTTGAATCTGTGAGAATAGCGTCCAATTCTCCGGACCGGCTTCCTTTTATCAAATCCAGATATTCTGCCCCGGTATGATGCATACAGGTACCTGTAACACGAAATTGAGCCGTCTCAAGCAGCTTACGACAATATTTCTGTAAATAATCCGCTTCCTGTAATATCTGATCTTCTGACGCATTCTGTGCGTTAGTACGGATAATCCATCCTATTTGATTATCTGTATATTTTTTCAAAAGTGTTTTCCAGGCTTCTTTTGTTTCTCGGTTTAATTTCGAAGATACGGATATCTGACAGCTGCCGATCAATGCCACCAGATATCTGCCTGATACAGATAATTCTGCGGTCAAAGCAAGAGACTTTGTTTTGACCGCTTCTTTTTTGATTTGCACTAACAGTTCTTCACCCTGCTGAATCTGTTTCGATGCTCCTTTTTTCGTATAAATCGGTTCTATTTTCTGATCCAAAGGATAATATCCTGTCACACCATTTCCCAAATCCAGAAAAGCACAGCGGATATTTTTCACCACATTCTGTACTCTGCCAATATAAATATCTCCTACCCGGTATTCGGGCTGCTGCTGTTCCAGACAAATATCTTTCGGATGCCGGTCGGAAAAAGAAATGGATGCCACTCCTCCCTGGTATGGTGTAATCACAAAGTTATAAGACAATGTCTTCACCCAGACTTTCCAGTGATGCCAGTTTACGGTTTTCTTCCGTTCCGATATCTGCATACACTTCATCTCTGTTTACTGACAAAGCAAAAGGATCTAAG
>CAKRON010000114.1 GCA_934373455.1 uncultured Marvinbryantia sp.
GAGTTATGTATTGCCATGCCTGTCACTGGGATTCTATCCGATGTGTTATCTTTCCAGACAGACAAGAACAGCTATGCTGGATTCCATTAATCAGGAATATATCAAGACTGCAAGAGCAAAGGGTCTGAAGAATAACAAGATTATTTTCAAGCACGCTCTTCGTAATGCACTGATCCCGGTTATTACTTATCTCGGACCGCAGATTGCATTTACTCTTTGTGGTGGTCTGGTAGTAGAAAGGGTATTCTCGATTCCTGGACTTGGAAGATATTTTATTCAGTCAATACAGAACCGTGATTATCCAGTAATTATGGGAACAACGATCTTCCTGGCTACATTCATTATTATTATGAACCTGGTAGTCGATCTTTGTTATAAACTGGTGGATCCACGTATTAATCTGGCAAATGGAGGACACTAGAGATGGCAGAGAATAAGAAATATAAAAAGTTTGGTTCACTTCAGCCGAACGTAGATGACATTATGAAGTGGAATGCGGAACTGCCGGAGAATGCATTTGAACCGGCATCTTCCGAAGAAAAAGAGAATTTTATTCAGGATCGTAAGAGTGTATCTTACTGGAGAGATGCGTGGAGACGACTTCGCAAAAATACTGTTGCGATGGTAGCATTGGGCATTATCATTATTCTGACCGTATTTGCATTTGTTGGACCGATGGTAGTTCCATATACTTACAAGCAGCAGATCCGTGGCTCTGAAGCATTAGGACTTTCCCATTATACGTATGAAGATATACAGGCGATTCATGCGTACATCGAAGAACATACCGGTACCGGTGTACTTTCCCCGGACGAAGCAGTAGAACAGGCGAGAGCAGAAGCGGAAGCAAACGGTAAAAAGCTTTCCAGAATTGAAGAAGCGAAGATTCGTGCACAGGCATCAGTAAACGAAGAAAATTCTGCTGAGTCATCAGAAGAGACAATTACCGAGAGCCAGGCAGCAAAAGAGCTTGGTTTGAAGAAAAAACCATTTGGTTATTCAGAAAAAGAACTGGAGCGCAAAGCAGCAGGCGAGAAAGTATTTCCACATGTGTTCGGAACCGACGATCAGGGACGTGATATCATGGTACGAGTTATGGTAGGTACCCGTGTTTCCATTACTGTTGGTATTTGTGCAGCACTTCTGGTATTGATTATCGGTGCTATATATGGATCCATATCCGGATACTGTGGTGGTACAGTAGATGCAGTTATGCAGCGTATCGTAGAAATGATTTATTCCATTCCGGAGATGCTGATTATCCTGCTTTTATCTGCTACACTGAAGCCGGCACTGGAGCAGTTCCAGAATTCCGGTAACGGTATCTTCCAGAAGCTGGTTACGATTTTAGGACCGAACCTGATTTCTATGTTTATTGCATTTGGTCTGTTATACTGGGTAACCATGAGCCGTATTATCCGTGGACAGATTCTGCAGTTAAAGCAGCAGGAATATGTTACAGCTGCCAGAGCGCTTGGAGCAAAGGGTGGAAGAATTATCAGACGCCATCTGCTTCCGAACTGTATCGGTCAGATTGTTACTACTACATTCCTTCAGATTCCTTCTGCTATTTTCCTGGAGTCATTCCTTTCTTTCGTTGGTGTTGGTGTATCTGCACCGCTGACCAGTTTGGGTTCTATGTGTTCAGAAGCATTAAATGGTCTGAATACATTTCCATACAGATTGTTTATTCCGGCAGTTATCCTGAGTCTGATGATTCTTTCACTGAACCTGTTTGGTGACGGACTTCGTGATGCACTGGATCCGAGATTAAAGAAATAAGAAAGGAGACATTATGAGCGAAGATAATAAGAAACAAAAATTATTAGAAGTAAAAAATCTGCATGTCTCTTTCTTTACCCCGGCAGGAGAAGTAAAAGCTGTAAATGGTATCAGCTATGATGTAGATTATGATGAAGTAATGGGTATTGTAGGAGAGTCAGGATCAGGAAAGTCTGTAGAGGCATATTCCATTATCGGACTCTTACAGTCTCCGGGTAAAGTAATGGAAGGTTCCATTACTCTTGAGGGAGAAGATATGCTGGCAAAGACTCCTTCTGAGATGATTAATTATCGTGGAAGTCAGGTTGCTATGATTTTCCAGAATCCGATGACTTGTCTGAATCCGGTATATACTATTGGAAATCAGCTGACAGAAGCACTTCGTGCACATGATAAAAGCATTTCAAAAGAAGAGGCAGACAAACGTGCTATGGAGATGCTGGAACAGGTTGGTATTAATAATGTAGAAAAACGTATGAAGCAGTATCCACATGAACTTTCCGGTGGTATGAGACAGCGTGTAATGATCGCTATGGGATTGATCTGCCATCCGAAGCTGCTGATCGCGGATGAACCGACAACAGCATTGGATGTAACGATTCAGGCACAGATTCTGGAACTGATGAAAGAACTTCAGAAGAAGAATCATATGGGTATTATCTTTATTACTCATAACCTTGGAGTAGTTGCAGAAGTATGTGATAAGGTATCTGTTATGTATGCAGGTAAGATGGTCGAACAGGGACCGGTAGATGATATTTTCTACGAGCCAGGTCATCCGTACACTATGGGACTTCTTCGTTCCATGCCTCGTGTAGACGCAGAAAGCTATGAACGACTGATTCCGATTGAAGGAACCCCAGTCGATATGCTGAATCCACCTGAAGGATGTCCATTTGCTCCGCGTTGCGAACATGCTATGAAAGTTTGTCTCCAGAAGATGCCGCCGTATGTGGAATTGGGTGATAATCACAGAGCAGCATGCTGGCTGAGAGTACAGGATGCCATTGAGGCGCAGAAAAAAGAAGGAACGGAGGGAAAAGAAAATGAGTAATCAGAACGATATCCTCGTTTCCGTTGATCATTTAAAGAAATACTTTCCGGTGAAAGGGTTAAAAGGACCGGGAGTACGTGCTGTAGAAGATATTTCTCTGTTTATCCGCAGAGGAGAAACTCTTGGACTGGTTGGAGAATCAGGCTGTGGTAAGACCACTCTCGGACGTACGATTCTTCAGCTTCATGATCCGACTTCCGGAAAGATTGTATACGATGGAGAGACTATTTTTGAAGGAGAGAATCCATGGGTGACAGAAGCTGATGGTACATTGAAGCAGATCAAAGTACCAAAGCCAAAGCAGGTGAATATGCTTCCATATCGCCGCAAGATGCAGATTATCTTCCAGGATCCTTCAGCAAGTCTGGATCCACGAATGACAGTTGGAGAAATCATTGGAGAAGCACTTGATATTCATAAGTTATATTCTTCTAAGAAAGATCGTAATGACCGAATTAAAGAGCTCCTGGGAAAGGTTGGATTAAATACAGAACATGCCAATCGTTATCCACATGAGTTTTCCGGTGGTCAGCAGCAGCGAGTGGCTATTGCAAGAGCCCTGGCTGTAAATCCAGAATTTATTGTTTGTGACGAACCGATTTCCGCGTTGGATGTGTCGATTCAGTCACAGGTAGTAAATATGCTGGAAGATATGCAGGAAGAAATGGGACTGACTTATTTGTTTATTGCCCATGACCTGTCTGTAGTACGTCATATCTCTAACCGTATTGGCGTTATGTATCTGGGAAATATGATGGAGCTTGCTGAAAGTTATGAGTTGAACCGTAATCCGATTCATCCATATACCAAGACGCTTTTGTCAGCAGTACCGGTTCCGGATCCGCAGCTTAGCAGAACGAGACAGCGTATTATTTTGGAAGGAGATATTCCATCTCCAATGAATCCTCCGACAGGATGTAAGTTCCACACCAGATGTCCTTATGCGACAGATAAGTGCCGTAAAGAGGTACCAGAATTTAAAGAGCATGCACCGGAGCACTGGGCAGCATGCCACATGCTTGGATAATACAGCTAAGACGCTGTTTATCAATCATATATCATATTTCATAAGGGAAATGGAGGAAGAGACTATGAAAATGAGAAAACTGTTGCCATTTATTGCTACAACAGCAATCGCAACTTCCATGTTCGGTTTCGCAGCAAGCGCTGATGATTTTAACATCACAGTAAACCTTGCTTCCGAACCTCAGACAATGGACCCACAGAAGAACACCACACTGGATGGTGGTACCATGATGCTGCACCTTTTCGAAGGTCTGATGACATGGGAAGATTCAGGAGAAGAACAGTTGGGATCTGACGGAACCTGTGATTCATCCACACTTACCTATGGACAGGCAGAAAGCTATGACAGAGAAGAAAATGAAGACGGTACTGTAAGTTATACATTCCATCTTCGTGACGGTATCAAATGGTCTGACGGTGTACCTGTAACAGCAAATGATTTTGCATATGCATGGAGAAGACTGGTAGATCCTAACACAGCTGCAGATTACAGCTATATGATTGCAAATGTCGTAAATGCGCAGGATATTATCGATGGCAAGAAAGATCCATCTGAACTGGGCGTAGAAGCAGTAGATGATAAGACATTTAAAGTAACCCTTTCAACAGATCTGTCATACTTCGAAGAACTTTGTGCATTCCCGGCACTGATGCCTGTTCGTGAAGACATCATCGAAGCAAACGGAGATCAGTGGACATATAATGTAGATACTTATGTTTCTAATGGTCCTTACAAGATGACAGATTGGACACATAACTCTGAAATCGTAGTAGCAAAGAACGATGAATACTATGGAGCAGAGGAACTTGGCCCTGACACCATTACATTCAAACTGATGGATGATCAGAACGCTATGCTGTCTGGATTTAATTCAGGAGAACTGAATTTCATCGAGGATGTTCCACAGGCAGAAATCACAAGTCTGGTAGCTTCTGGCGATCTGAAGATTCTGGATTACATTGGAACATACTTCGTATGCTTCAATAACGAACTGGAACCATTTGACAATCCACTTGTAAGAGAAGCATTTACACTGGCAATTGACCGTACTTACATTGTAGAAAAAGTTACACAGCAGGGTCAGGTAGAAGCTGGCGGATTCGTACCTTACGGTGTATATGACGCAGATGGTGCAACAGGCGATGACTTCCGTACAGTTGGCGGAGATTACTATGCACCAACAGATGCAGATTACGAAGCAAACTGTGAAAAAGCAAAAGAACTCCTTGCAGAAGCTGGATATCCAGACGGAGAAGGCTTCCCTGTAGTAGAATACCTGTATAATACAAGTGAAGCTCACAAAGCAGTTGCAGAAGCTCTGCAGTTTATGTGGGAAGATGTACTTGGTGTAACTGTTACTCTGAACAACCAGGAATGGGCATCCTTCATCGACAGCCGTAAGAAAGGTGATTACTCTATCGCACGTCACGGCTGGATCGCTGACTACAATGATCCTATGACCTTCATCGATATGTGGGAAACAGGCGGCGGAAACAACGATGCGAAATACAGCAACGCTGATTACGATGCACTGCTTGATCAGATCAGAGGAACAATGGATCAGAGCGAACGTATGAAACTCATGCACGAAGCAGAAGATCTGGTAATCGGACAGGATTATGGTGTTTGCCCACTGTACTTCTACACACAGAAATACATGCTGAGCGAAGGAATCAAAGGCCTGCACTACACAACACTCGGATACTTCTTCTTTGGTCACACATCTGCTGAATAAAAAGAATAAGTAATTAAAAAAACCGGATGAACAGATAAAAGTTCATCCGGGTTTTTTGTCTTAAAAAACAAAATTAAAGTTCAAGATATGCGCCCATCAACTTCAAGGTAGCCATCATGCCAGATAGATGGGTACGTTCCATGCCATGGGAAGCATGAACGCCAGGACCGATCAGTGCAGCTTTGGTATCTTTACCTGAACGCCACATTGGACCGGCATCGGAACCATAATGCGGATAGATATCTACAGCATAAGGAATACTATTCTGATTGGATTGTTCGATCAGGCGACTTGTCATTTCATAATCATATGGTCCAAGATTATCTTTTGCACAGATACTGACCTGCTGCTCGGTGCAGTTCAGGTCATCTCCTACACATCCCATATCTACAACTAACAATTCATCCAGATCAGACGGTAAAGTAGCACCACCATAACCAATTTCTTCATGAGTGGAAAAACAAATATATGTGGTATGAGCCGGTGTCAGAGACTGCTCTTTCATCAATGCAAGTAAAGTCAGTTCCAGTGCGGCACAGGCCTTATCGTCAATAAAGCGGGACTTCAGGAAGCCACTTTCTGTAAATATGGTTTTCGGATCATAACAGATAAAGTCACCGGTCTGGATGCCAAGAGCCAGTATATCCTCTTTGGAATGCACTTCTTCATCCAGACGTACCGCCATATTTTTTTCATCTCTTGGACGGGTATTGGCGTCATCAAAGACATGAACAGCCGGGGAAAGTGACAATACTGTTCCGGTAAATACTTTTCCGGAGCGAGTGTAGATCCGACAGTATTCGCCATCAAGAGAAGGAAGTACCGGACCGCCAATTGTGGTAAACATCAGATATCCTTCGCTGGTAATGGAACGAACCATCAGTCCAAGGGTATCTACGTGGGCACTCAGTGCCACACTGTGTTCACTGTCTTTTCCCGGAACCGGAACGATGACATTGCCAAGACGATTGCGATAGGAGTCATAGCCAAGTTCTCTGGTATAGTGGATCAGCCAGTCAGAAATACGGTCAGTAAATCCGGTAGGGCTGTCAATGGAATAAAGCTTTTGACAAAGTTCTTTTATTGTTTCTTCTGCGTTTGAAAAATTCATAATCATTGATCTCCTGTAAAAATAACTTCTGCTTTACTGTACCGTAAATAAATAGAAACGTCAAGTTCTTGTAAATTTCATAATGATACGTTAAAATAATAAGAAAATGCAGAATAAATACAGAAAAGAGCTGAAAATTATTTTCTGATATGTAACGGAAGAACGAAGACTGAAAATTTTCGCAAAATCCGATACATACAGCACCCAAAGGTGTTTATAAAGTTACCACAGAAGTGATGACCTGCAGGAATACAAAGGAAGCGTCATAGGTAACAAAATGTTGCCTGGTCTGCTTCCACAAAATATACAAATGAGGGAGGATGAATCATGAAATCTATAAAAAAAATGCTGGTAATTATGTCTTTTATACTTGTTTTCTTTGCTTTTCACGATGATGCAAGTGTTCAAGCAGCTTCTATCAGTAAAACAAAGGTAACTTTATTAAACGGTCAATCCGT
>CAKRON010000115.1 GCA_934373455.1 uncultured Marvinbryantia sp.
AGAAGATCGAGGAATTCGATGGTTTTATCATATTGGCAACAAATGTGTACAGCAATTTTGACCCGGCATTTATCCGAAGGATCACCTATTGTATCCTGATGGAAAAGCCACAGCCGCAGACGCGGGTCGAGATGCTGCGGGGTATGCTGCCGCCGCAGACACCGGTTGATCCGAATCTCCAGTTGGAAAATATGGCGAATAATTTTGAACTGACAGGCAGTGAGATGAAATCTGTGTTATACGGTGCGGCATTTATTGCAATCAGTCATAATGAAAGTCTCTCAGACCGGCATATCATCAGTTCGCTGAGATATGTGTTGTCTAAGACGAACCGGCTGATGACGGAATTTGAGATCAGCAGGAAATACTATGCCAAGCCGTAGTGTTGTACAATTACAGTATGGAAAAAGGGGAACTGACGAATGATGATAAGAACCGCTCAACTGCGGAAGATGAATGAGCATTATGACGATGGGAAAAACGGCATCGTTCTATTGTATGGGCGGGACGGCTGCGAAAAGGAGGCATTGCTGCGTGTCTATCTGCAGGATAAGAAACATTTTTACTACCGGGCACGTGCAGCTTCCGCCTCGGAGCAGTATCGCCAGATGGCAGCGCAGACCGAGGAGACTTACGGTATCAAGTTGACAAAGGGCACGTATAACGAGATTTTCACACGGGTAAAGAGCGGTGATGCGAGCAAACTCGTCGTCGTGATTGATGAATTTCAGCAGATTGTGAAAAAAGCCCCGGATTTTATGGCGTCTATTATAAAATTAAAGGAAAAACGGCTCTATCCGGGACCGGTACAGATTATCCTTGCCAGCAGTGATCTGGCATGGATGGAACAGAACAGGGAGGAACATCTGGGTGTGTTCGCGAACAGGCAGATGCTCACGATCAAGCTGGAGTACCTGTCCTTTCTGGATGTCGTGCGAATCTTTCAAAGCCTGTCCGTAGCAGAAAACGTGCGCATCTATGGCGTGATCGGGGGTGTGCCGTCCTATGTCAGCAGATGGAGTGGCAAATGGGATTTCAAGACAAATGTCTGCAGGCATATTTTATCCCCCTACGGTTATCTGCATGGTGAGGCGGAGCGGTATCTGTCCCTGCATTTGAGGGAGTTAGCCGTCTATGAGACGATACTCGCCGCGATCGCGGCGGGACACCGCAAGCTGAATGATCTGTATGATCTGACGGGATTTTCACGTGCCAAGATCTCGGTTTATCTGCGCAGTCTCATGGAGATTGATGTGATCGAAAAGGCAGAGTCCTTTGAGACCGGCGGCGTGCGAAATACACAGAAAGGATTGTATCAGATCAGAGATCCTTTGATCAATTTCTGGTTCCGGTTTATCTATCCGCATTTGTCAGAAGTGTATATGCTGGGAGCAGAGAAATTTTACGACCGATATATTGCACCGGAGATCGAAACCTACATGAACCGCTATTTTGTGCAGGTGTGCGGAGAATATCTCGCACTGATGAGCCGCGTGCATAAGCTGCCAATCGAGCTGACCAAGCAGGGCACCTGGATTGGAAAACAGGGCACGATCGATATCGTAGCGCAGGATGCTGTGCGAAATACGATCGTAGGCTGCTGCAACTGGTCGAAGCCGGCGATGACGGCCGCAGATGTCAGGGAGCTGCTGCAGACGCTCAAAAAGGCGAGACTGTCACCGAAACAGATCTATCTGTTCACGGCAACAGAATTCGATGCGGAACTCACTGCCTGGGCGGATCAGGACGAACGTCTGATACCGATCGATATGAAACAGTTATAAGTAATAAAGGAAGTATTATGTCGAAATCATTATATATCGCAGAAAAACCGAGTGTCGCACAGGAATTTGCCAAAGCGCTCGGCCTCAATATGAAGCGTTACGATGGCTATCAGGAATCAGAAGAGGCGATTGTGACGTGGTGTGTCGGCCATCTGGTGACGATGAGTTATCCGGAAGCCTATGATGAAAAATATAAAAAGTGGTCGCTTGCGACATTGCCATTTATCCCACAGGAGTTCAAATACGAAGTGATCGGATCATCAGCCAAACAGTACCGGATCGTGGCAGGGCTTTTGAACCGGCCGGATGTGGGCTGCATCTATGTATGTACGGACTCCGGACGGGAAGGAGAGTACATCTATCGTCTGGTTGAACAGATGGCGGGCGTCAAAGGAAAAGAAAGACGGCGTGTCTGGATCGATTCACAGACGGAGGAGGAGATCCTGCGCGGTATCCGGGAGGCAAAGGACTTATCGGAATATGATAATCTGTGTGCGAGTGCATATCTGCGTGCCAAGGAAGATTATCTGATGGGTATCAACTTTTCGCGGCTGCTGACATTGCGCTATGGCAATGCAGTGGCCAATTATCTGCATGAGCGCTATGCGGTTATCTCGGTTGGGCGTGTGATGACCTGTGTGCTCGGCATGGTTGTGCGCCGGGAACGGGAGATACGCGCATTTGAAAAGACTCCGTTTTACCGTGTGCTTGGCAAACTGTCCTTAGACGGTGCACCGATCGACGGAGAATGGAAAGCGGTCGAAGGATCGGAATATTTCCAGTCACCGAAGCTGTATAAGGAAAACGGATTTAAGCAAAAGGACGATGCACAGATACTGATCGATACACTCTCGCAGATCAATCCGCAGACAGCAACAGTTGTGTCGGTGGAAAAGAAAAAAGAGACAAAAAATGCACCATTATTATTCAACTTAGCCGAGCTGCAGAATATCTGTTCCAAATTTTTTAAGATCAGTCCGGACCAGACCTTGCAGATCATTCAGGAGCTGTATGAGAAGAAGCTGGTGACATATCCGAGAACAGATGCACGTGTGTTGTCAACAGCGGTCGCAAAGGAGATACATAAAAATATCGGAGGACTGAAAAATATCCCCGGTGTCCGTGCCTTTGCAGAGGAGATTTTAGCTGGCGGCAGTTATAAAAATATAGCAAAGACCAGATATACAAATGACAAACAGATCACCGACCACTACGCGGTCATTCCGACCGGACAGGGCATGGGAGCACTCAAGTCGCTCAGTGAGCTGTCGATGAAGGTGTATGAGGTGATTGTGCGCAGGTTTTTAGCCATTTTTTATCCGCCAGCTATTTACCAGAAGGTCAGTCTGGTGACACAGGTGGGAAACGAGAAGTTTTTTGCCAATTTTAAGGTGTTGAAGGATCCGGGATATCTGAAGGTCATGGATTATTCATTTTTTAAAAAGAAGTCTGCATCCGGCGCTTCTGCGCAGGGGGATGATGCGGATGGGCAGACATCAGGCAATACAGACAGTGAAGAACAGGAGATATCGGATGAACATCTGCTGGAGCTGGTCGCAAACCTGAAAAAGGGTGTGCAGATCCCGGTAGACGGATATGAGATCAAGGAGGGCGAGACATCACCGCCGAAACGCTATACATCTGGTTCCATGGTACTCGCGATGGAGAATGCCGGGCAGCTCATCGAGGACGAGGAACTGCGTGCACAGATCAAGGGAAGCGGGATCGGAACGAGTGCGACACGTGCGGAGATCATTGCCAAGCTCGTGAAAAACAAGTATCTGGCATTGAACAAAAAGACGCAGGTCATCACGCCGACCCTGATGGGGGAGATGATCTATGATGTTGTGAACGTATCGATCCGGTCACTGCTCAATCCGGAGCTGACAGCAAGCTGGGAGAAAGGACTGACCTATGTCGCGGAGGGCAGTATCACTTCAGATGAATATATGCATAAGCTCGACCATTTTATCCGGTCGCGCACGGATGCAGTTATGCAGACGAATAATCAGTATGCATTGCGCCGGTATTTTGACGCGGCAGCACCATATTATAAGTCAAAGAGCACACGGCAGACGAGCAGATCGGGGACAAAAAAACAGACAAAACCGGCTGCAAAACCGGCTGCCAAATCATAAAAACAGTAAGGAGTATAAAAACATGAAACAGTGTAAAATCAGTGAATTATATGATCTGTCACAGACGATCGCCGGAGCGTATCTGGCTCAGTTTACCTATCCGTGGGAGGCGTTGGATGGAATCAGCGACATGATCCGCAAACTAGGTCCGACGCTCGATCCTGCGATCTATGAAAAACGCGGCGAGGATATCTGGGTCGCAAAATCCGCAAAGGTCGCACCGACCGCATGCCTGAACGGTCCACTCATCATAGATGAGGAAGCGGAGATCCGCCACTGTGCGTTTATCCGTGGTTCGGCAGTCGTCGGAAAAGGATCTGTAGTAGGAAATTCCACAGAGATCAAAAATGACATTATCTTTAACAGTGTACAGGTGCCGCATTATAACTATGTCGGCGATTCGATCTTAGGATATAAGTCGCATATGGGAGCGGGTTCGATTACGTCAAATGTCAAATCCGATAAATCTCTGGTCGTTGTCAAAGATGGAACAGAACAGATCGCGACCGGTCGCAAAAAATTTGGCGCGATGCTGGGCGACTATGTAGAGGTCGGATGCAACAGCGTACTCAATCCCGGTACGGTCATCGGCAGTCATACCAATACCATTGTCTTCAAATACAATAGTCTTATTCTCCGGGCTTACAGTGACATTAACAGCCGGCTTGTAATCATCCGGAATATCATACTCACCCATAATATCAAGCTTCTTAAGCTTCGTAATAGCATCGCAGCCATTAGATACAAGCTCCCTCACAAATATGTCATGGTCTGAATACAGCCACTTTTTAATTATAGGGAAAATATTTTCTGAATCAATTGATAAATTACCCTGTTCTTCTCTCATAATGTGACATCTCCTTTTGAGTTATTAATTCGATACCTGTAATGATAACTCGCAATAACAGCCATGTCAAGGCTTTTTTGGCACTCAACAGGGATGAGTGCTAATAATCTGATATGTCTGTCTCATGTAACTGCCGAATTATCTATTTTACTTGTTAAATACATGAATAAACTGTATACTAATTGTAAACTGGGATTAAAAATGCTTACAGGAGATTAAGATGAATAACAACAGACTGCTTCAACCGTACCCGCTTGGAATTACAGAATTTGACAACAATATAAAATTCTCATTTGCAGGCGGTAATGCCGGACAATGTACACTTCATATTTTTAAAAAAGGCTCTGAAAACCCATTTATTTCGATAGATATGGATACGCATAATAAGACGGGTGATGTATTTTCATGTCTTGTTGATAAGTCGGTATTTAATAAACGCCCTGACGCATGTTATGAATATATATATGAAATAAACGGCCGGAACTACACAGACCCTTATGCCCCGCAGATCTCAGGAAGAAATGTCTTTGGCAGGCTCCCGGGGTCGGTACGCGGCCAGATAAGATTTGACCGGAATACTGTTAATTGTGTCAGCAGACCGGTTTATGATGCACATGAACTTATCATATATCAGATGCATATCCGTGGTTTTACCAGACACCGCAGCTCCAAAGTAAAACATAGGGGAACATATTCCGGGATAACCGAGAAGGCAGACCACCTTAAGCAGCTTGGTATCAACTGTGTCCTGCTGCTTCCAGCCTATGAATATAACGAAATAATCAGCGAGCCTGCCCCTGTCGGCCTTCCCGATTATATTGAATATGAGGATACACACCGTGTTAATTATTGGGGATATACAACAGATGCATTCTACATGGCACCAAAGGCATCATACTCGTCTTCCCCTGATCACGCTGCAGATGAATTTTCAAATATGGTTGCCACGCTTCATAACAATGGCATTATGGTGCTTATGGATATGCATTTTCCTTCATGGGCACATTCAGGATATGTATGTGACTGTATAAGAAACTGGGTTATCAACTACCAGATCGACGGTTTCAGGGTCAACCAGGATGTAATAGACACAAGCTTATTAACACGTGATCCGGTCCTTTCAGGCATCATTTTGCTTGGTAATTACTGGAATAATCAGTATAATGCGCTTCCAGCAGGCACGTCAGACCTTATCCCGTCTTCCGGCTGCCGGCTTGTACACTGTAATGATGGATTCCTTGTAAAGATCCGCCAGTTCATCAGGGGTGACATTAATAATGTCTGGGAACTCTTTGACAAGCTTGTCGAAGGTAATTACCATTACCACGATATTGAATCCGTCAATTATGTTGCTACGGTTAACGGATTCACCCTTAATGATTCCGTGTCATATATTATGAAACACAATGAGGATAATAATGAAAATAACCGTGATGGCACGGATTACAATTATAGTGTCAACTATGGAGTGGAGGGAAAAACAAGGCGCAAAAAGATAAATGAACAGAGAGTCCGCACTATAAGGAATGAGCTTATGCTGCTTATGATATCAAGCGGCATTCCGATGCTGCTCGCCGGTGATGAGATGTATAATTCACAAAATGGCAATAACAATGCATATTGCCAGGACAATGATATCTCATGGCTTAATTGGAGCAAGGCAGCCAAAGATCCATCACTCATCCAATATATCAGAACACTCACCGCATTTCGCAAAGATTATATAATAGGTAATAAACGTGGTTATACAAGACTAACTATTAATAACCATGCCACTATTCCTAATATATCATACCACGGCAGAGAGCCATGGTCGACCGGGCAGTGCTCCGCCAACAGGGCGGGCGGCGTGCTTATATCAGATAAATGTCTCTATATTGCTGTCAACCTTCAGGATTATGCATATAGCTTTGAACTGCCTGTGCTTGAAGACTCCTGCATATGGAAGGCTTCCTGCTGGTCTTCACCCAATCCGCCAAAAGGCTTTATTGTCGAGCCTGATTCAATTGCTGTATTCACGAGGGAACCCGAACAGTAATTAATAATGCTGCCCTTAAAGCAATATTTTATACATTTATATGCGCTGCCGCAGATTTAATAAAAAATATATTGCATTTTTTCGGAATTCAAGTAAAATGTATTTTGTATATGCATTCATACGAATATATATTTTATGCGGCTATATAATTAAATGATGCCAGGGTCAAAAGGTCTAAAC
>CAKRON010000116.1 GCA_934373455.1 uncultured Marvinbryantia sp.
CCCATTGGATAACCGCACAGATATCCAATCATCAAGGCATATGTTCCGGATGAAGATAACTTTAATATTTTATTACACAAAAAAGAGATCGGCTTTAAAAGAAAAAACAAAAATTTGGTAGATATAAAAAGACGTGACAGGATCATAACAGGAAGAAGGGAAGGAACGATGGAATGCGACCAGAGGATCAATACCCTTGTGCATACATCCAGACTATCAGCCGGGTAAAGCAACAGATATAGAAAGAGAAGGAATAAAAATATACCGGACAGAAACTGTTTCATAAAACCTGCCTTTACATTTGAATTGAAAATGATACTGTGATATACTTTATTTTGATTTAGTCTGCAATAGAACAAGAAAGAACAGGGTTTTATAATGAAGATACAATTATGGAGAGAATTTTTGGATCCTTATGATTTGGCAGTAAAAGAACTAATAACAAAATTCGAACATTTAAAATATGAGCACAAGGCAAGAGGACTCTATTGTCCGATTGAAGAAGTGACAGGCCGGGTAAAAGCAGTAGCCAGCATTTTAGATAAGTTAAAGAAGAAAAATCTGGAACTGGAACAGATGGAGCAAGAGTTAGACGATATCGCAGGAATACGTCTTATCTGTCAGTTTGTAGAAGATATTGAGAAAGTGGTATCGATTATTCGGGCTCGAAAAGATATGGCGGTTCGTCAGGAAAAAGATTATATTACCAATGAAAAAAACAGTGGCTATCGCAGTTATCATATGATCGTAGATTATCCGGTACAAACATTAAACGGACTAAAGACTGTAAAGGTCGAAATACAGATACGTACTATGGGAATGAACTTCTGGTCTACGATCGAACATTCTCTGCAATATAAATATAAGCAAAATATACCGGATCATATTAAGGTAAAATTATGTAATGCAGCAGATGCTATTGTTGTGTTGGATCGTGAGATGTCTGAGGTTCGAAATGAAATTATGGATGCTCAGAATTCTATGCAGATCCAGGAAAACATTGTAACCGAAATCCTTCTGACCATACAGAATCTTTATTCTGTGGCAAATCGGAGAGATGTTGCAAAAATACAAGATGAATTTTATGATGTGTATCAGGAGGGAAATCTGGAAAAACTGATTCGATTTCATAAAAATCTGGACATTATAGCAGAAGGATATAAAGCACAGGGGATAGAATTTAAAGTATGACAGAACGATTAGACAAGTTTCTCGCTAATGCAGGAATTGGAACCAGAAGTGAAGTGAAAAAGATGCTCCGGCAAAAAAGAGTACAGGTCAATGGAGAGTTTCCACAAAAAGGAGATATGAAAATTGATGCACAGACCGATCAGATTTTAGCAGATGGAGTGCCTGTAAGCTGTGAAAAATGGGAATACTACCTGCTTCATAAACCAGCTGGGTGCTTGACAGCAACAAAAGATGCGTCGAACCCTACTGTAATGGATTTCATCACATCTGCGAGAAAAGCGCAGCTTTTTCCGGTCGGGAGATTAGACAAAGATACAGAAGGACTACTTTTAATAACAGACGATGGAGAGTTGGCACATCAATTGCTTTCTCCGAAAAAACATGTTCCAAAGACTTATTATGCAAGAGTTGCAGGTGAAATGGAAGAAAAGTGGTGTCAGGAATTTGAAAAAGGACTTGATATCGGAGATGAAAAATTAACACTTCCAGCGTCACTTCGCATCCTGAAGATTCATCCATCAGAAGATTACAGTGAAGTGGAGATTACAATCTCTGAAGGAAGATATCACCAGATTAAGCGAATGTGTCATGTGACAGGTCACGACGTATTATATCTGAAGCGCATTTCTATGGGTAATCTGATATTGGATGAAAAATTGGAAAAAGGTACTTTTCGTAAGCTGGAAAAAGAGGAAATCGAAAGTTTGAAAAAGTTAGGGGAAAAGAATGATAGATAAATTTTTACCTGTTTCTGCGAAAGACATGAGACAGCGAAAGATAAAGCAGCTTGATTTTGTATATGTAACAGGAGATGCTTATGTGGATCATCCATCTTTCGCCCATGCGGTAATCAGCAGAATCTTGGAACATCATGGATATTCGGTAGGGATCATTGCGCAGCCGGACTGGAAAGATGACAGCAGCATTGCGGTTCTTGGCGAACCACGTCTTGGTTTTCTGGTATCCGGTGGAAATATGGATTCCATGGTAAATCATTATTCTGTGTCAAAAAAAAGAAGAAAAACAGATGCATTTTCGCCGGGAGGCGTGATGGGAAAGCGACCGGATCATGCAACGGTTGTATATTGTAATCTGATTCGCAAAACATATAAAAAGACGCCAATTATTATTGGAGGAATAGAAGCGAGCCTGAGAAGACTGGCTCATTATGATTACTGGTCTGATTCTCTGAAGAGATCTATTTTGCTGGATTCCGGAGCAGATCTTTTATCTTATGGAATGGGTGAACGCTCCATCGTTGAGATTGCGGATGCATTGGACTCAGGTTTAGATATAAAAGATATTACATATATCGATGGAACCGTATATAAAACAAATCATTTGCAGGATGTATATGATGTGACATGTTTGCCCTCATATGAATCTTTGAAAGAAGATAACCTGAATTATGCCAGAAGTTTCTATATTCAGTACTGCAATACAGATCCATTTAGCGGAAAACGTCTGGCAGAAGAATATCCAAATGGAATTGCTGTTGTTCAGAATCCTCCGCAGAAACCTTTGAGTCAGGATGAGATGGATATCATTTATGGTCTGGATTATCAGAGAACCTGGCATCCGATGTATGAAAAAGATGGTGGAGTACCGGCAATCGAGGCTGTTACGGTGGATGTAATTTCTGTGCATTAACATTTCATCAGGGAAGAATCATTCAAACCAGAAGTCATGAGTCACTGATCTGTGAAGCAAAAAAGTTTATCGAAGATAAAGATTTTAAAGGATATATTCATGATGTGGGAGGTCCGACCGCAAATTTCCGACATCCGTCTTGTGAGAAACAATTGGAAAAAGGCGTTTGCGTAAAACGTCAGTGTCTGTTTCCAAAACCTTGTAAGAATCTTCAGATAGATCACCAGGATTATCTGGAACTATTGCGCAAACTCAGAGCACTTCCGAAAGTGAAAAAAGTATTTATTCGTTCCGGTATCCGTTTTGATTATCTGATCGAAGATAAAAATGATACTTTTTTCCGGGAATTGATACAATATCATGTCAGCGGTCAGCTGAAAGTAGCACCGGAACATATTTCAGATGTGGTATTAGAGAAGATGGGAAAACCGGAAAATTCCGTGTATCAAATGTTTGTGACAAAATATCAGAAGCTGAATAAGGAATATGGAATGAATCAATTTCTTGTACCATATTTGATGTCTTCTCATCCAGGTTCGACATTGAAAGAAGCCATTGCACTGGCAGAATATTTAAGGGATTTAGGCTATATGCCTGAACAGGTACAGGACTTTTATCCAACGCCTTCTACAATCTCTACCTGTATGTATTTTACAGGCGTTGATCCAAGAACAATGAAGCCAGTTTATGTACCAAAAAATCCACATGAAAAAGCGATGCAGCGTGCACTGATTCAGTATCGCGATCCGAAAAATTATGATCTGGTAAAAGAGGCTCTCATAAAAGAACACCGGGAAGACTTAATAGGATTTGGCAAAGAATGTCTGATCCGCCCAAGAAAAAATATTGGGCAGAAGACCGGGGGACACCAAAAAGATGCTGATACAGGAAATAAGAAAAAGAAAATGACCGGATCAAAGAAAAAGACAATCCGCAATGTGCATCGTGGTAGAAAATAGTGAGGTAGATGAATGGCTAAAATACAAAAGGGTGATTTTGGATACATTAATAGTCAGAAGAAAAAACGAACAGCGATTGCAATATTAATGTTTGCAATTCCGATTATTATTTTCCTGACAGGTTTATCCATTACTCATACAAGAAAAAATATGTTTACACTGGTGGCTATCCTAGGCTGCCTTCCTGCAAGCAAATTTGCAGTAAATATGATCATGATCTGGCTTCAGAAACCAATTACTCAAAAGCAGCATGATGAGATTGCTGCACATGTGAAGAATATGACTGTTATATATGAAGCAACAGTCAGCGCATATGAAAAAAATACACCATTTGTCTGCGTGGTAGTGAGTGGACTGAATGTAATTGCTTTTACACAAAGTCCAAAAGCAGATCCGACCTTTGCAGAGCAGCATATTAAGAAAATTCTGCAAGGGAATGGTTTTCGTGCAAATGTGAAAGTGTTTACTGATCAGAAACAGTTCCTGAGAAGAGTGGATGAGCTTTATCCGGATCACCTGGAAAAAGAAGCTCAGGTACCATTTACACCGGACGAGCGATATCCGAATGCTACAAGAAATGAATTAGTAAAAGCAGTAATTCTTGCAATTTCAATATAACTGGAGACGATTATGAAAGAAATTCAGGTTTCCCGCGGTGAGGCGGGGCAAAGACTGGATAAACTGTTGGGACGTTATTTAAATACTGCGCCATCCAGTTTTATCTATAAAATGCTTCGAAAGAAGAATATTACATTAAATGACAGAAAAGCTACGGGAAAAGAAATCCTGGAAATAAACGACTGTGTCAAAATCTTTCTCAGTGACGACACCTGGGAAAAGTTTAGTACGGTAAAATTTGGAAACAAGGTAAATGAATCGAAACTGTCTGCATACCAGAATAGTCCACCTTTGAAAAAGGATCAGATTATTTACGAAGATGAACATATTTTGATTCTGAATAAACCGACGGGTATGCTTTCGCAAAAAGCACAGCCCAAAGATATTTCGATGAATGAACAGATGATATCATATCTTTGCCATACAGGGCAGATTACCGTTGAAGAACTTCAGACATTTAAACCAGCCGTATGTAACCGACTGGATCGGAATACCAGTGGTCTTTTGCTGGCTGGAAAAAGTCTGACAGGATTGCAGGTATTGGCAGACATGCTAAAGACGCGTTCTATGCATAAATATTATACGACTCTGGTGGCAGGACAAATTACGCAGCCTTGCCGAATTGAAGGATATCTGCAAAAAGATGAAACTACAAACAAAGTGACGATTTTTAAAGAAGAAGTACCAGATGCCAAGCGTATCATTACCGAATACCGTCCAATAAAACAGCTGAAAAATGCAACGGTTCTGGAAGTCCTTTTAGTAACCGGACGCTCACACCAGATCCGCGCTCATCTGGCCAGTATAGGTCATCCGATTGTAGGTGATGCCAAATATGGAAACAAATCCGTAAATTGCTACTATGAAGAAGCATACAGAGTAAAAAATCAAATGCTTCATGCGCAACGTGTTGTATTTCCGGAACTATCCGGAACATTTTCCTATCTTTCCGGAAAAGAATTTAAGGCACCTTTTCCAAAAGATTTTCAGCGAGTCATGAAAGGAGAAGCGTAATGGCAACATGGAATTCCAGAGGGCTTCGAGGATCCGTGTTGGAAGATTTAATCAACCGCTCCAATGAAATATATCTGGAAAAAGGACTTGCATTGATGCAAAAGATTCCTACCCCTATTACCCCAATACAGATCGATAAGGAAAGCAGACATATTACATTGGCATATTTCGAACAGAAAAGTACTGTGGACTACATCGGTTGTGTGCAGGGAATTCCAGTATGTTTTGATGCAAAGGAATGTAGCAGTGATACATTTGCACTGCAAAATCTACATAACCATCAGGTACAGTTTATGTCGGAATTTGAAAAACAGGGCGGCGTGGCTTTTTTGCTTATTTACTATAGCAGCAGAGATTTGTTTTACTATTTAACCTATCAGAAGATGATGGAATTCTGGACAAGAAAAGAAGCAGGTGGACGGAAAAGTTTTCGTTTGGAAGAATTGGATATGGATTACACTTTACAGCCACGTCAGGGAATTTTTGTACCATATCTGGATGGACTGCAAAAAGATTTATCGCATAGGGATTGACAAGTTATCTGTATACTTTTATAATGATACGGTAATTTAACGAATTAGCACTGTACTATGAAAAAGTGCGAGGAGAAAAATATGGAAAGATTATTACATACACCGGATGGTGTTCGAGACATTTATAATGATGAATGTGAGAAAAAGGTACGCCTGCAGAACAAACTTCATGAAGTACTTCGCAGCTACGGTTACCGTGATATTGAGACTCCTACATTTGAATTTTTTGACGTGTTCAACAAGTCAGTAGGAACCACTCAATCCAAGGACTTATATAAGTTTTTTGACCGTGAGGGAAATACTTTGGTTCTGCGGCCAGACATTACACCGTCTATTGCCAGAGCCGTATCTAAATATTTCGGACAGGAAAAAGAAGAAATTCGTCTATGTTATCTTGGAAATACATTTATTAATAATTCCAGTTATCAGGGACGTTTAAAAGAGACGACTCATTTGGGCGCAGAATTTATTGGTGCAGATTCTCCACAGGCAGATGCAGAAATCGTGGCAATGGTCGTTGACTGTCTGAAGAATGCAGGATTAGAAGAATTACAGATCAGTGTGGGACAACTTGACTATTTTAAAAGTATTTTAAAAGATGTGATCATTGATGAAGAATCTGAAGGAAAATTAAAAGATTTTATTGCCAACCGCAATATTTTTGGAGTGGAGTCTATCCTGGATCAACTGGAAATTCATGGAAAAGTAAGAGATGCTCTGATGGCGCTTCCGGAACTTTATGGATCAGAAGAGATTCTTGCCAAAGCCATGGAATATGCTACCAATGAAGAAGCAAGAGAAGCCATTGTAAGACTGAAAGAAATCTATCGAATATTGAAATATTATAATGTTGCTCAATATGTCAGCTTTGATTTAAGTATGCTCAGCAGATATAATTATTATACAGGGATCTTTTTCAGAGGGTATACGTCTGGCAGTGGTGATGCGGGAGTAAAAGGCGGACGATACACTAA
>CAKRON010000117.1 GCA_934373455.1 uncultured Marvinbryantia sp.
AGTCAATCCCCCATCTGATATAGCCTCCGGCAGGATTGCAGAGATGCGCAAAAGAAATATGTCATGCTTTGCATGATGCGCATCTCGCAGCAAGAATGCCGAAGCATTCTTGAATTAATTACTTAGTTCCAAAACAATTTTATAACTTATATTGTAGGTGGCCTGAAAAATCAATGAAAATAATTGATTCTTCAGGCTACATTAATATTTGATAATGTTATTAATTATAAAATATATCATTTAATGATAAAATATATTGACATCAAAGAATAAAAATGATATCATTAATATAACAATAAATGTTACATAAAAAATTTGAAAGCTAATGGATGAGAGCCGTAAAAAAATTAAAGAATTCAAAATGAAAGGAGATTCAAGTTATGATTAACAAAAAGATTAAAAGAGTAATGTGTGGATTAGTTACATCTTTATGTTTAGTAGGAAGCACAACTCCGGTGTTTGCAGAAACAGTTCCATTTGATATTACTGTACCGGGGGACATTCTTTCTCCGCGAACTGCCAAAGATGATTCTGAACAGCGATTCTATGTAACAGGAACTTTGTTTAATAAGACAGGAATATTGTACTGCACATCTATTAATCGATATAATAGTGCAATCCAGTCAAATGTAGCGGCAATTTCTCCGTCTATCTTGTCAAATAAAGCATCTTATCGCAGGTATGCGCCATCAGGACAGCAGTATTATATGACAACGTCTGCCAGTGTATCAAATCTTCATGTGATTGGACGGTATACACCGTAATATTTATGAAAAAAGTTTGAATAAGAGTTCAGCTAAGGGATACACGTACTGTATCCCTTAGCTGAATTATAGGAGAAAAATATGATGAAAAAAATAAGAGGGTTTTGTTTGATATTATGTATATGTTCGATTTTGACAGGATGTAATAAGAGTACTGCAGAGATCAGGGAGAAGACTGAGGAAGAAGTAGTTTCATTGAAAAAAACTGAATATAATTTCCCGGAAAAATATGAAAAAATCTCCGAGTCGGGAAAGGTAAAGTTTAATTGTAAACTGGAAGTACCAGAAAGTATAAAAGGAAAATCCATAAATGCAGTTGACGTAAAGGGATTATATAGCTGTGATAGAGAAAAAGCATGGTCTATATTCGGGGAAGGAAAAGAGGTAATTGAAAAACCGGAAATTCTAGTAGATAAAGACAAAGCACCGTGTGATTATTATCTATTTGCTAATGATGAAAGCCTTGGTATAGATAACGGAATTACTTATGGAAGTAGCAACAGCAAATATTATTTACATATTGGCGCAATTAATCCCAACAATCAAGCTGTATTTGAAGAAACCGAAGTTTCCTTTAAAAGTGGTAAAGAATGTATTACGGAATTAAGGAAAATAATAGACGAAGTGGGATACCATTCAGAAGACTTTATATTTGCTTGTTATCCTTTGAATTTCCAGACAATGAAAAGTTTAGAAGAACAATATTTACAGGAAAGTTATCTAACAGAAGAAAAAAGAAAGGAAAATTGGAGTCAGGAAGATGATGCGTATTTTATTTATGCGTATCAAAAATATGAAGATATTCCAGTTTTTCATGAAATGATGAGTATTGCCAGAAGCATGGCATACGATACTCCGGATAATGCTCCTGTTCAGGCAATATATTCTACCCGGGGAATAGAATATCTGAACATTAGCGGCGTTTATGAATTTGAAAAGGGAAAACAACAAATTTCGCTGAAACCTTTCGAGGATATTGCTGCTGTGGTTGAGGAAAAATTTGAGAATATTTTAAACGATGCGGATTATGAAGTGACGAGAGCAAAATTCTATGAGAGGGTATATTTAGATGAGGGACAAAAATATAAGGCAGACCCTATCTGGTATTTTGAAGTAGTCGAAAATAATATAAGTAAATCTGTAACCTTAATTAATGCGGAAACAGGAAAGGAAATATTCTTGCAATAAAAGATTAGCGAAAAGAGAAACAAAGAGCTATTTATAAAAGGGGAGAAACGGATGAATAGAGTACATTATTTAAGAACAGATATCCGTCGTCTGATAAAAAATTATCCAATATATTTAGCCATTGTGGGTGTTGCGGTATCCATGTGGTTTTCCCTTGAAGATGCTGCATTTACTGAGGGAATGGTAAATGGAAATGCGCTAGATACATACCATTTCGCTGCTGGCATGTCCGGGATTATGATTGCCTATTCTTTTTGCGCATTTTCTTATGCAACTGTGTTTTGTGAGGATTTGGAACATAAATATGCCAGATACAGCATCAACAGAGGAAACACATGGAAATATGTGGCATCCAAAGCAGTGGTTGTTTATGGATCGTCTGTGATTACTATGGTTTTGGGAAGCCTTCTGTTTGTTGCGTCTATACGGTTAAAGATACCTTGGACTTCAGAGGGATTACAGGATACTCTTTTTATGGAAGGAATGTACGGTTCCCTGATTACCGGAGAACATTACTGGGTTTATGTTTTCTTATGCACATTGCAAATGGGGATGCTTGCAGGAATATTGTCATTGGCTGCTTCATTTTTATCTATGTATATTTCCAATAAAATGTTGATATTGATTACGCCTATCTTAATACAGCAGATATTATTGGAATATCGTGGAAATGGCTGGTTTAACGTAATACTGATATATCCGACTTTGAATCGCTTTTCTACAGATATACAGTACTTTCTTACAGTTCTCGGTTGCAGCTTATGTTTTTCAGCGTTGTTTACCTGGGGTATCTACAAAAAAATAAAAAACAGATTGTAGAGGTGGGAGTATGAAGTTATTACAGTATACCTGGAAAAATTCCATGATGAAAATCATCAATAGCAAAATGGCAGTTTTTCTAATATTGATGATTGTAGTCAGCCGGTCATATGTGAGGGCTATCCGACAGTTTTCAGTTGCAATGGACTATCCATCCTCTTGGTGTGTATTTCCATTTGTAATGTGTAGTTTTTCTTATCTGATTATGTTTTGGTTTGGAGTAATTTATGTGAACTCAGATGTCCCTTTTATGCAGCATGTGAATATGTACCATGCGATACGTGTGGGAAGAAAGAGTTGGGCATTAGGGCAGATAGGCGGGATTTTTATCCGATCTGTTGTTCTTACTGTTGTGGCGGTTATCAGCACAATACTTCCTCTATTGCCAGATATTGAATGGAGCAATGAATGGGGAAAACTGCTCAGGACAGCAGCAACGACAAGGGCTCTTACGCAGTTTGATAGTTCTGTGTTTATTTATTACGAAATTTTTTCCGAGTTTTCGCCATTACAGCTTATGGGTATGGAGATCCTTCTTTGTGCTTGTATCTGTACATTTATAGGAGTTTTGATGTTCCTGTTAAGTTTGTTTTTGAATAAGATTGCTGCAGTCGCAGGTAGTCTTGCATTGGCGATCGCTCTGTTTCCTGTGTTGAATATACATCCCATGATACGTTATAAACTGGCTTTTTTTATTCCGACGATATGGGGGGAACTGGCAAGGATCGCAACCCCGGATTATGGTTACTATTGGATTCCCTCCATATCTTATATGTTCGGGTTCTTAGTAACAGGAATTCTGTGTATGACAGTCATTATTTTAATAAAAGTAAAAAAATTAGAATTTAACTGGGAAAATGAGGATATATAGGGGTGAAATATATGGACAGACAGGATTATGTAATCAAAGTATCTCACGTAAGCAAAAGCTTTAAAGACAACAAAGTTTTAAAGGATGTTTCACTTTTGTGTGAAAGTGGCAAAATTTATGGTCTTGTAGGACACAATGGTTCTGGAAAGACCGTTTTGTTTAAATCTATTTGCGGTTTTCTTTCCTGCGATGAGGGAACGATAACCGTTAACGGTAAAGTGATGGGGAAAGATAAGGATATGCTGACCGATGCAGGGATCATTATTGAGGAACCGGGGTTTTTGAGGACCTGGAGTGGCTATCATAATCTGGAATTTCTTTATACTTTGCGAAACAAAAAGAATAAAGATTATCTCTGCTCTGTTCTGAGAAAGGTTGGTTTGGATCCTGCATTGAAGCGACCGGTTGGAAAATATTCACTGGGTATGCGTCAGAGACTTGCTCTTGCACAGGCTATCATGGAAGATCCTGGAATTTTGATTCTGGATGAACCTATGAATGGTCTGGATAAAAACGGAGTAAGAGAGATCAGGGAGCTTCTGTTAAAAATGAAAGAAGAAAATAAACTGATTATCCTGGCTAGCCATAACCGGGAGGATATAGAGGTTCTTTGCGACGAGGTTTATGAGATGGAAAGTGGTGTGATCAGTAAAGTAAAAGATGAAAAAGTAGTTTTTCTATAAAAGGTTATTTATAAACATTGCATAAAAAATAAAATCTTTGGTCAGCACATATTTTGTTTGACAAAAATGAAAGGATAGGATATAGTATCTTCTTGTGAGTAAAGTAAATGATCGCGGCTGGCAGGCCGAAAGGTGCCAGACGAGGAAAGTCCGGGCTTCACAGGGCAGGATGCCGGATAACGTCCGGTGGAGGCGACTCCAAGGATAGTGCAACAGAAATGTACCGCCTCTTCAGAGGTAAGGGTGGAAGGGCAGTGTAAGAGACTACCGCCTGTCTGGTAACAGACAGGGCATATGTAAACCCCATTCGAAGCAAGACCGAATAAAAGCATATGGCGGCCCGTCAGCTTTAGGTAGGTCGCTTGAGCCTGGTGGCGACATCAGGCCTGGATAGATGATCATTCACGACATAACCCGGCTTATCGCTTTGCTCACAAAAAAGCACATGACAGCAAAAAAGAAGCCCCGAAAAGCGTATTGCGTTTTCCGGAGCTTTTTTGTTACTTATAATTCTTTATATTTCTGTTCACAGTACTTGCAGCGATATACCTCTTTTTCCGGATCGGTCAGAGTAAAGATCTGATCCAGCCCCTGTTCAATAGAAGTAATACATCTTGGATTTTTACATTTCAGAATATTGACGATCTTCTTTGGAAGTGTCAGATCACGTTTTTCTACAATCTTTCCGTCTTTGATAATATTTACCGTGATATTATGGTCAATGAAGCCTAAAATATCAATGTTCAGCATATCAATCGGACATTCAACTTTAATGATATCTTTTCTTTTCATTTTATTGCTGGTTGCATTTTTGATAATTGCAACTGTACAGTCCAGTTCGTCCAGTTTCAGATAATGGTAAATCGTCATGCTTTTACCTGCCTGAATATGATCCAGTACAAAGCCTTCATTTAACTGTCCTACATTTAACATAAGATTAGATCCTCCTTTTCGAATTACTGGTCACGCCATTTTAACAGGGTAAGAATCAGTGCCATTCGTGCGTAAACACCGTATTGTACCTGTTTGAAATAAGCAGCACGTGGATCATCATCAACTTCTACAGAAATCTCATTTACACGAGGAAGTGGATGAAGAACCAGCATATCAGGTTTGGCAAGTTTCATCTTTTCTTTATCCAGGATATAGAAGTCTTTCATGCGGATATAATCTTCTTCGTTGAAGAAACGCTCTTTCTGCACACGTGTCATGTAAAGCAGATCCAGTTCCGGAAGTGCATCTTCCAGGCGGACAACTTCTTTATAAGGGATATTATTTCCGGTGAGAACGTCTTCGCGAATATAGCTCGGAACACGAAGCTCTTCCGGAGAGATCAGGACAAAGCGTACATTCGGGTAGCGGATCATAGCATGGATCAGAGAGTGTACGGTACGTCCAAACTTCAGATCACCACAGAATCCAATTGTCAGGTTATCCAGGTGTCCTTTTAAAGAACGGATAGTCAGAAGGTCTGTCAGTGTCTGGGTAGGATGCTGATGTCCACCGTCTCCTGCATTGATAACAGGAATAGAGGATTTGGTAGAAGCTACATAAGCGGCACCTTCCTTTGGATGGCGGATCGCACAAATATCTGCATAACAGGAAATCATGCGGATGGTATCAGCAACGCTTTCTCCCTTCGTAGCAGAACTGCTTGCGGCCGAAGAAAAACCAAGTACCTGACCACCCAGATTGATCATAGCAGCTTCAAAACTGAGTCGTGTTCGTGTACTTGGTTCATAAAATAAAGTAGCAATTTTAAGACCATCACATTTATGTGAATACTTAGAAGGGTTGGCTTCAATGTCATTAGCAAGATCAAGAATACCGTCGATTTCTTCTACGGTAAGATCCAGAGGGTTCATCAAATGTCTCATCTAATTATCTCCTTTTCGTATATTCTGTTAACAGTATACACGAATAGTTTAAAATAGCAAGAAGAAAATTACTGTTTTAGAATTTTTTCAAAAAACAGTCCTGTAATGAACCAGACCGGGGCATAATCCAGGCGGATAACGCCATGAAAATTTAAGGGAGCTTCGCTATAATCCCAGGGACAAAGATTCAACCGTTTTAAAAATGTACCGCTCAAATATTCTATGCTGAAGATACCATTCATATAGATGAGACCACGAAGAGCAATATGGATGTTTTGCATTTTCAGTGAGAGCGGTCCTATGACGGCGGCCATACCGTAAATCGGAAACATCCATATGGAAGAATGACCGATTAGTTTATAATCCTGGCGGGACAGGGAATGCAGGCTGGTCCAGAGCAATTCCAGACACCAGCCGCAGATACCGCATTTCATAAAATTTTTCATATCAGAAGTATAACCGGAAAAGTTAAAAATATACGTGGATCAATCTGCTGTGTATCGCATCACAGTGTAAAAGCGCCTTGAAAAATAGCATAGGTATGGTATACTGGAAATAATAGTGTATTTTTGAAAAAGAGGAGTAATTATGACATACGAAGAAGCGAGAGGTTATCTGGATTACATTAATAAGGCGGGAATTATTCTTGGCCTGGAGAGCATGGAACATCTTTTAGATGAACTTGGCAATCCACAGGAT
>CAKRON010000118.1 GCA_934373455.1 uncultured Marvinbryantia sp.
TCCATAAGCTGCTTGTATATCTTCTCCATTCCTTCTACAAATGGATCTGCTTTGGCTTCTTCGGGCACTGCTGTCAGTCCACGTTCAAAGTTATCAATCACTGGAAGGATCTGCTCGATTACGCTTTTCGCACCCATCTCAAACATACCGGCTTTTTCTTTTTCAGAACGCTTCCGGAAGTTCTCAAATTCAGCCATCTGACGTTTTACTCGATCTGTCAGTTCTTCCACTAACTCTGCATTTTTGTCTTTCTTTTCTTTTTTCCAGAACTTCTTTTCTTTCTTCTCTCCCTGTTCTGGCTCTTCTTTTTCTTCTTTCACAGATTCAGCAGCTGCTTCTTCGCATTTCTGATCCGCCTCTGTATTCGGGTCGGTCTCTGTTATATTATCAGTAACCTCTTCTGCAGCTTCTTCCATGTTCTTTTCCATGTTTTCTTCTGCCACTTTCATCGACCACCTTTCTATTCTATCATTTCCTGATTCTACTGATCTTCAAAGACATTGTCTAACTGATTCTTTAAAACTTTCAGTGAATCAACGACTTTTTCATAATCCATTCTTTTCGGTCCGATAATTCCTATCGTTCCCTTAATGCCGCTTCCCAATTCATACGTTGCAGTAACTACACTGCAGTCTTTCATATTCTGAATCGGAGCTTCATTACCTATATAAACCTGAATTCCTGTATCAGATGTCTGAGTCATACTTTCAGAAACCAAACTGGCCAGTTCTTTCTTTTCTTCAAATGTACTGATCAGTTCACTGGCTTTTGAACTATCCGAAAGTTCCGGATACTTGAAGATGTTCGTTGCACCACTGGTGTAAATCTCAACTCCATCCTCCATCTGTATAGTCTCAGCCACTGCATCCAGAACTCTGCTCACCACATCGCTGTGGATACCTGCCTGCTCTTTTAATTTTGTAATTAATCCCAGATTAATTTCTTCTATCGCAAGCCCATTGAGTCCTGTGTTTAACAGTATATTCAGTTTCAATAGCATCTCATTGTTCAGACCATGTTCAAAATTCAGCATCTTGTTTTTCACAATATTACCTTCGGTCACAATCACCGCCAGGAGCTGTGTCTCGCTGATAATGGAAAGCTGTATAAATTTCAGCTTCGTTCTATGATACTGAGGTGTGGAAATCATGGTTGCATAATTCGTATTATTTGCCAGAACCTTTACAACCTGCTTTAACACAGATTCCATTCGATCCTGCTTCTGAATCATCATGTTCTGTATTTCTTTGACTTCCTTATCTTTCTGCTCCATCAAATAATCTACATACATTCGATAACCCTGATCTGATGGAATTCTTCCTGCAGATGTATGCGGCTGTATAATTAACCCCATCTCTTCCAGATCTGCCATCTCATTCCGAATCGTTGCTGAACTTAAGTTTAAGTCTGCGTATTTTGAAATTGTTCTGGATCCTACCGGTTCGCCGGTCTCCAGATAAGTTTTAATGATAGCATTAAAAATTTTCCATTTTCTATCATCCAGACGCATCCTCATACCTCCTTTGGTTGTTAGCACTCGTCACTCTTGAGTGCTAATTTCCATGACCTTAAGATATCACCTGTGTTTCGAAATGTCAATAGTCTTTTTACTTTTATTTGACTTTTTTTGGAAATATGCTAAACTTTCATTACAAACTGCAAAGGATCGACACATCTGATCCGTTTTGCAACTGACATTCATTTAAAGAAAGGATTTTGTAATGAAATTTCGAAATTATCTCACCATTTTCCTTGCAACTGTGTCTATATTTCTGTTGCTTGCCCTCGCCGGTTATCTGACTTATATCAATACAGATGACTCTAATCCAATCAAACAAACCGTTACGGATTTTCTCCCTGATCTTCCTTTTCTAGGGGAAAGTAAAACAGAAACTGAAGTAACTCCAGCCGCAGAAACAGAGTCTTTACAGACATCCGCTTCTGCGGTATCTGTTTCACCGTGTTCCGCTATTTTTGTAGGCGATTCAAGAACGGTCAGTATGGGCCGGGCTCTTCAGGATGATTGTACTTATATTGGAAAAGATGGGGAAGGTTATCAATGGTTTTCTTCCAACGGTGTAGCCGAACTTGCTCTTGCACTTGAAACTGATCCTACAAAGCCTGTGATCTATAATCTTGGTGTTAATGATACCGAAAATGCAGATTTATATGTAGCGCTATACAAAAATCTTGCAGCACAATATTCTGACACTCCATTCTTTTACCTCTCGGTAAATCCCCTGTCGGATGATTCTGATTTCAATACTTCCAATGATATGATTCAGACTTTTAATCAGACTATTCAACAGGCATTTCCGGAACAATATTTAAATTGTTATGATTATTTGACAGAACACGGATTTGAAACAGTCGATGGGCTTCATTATACAGAAGAAACTTCAAAGATTATCCATGATTTTGTAATTGAACAAATTTTTTCATAGGCTCCACTTGAACAAAACTGGGCGCTGCTCATAGATTCATAACCATCTATGAGCAGCGCCCATTCTCATTTCTTCAGATTAGATCAAATAAATATATCCCAGCAGCTTTCTTCCACCTGCCCAGTTATAAATACTCTGATATTTAAATATGATGTTGGAACGGCTTGCATTCGGGATCGTTGTTCCAAATGCATAACCAGATTCTGATACATATGGCACACCATTCACAATATTCTCAACGACTGCAATATGTGCATCTCCTGATGCACCATAATTGAATATCGCCAGTGCACCGATCTTCGGTGTAGTTCCGAAACTAAACACACGCTTAGTAGCATTGGTATTATATATACCCACCGGATCTCCTCCGAAAATAGCCTGTACTTTTGATACATTACCGCCGGCATTTGCTACAATCTCCATTGCCCGTCCACATGCATACCAGGTACAGTTTCCAAGAACGTAGTAATTTGCATAATACTTCTGTCCTGTCGGAGCCAGACTGTTATACTTATAATAAATATTATAAGATGAATTATAATAGTATGCATTAGATACCGATGGTCTTCCTGTTCTTGCCTTAAATCCTGAAGGCTGTGTCACGATTCCATTATAATCCAGACTGGTACTTGTTCCGGTTGTACCGTTTCCACCTGTTGAACCATTGCTGATATTATTGCCATTCTTTACTGTAATGGTTCTTTTAATAAGAGTTGTATTGGTACCCTTGATATCTACAGCATTTACATAAAACGTATATGTACCTGCCGTCAGGTAATTGAACGTCATAGCATTATCCAATGCGGAATTCTTCAAATTATAACTCTTCTTATTATTCAAAGAAACCGTCTTTGCACATACAGCCTTATTGCTGCTATTCAGAATTCTGGCCGTCACACTCTTCAGATTATAAGTAGATGTGATGTTTCCTCCCAATGAATAGGCTGCTCCGGCATTTAATGTAATATTGCTTCCCGGCAGCGGATTGGTGATCTTGATCGTTCCCTTTGCTGTCGTAGAAGTAGTTGCCCCGGCAACGGTAAACTTCTTATTCAGAACTCTCTTTTTAACACCTTTGGCATTATAAGCACAAATTCTGTAATAATACTTTCCAGGTGCCAGCTTGTCAAATACCAGATATGGATCTGCCCTTCTCAGATCATAAGTTTTGGCATTCGGTCTTGCCTCATATCTTTGCAGACATTTCTTTCCTGTAGAATTATAAATAGTACATACTACCTTTGTCAGCTTCTCATTTCCTCTGACAGTTCCTCTCACCGAAAAAAAAGCACCTTTCTTTATCGTTGTCGGCGAAGATACTCCTGTCTTTGACACCTTAAATGCTGCCTGGGCACTTACCGGTACTGCCAATACCAGAATCGCCAACAGTAACATCATGATGACTCTTTTTTGCTTCTTCATACTTCCTCCCTTTCGCAATCACGATACGTTTTGAAGAAAAAGTTGCATAGAATATTACTATTCCTTTGCAACTAACACGGTTAGTATACTATAGGAATTCATTTAATGCAATATCTTTCAATATTTTTTTAACATTTTTGTAAAAAATTACCAAATAAATTAATTGTCACAGAAACTCTGATAAGATCACATTACTGACAGAGATGCCATCATTTGTCAATCTGATGTACTCTGCGTTATTTTCCATAAGTCCCATATCCGTATACTTTTTTATGACTTTTCCATAAATCTGTTCTGCTGATACTCCATATTTCTTAAAAAATTCGGCTTTATTTACACCTTTCATCATACGCAGTCCCAAAATCATCGTTTCTTCCATTTCGTCCTGCCTGGTCAGTCTCTGCACCTCTTCTGTGATCTCTTTTTCCTCAAAATAGCTTTTCATAGAACCGGTATTCTGATACCGCACATGATTCAAAAGCGATGCTGCACCAAGTCCAAATCCTTTGTATTGTGTCCCATTCCAATAGCCACAATTATGACGACATTCTTTTCCTTCTTTTGCATAATTGGATATTTCATATCTGTGATAACCATTTTGCTTTAGTAATACTCGCGTATCTTCATACATCCATCGTTCTTCTTCTTCCGAAGGAAGCAGATTCTGAGGTTCATCCTCTGCCCGTTTTCTGTCCGCTTCCGCATATTTCCCATAAAATGGGGTCCCTTCTTCGATAATAAGGCTATAAGCTGAAATATGTTCCGGCTGTAGCTGCACCACTTTTTCTAAAGTATTCTGATAACTCTGTCTCGTCTGACCAGGCAGCGCCGACATCAGATCCACATTAATATTTGTAAATCCAGACTTTCTGGCCAGCTCATAATTTTTCAGGAACTCCTCCCAGGTGTGAATTCGCCCCAGAATCTTTAATTCCTGATTATTTGCTGACTGTAGTCCAAAACTGATCCGATTTATTCCATATTCCCGATATGCAAGAAGTTTTTCCTCATCTATCGTCCCTGGATTACACTCTATACTTACTTCTTTCCATTCTTTTTGCATAGATACCTTCTTTATCGTATCCATTATGTGTCCAATCTCTTCTGCCGGAAGAATCGATGGTGTACCGCCACCAATAAAAATTGTTGATACACAGCTGTCATCAAAACCATTCCAGCTTTCTATCTCTTTGCATAATCTCTCGACATACGCTTTTTGTACTTCCCGGCTTTCTGCAAAAGATAAAAAATCGCAATAGCTGCATTTTTTTTTGCAAAAAGGAATATGTATATATATCTCCATTTCTCTTTTCATTTTCTAATTCTCTCCATTAGGAAAAGGGCCTTTTACAGCCCTTTTTTCCTAATTCTCATCTAGTTTTAATACGCTCATAAATGCTTTCTGTGGAATCTCTACATTTCCCACCTGACGCATTCTCTTCTTACCTTCCTTCTGTTTTTCCAGAAGTTTCTTTTTACGGGAAATATCCCCGCCATAACATTTTGCCAGCACATCTTTTCGCATGGCTCGTACTGTTTCTCTTGCAATAATCTTACTTCCGATAGCTGCCTGGATCGGAATTTCAAAAAGCTGTCTCGGAATCTCTTCTTTTAGCTTTTCACACATCTTTCTTCCACGTTCATAGGCAGTTTCTGCATGTACAATAAACGATAAAGCATCCACTTCTTCTTTATTTACCAGAATATCCAGTTTTACGAGTTCTGATCTCTGGTAGCCTTTCATCTCATAATCAAAAGATGCATATCCTCTTGAACGAGATTTCAGTGCGTCAAAGAAGTCATAAATAATCTCATTTAATGGCAATTCATATTTCAGAAGCGCACGTGTTTCTTCCATGTATTCCATTCCAAGATAATTGCCCCTTCGCTCTTCACAAAGCTGCATAATGGATCCGATGTATTCTGTAGTCACCATAATCTCCGCACCTACAATCGGTTCTTCCATATATTCGATCTCCGAAGCATCCGGCAGGTTCGACGGATTGGTAAGATCAATCACTTCACCATTTGTCTTATACACTTTATAGATAACACTTGGTGCTGTCGTTACCAGATCCAGATTATACTCTCGCTCCAGACGTTCCTGAATAATCTCAAGATGAAGCAGACCTAGGAATCCACATCGGAAACCAAATCCCAGCGCAAGGGAGGTCTCTGGTTCAAACTGCAGCGCTGCATCATTTAACTGAAGCTTCTCCAGTGCATCTCTCAAATCCGGATACTTTGCTCCGTCTGCAGGATATAATCCACAGTATACCATAGGATTTACCTTCTTATATCCAGGGAGTGGCTGGGCGCATGGTTCTTCTGCATTTGTCACAGTATCTCCGACTCTGGTATCTTTTACGTTCTTCAGACTGGCTGTGATATATCCTACCATACCGGCACTCAGTTCCTCACATGGAATAAACTGTCCCGGTCCAAAATATCCTACTTCCACTACATCCGCCTCTGCACCGGTCGCCATCATACGAATTGTGGTTCCTTTACGAACCGTTCCCTCTTTGATACGGCAGAAAATAATAACTCCTTTATAAGAATCATACACGGAGTCAAAAATCAATGCCTGAAGCGGTGCTTTTGGATCTCCGTCAGGCGCAGGTATCTTTTCTACAATCTGCTCCAGTACCTGATCTACATTTAATCCGGTCTTCGCTGAGATCTGTGGTGCGTCCTGGGCTTCAATTCCAATCACATCTTCAATCTCATTGATGACTCTCTGTGGATCTGCACTTGGAAGATCTATCTTGTTAATTACAGGCATAACATCC